>JASJBO010000076.1 GCA_030066475.1 Myxococcota bacterium
GCCTTCGGCGGCTTGCGGTCAGTCGCCGCCGGCCGTGACGTCGAAGAAGAGCGAGGCGCCGGTCGTGAACACGTGGATGCCGTCCAGGCCGATGTCGTCGCGGCTCAGGTCGTAGTTGCGGTAGCCGGCGTAGAGCTGGAGGCCGAGCCAGTCGACCTCCTGCAGCGCGAAGGCGCCGAACGAGCGGGCGCGATCGCCCGCCGCCGTGACGTCCCAGGAGTGGGAGTAGTCGACCGCGAGCTTGGTCTCGCCGAACTCGTAGAGCCTTCGGCGCCAGCCGGCGCGCACCAGGAAGCCCTCGGACCGGCGGCTGTCGTCCTGCGCCTCCTGGAAGGCGCCGCCCGCCGTGAGGTTCAGTCCGGTCGGCCGGTGGTGGATGGCGACCGCAGAATCGACTCGCCACTCGCTGAACGGTCCGTTCGCGTCGTTCTGGTAGGAGGTGACGGCCAGCAGCGAGAAGTCGCCCAGCTCGTCGCGGTAGCGCAGGGTCGCGTCGGCGTACTGGTCTTCGCCCACCGTGCCGGAGAGCTGGAGCCCGTTCCAGACCGGTGCGTCGTATCGGACCCGGTTGATCCGGGCGAGGCCCTCCAGGTCGAGGAAGGCGTCTCCCACCGTGATCGAGCTGTAGGCGTCGAGGTCGTCGCTGTAGAACAGCAGGCCCGGCGCCGTACTCCCCAGCGAGAGGAGGTTCGCGACGATCATGCCGTCCGCGACCATGGCCAGGTCGATGAAGCTGAAGGCCGACGCGAGTCCCTTGCCGAACGAGAGCCTGCCGTACTTCCTGCTGTCGACGATCGCCTCGAAGTAGCGGCCGGAGATGTTGAAGCCGCTGGTCTCGTTGAGCTGGCTCACGCTGCTGGCCGCGTTGTCCTGGAGCGCGAACTCCACGTGCGCACGCAGGCTCAGGTCGTCGCCCAGCGGCACGCTGCTCTTGAGGAACGCGTAGCTGGGCAGGTTGGAGCTGTCCACGAAGTAGGCCTTCGTGTTGTCACCGTCGGCCGCGATCGTCACCTGGCGATTCAGATGGGCGCCCACCGTGACCTCGAAGCCGGGCGGCACGCCGACCTCTCCGAACCAGCCCAGGCCGGTGCGGGCGCGCTCTCCAGAGGCTGCCCCCGTGACGTGCTCGACCCGTCCCAGCGCGTCGTTCACCTCGGTCCGCAGATCCTCGATCACGCGCTGCTGGTCTTGCTGCTGCCGCCGCTGGCGCTCGATGATCTCGCGCTGCTCCTCGATCAGTCGGCGCTGCTCCTCGAGCAGCGCGTGCACCGGATCGGTGGCGGCAGCGGGCTCGGAGAGTGCCGGCCCTGCACTCGCGGCCAGGACGAGGGCGGTCAGAACGGAACGGGTGCGGTGCGACACGGCCGGGTCTCCTTCGGCGGACGCGGGGTGCGTCGGCCGCGAAGCCTAGTCCGAGTCGCAGGGGGATGGGTCGAGCCTCAGCGAGGCTCCGCGGCGGCGCGCAGGCGCGCGTAGACGCCGAAGTGATCGGACGGGAAGAGGCCGTCGGTCGGCTCGTCGCAGACTACGCGGCAGGCGAGCGGCTCCCCCGCCACGCCGGTGCCGGCCGGCGCGTCGACCAGCACGTAGTCGATCCGCTCACCGGGCGGGCACGCCACGCGCGCCTGGGAGTTACGCTCCGACCAGGTGTGTCCCGCGCCCTCGCCGGTTTCGGCGAACGAGTCGCGCAGTCGCCCGCGCAGACCCGCCAGCTCCGGCGAGTCGGGCTTGGCGTTGAGGTCGCCGAGCAGCAGCGGCGGCAGCGTGTCGCTGCGGTCGAGGCCGTCGAGGTGCGCCAGGAGGGCGTCGGCCTGGATGGCGCGCACCTCCGCGGAGCAGTGGTTCAGGTGGGTGGCGACGACGGGCAGCGGACCCCACGGCGTCTCGATCCGCACCGAGATTGCGCCGCGTCGCTGCCGCGAGTCGCCGTTCGGCAGCTCGAGGACGTTCTCCTCGACGATCGGCCAGCGGCTGGCCACCGCGTTGCCGTACCACAGGTCGCTCCGCTTCCAGAATCGGACGACGGGCCCGAACGCGACGGCGTAGCCGAGGTTGCCGACCAGGTCTCTCGCCTGGCACTCCGCCTCGCCGCGCAGCACCTCCTGGAACGCGACCACGTCGGGAGCGAGGTCCTCGATCCAGCGCCGAGCCAGCTCCATGCGCTCGCGCCAGGGCGGCGAGTCGTGCCAGAGATTGAGCGTGAGAATCGAGAGGGTCACTGGGCCGACCTCGGCGGAGCGGACGGCGGGGTCCGGGCGCGCGCCCGGACCCGCCGTCGCGAACCCTAGAGCTTCGGCATGATCACCGTATCGATCACGTGGATCACGCCGTTCGAGGCCACGATGTCCGTCTCGATCACGCGGGCGCCGTCCACGCGCACGCCGTTGGAAGTGTCGATCTCGACGCTCTGTCCCTGCACGGTCTGGGCGCGGTCGACCTTCACGACGTCTGCGGCCATCACCCGACCCGAGACGACGTGGTAGGTGAGCACCGCCGTGAGCTTCTCCTTGTCGGCGAGCAGCGCGTTCAGATCCTGCTTCGGGATCTTGGCGAACGCCTCGTCGGTCGGCGCGAAGACGGTGAAGGGGCCCTCGCCCTGCAGCGTCTCGACCAGGCCGGCGGCCTGGAGCGCCTGGGCCAGGGTCTGGAACTGGCCGGCCTCCACGGCCGTGCCGACGATGTCCTTGCTCTTGCCCTTGGCCATCTCGTGGTGGCCCGCGATCGCGGGGCCCGTGACGGCCAGCAGCAGGGCGGCGAGTGCCGCCAGGGTGATCTTTCGTCGCATTGGAAGGGTTCCTCTCGTGTAGGTTGGAGGGCACGCGGGTTCGTTAGAAAAAGGTCTAGATATGACCTGGACGGAGGGTGGACAATCGCCCGCCGAACGCAAGCGGGCTCCCCGCAGGGGGCGCCTCAGCCCTCTCCGCTGCCCTCGCCGGGCAGCATCCCGCAGGCGCGCAGGGTCGGGCCCCAGGCCGCGGCGTGGGCGAGGGTGGCGGCGCGGTAGCGCTGCCACAGGCCACCCGGCGCGTCGGGATCGAGCACGACCTCGTGGTAGTGGCGCATCGAAGCCGGGGTCGTGTCGAGGCGTTCGGCGCTGGCCCGGAAGATGCGGTCGAGCTCGGGGAGCGCATCCGCGGCGCGTCGGTCGAGGGGGGCCAGCGGTGGCTGGAGCGGCAGGTAGGTCTGCTGGAAGGCGCGCGTCAGCTTCGCGCGTTGCGTGCCGCAGCCCACCTCGTCGACCTGGTCGAGCACGCGGCGCACCGCGTCGAACACGCGGCCGGCGGCGTCGAGCGCGTGCAGCGTGGCCCCGAGCGGCTCCTCGTCGCGCAGGGGCGCCAGGGCGGTCTCGATCGCCTCGCCCGTCGCAGCGCCGTCGAGCGGCTCCTCGAGCCGCCGCCGGAGCGAGGCCAGACTCGCCAGGTCGTCGCCGTCGGCGGCGTCGAGGCCGGGAGCGCGGCCGGCGGCCAGGTATCGCGCGAGCTCGGAGTCGCCCCACACCGCGTTCCA
Source organism: Myxococcota bacterium (assembly GCA_030066475.1). Next base: position 3,508 of record JASJBO010000076.1, read on the forward strand.
CAGGTGGACCGGCAGCTCGTCGCGCTTCGCGGCCAGCAGGGCCTCGATGCGCTCGCGTCGCGGCGGCTCCAGCTCGGCGGCGCAGACGTGGCCGACGTCCAGCACCGAGAGCTCGTAGACGAGCCGCCGCGTGGGCACCATGACCCGCCCGAGCGGGCTGTTGCGAAAGCCGGCGAGCGAGCCGAGACCGCAGCCCTGGAGCGCCAGGAAGTCGAGCGCGCCCATGCGCAGGTCGGCGGTCCGCAGCACGCGCTCGCGCGGCCGCGGCAGGCGCGGCGGCCCGGCATCCTCCAGCACGACCACGCTGCCGCTCGACTGCTCCACGCGCTCCCGATAGCGCTCGAGCAGATCGGTCAGCTCGGGCGCGCCGCAGGCGCTCGCAGCCAGTAGGGCGACCGCGACCGTGGCCACCCGGATCGCGCGCCGCGCCCGCGCGACCATGGCGCTCAGAACTCGCGCGTCTCGCCGACGTGCAGGACCCAGGCGTCGTCGGCCAGCGTCGTGCCGGCGGCCGCCGCGCGGAAGCGCCGCGGCGGCTCGGCCAGCGGCTCGTCGGAGAGATCGAAGGTGCCGAAGTGCATCGCCAGAGCGCGCCGCGCGCGCAGGTCGACCGCGGCCTGCACCGCCTCTTCGGGATCGAGGTGTGCCTCGCGCATCATCGCCACGGGTCGGTACGCCCCGATCGGCACGGCGGCGAGGTCGAACGGTCCGAGCGCCTCGGCGATGCGCGCGAAGCCGTCGAAGTAGCCGGTGTCGCCCGCGAAGTAGAAACGGCGCTCCGACCCCGTCACCGCCCACGACGACCACAGCGCGCGGTTGCGGTCGGCCACCCCGCGCTGGCTCCAGTGCTGCGACGGCAGGCAGTGCACGGTCACGCCCTCGTGCTCGCGCGTCTCGCCCCAGTCGAGCGCCTCGACGTTGGCGATCCCCGCATCGCGCAGCAGCTCGGCGTTTCCGAGCGGCACGAGGAAGCGCGTCTCGGGATCGCGCTCCGCCAGCTCCTCCAGGGTGTCGAGGTCGAGATGGTCGTAGTGGTTGTGCGAGACCACCACGAAGTCGATCGGGGGCAGGTCCTCGAGCGCGAGCCCGGGCGGCACGAAGCGTCGCGGGCCGGCGAAGGACACGGGGCTCGCCGTGCGCGACCAGATCGGATCGGTGAGGAAGGTCACGTGGTCCATCTGCACCAGCAGCGTGGAATGGCCGATCCATGTGACGGTGGGGACGCTGTGGCGCGCGTTCTCGCGCAGGAAGGCACCGTCGTTGAGCATGCGGCGCGGCGCGTCCGCGCGGGTGCGGAACGAGCCCGCGATGCGGCGCAGGAAGAACGGGAAGCGCACGCCGAAGCTGCCGTGCCCGAGCGGACCACCCGGGTTGGTGAAGCGCCCGTCCCCGTCGCGGGGAGCCGGACCAAGCGCCTCCGCACCGGAGCGCGGCGCTTCCAGCAGGAGAGCGGGGAGCAGCAGGGCGAAGAAGAGCCTCGCGGGCATGGCGCGAGCGTAGCTCCTGTGGCCTCGGCGTCTCGCTACGGGAGGAAGCCCCCGGCGTCGGGCTCGCCCCGGGCCGGCGGGGGGGCCGGCGCGCCGGGGAGCGCCAGTCCGAAGCCCGAGAGCCGGTTGCGGTAGTAGTAGAGCAGCGGAAGGTCGCGAACCTGCACGTGGTCCGCTGCGACCTCGAGCAGCGCCGAGCCGTGCAGCTCGCGCAGCCGCGCCAGGCCGCGGTCGATCCAGTCCTCGCCCTCGAGGGCGTTGCCCAGCTTCAGGGCGCCGCGGCCGGCCGCCTCGGTGACGCACGCCCGCAGCCGGTTCGCCGCGTCCACGAGCTCGGCTTGCGCGACGCCGCGTGCCGCCGGCGGCAGCGCGAGCAGCCGAGCGAGCGAACCCGGGTGGTGGAGCCGCAGGCGCTCGAACAGGGCCCGGGCCACGAGCTGAGAGCCCAGCACCGTGGCGTTGGCGTGGAAGTCGTCGACGATGCGCTGGCCGAGCGCGGCGACGGCTGCGCGGTCGGGTGCGGCGGTCGCGGAGGCATCGCCCAGCCAGTCGCCGAGGTCGTGGGGCGCGCCGATCCGGATCGTCGCGCCGTCCTCGTGGCCGAAGAAGCGCCAGTAGCCGCGGAGCGCGTCCGCGAAGGTGGGGCCGGTGCGGCGTGCGGGCACGTCGACGCCGAGGCCCACCAGGTGCTGGTCGATCAGCCAGGGAGCCTCGAGCACGTAGTGGTAGGAGACGGTCACCGGCACCGCGAAGACGCCCGCCGGGCCGCCGCCGCTGCGCCGCAGCGCCCGCTGGGCGCGCAGGCCGGCGCGCAGCAGCCCGAGCCGCACGCGCGACTCGATCGCACCGCTGCGGCTGCGCCCTCCGCCGGCGAACACGAGCGTGTGACGGCCGCTCTCGAGCAGCCGGGCGACGTAGTGCTCGAGCACGCTCCGGTAGAGCCGGCCCGGGCGCGTGCGGTCCACCGTGAAAGCGCCCGCGCGGCGCAGCGCGGCGCCGATCCACGCGTTGGGAAACAGGTTGAGTCCCGCCGCCCAGGCGAAGCCCGGCAGCCCGAGCCGGTCGAGGGCGTAGCCGAACAGCAGCGTGTCGTTGTGCGACTGGTGCGTCGGGACCAGCAGCACGGTGGCCCGCGCGGCCAGCTCGCGCAGCTCCGCCGTGGCGCCCGTGATCGCGATGCGCGACCCGAGTCGGTCGGGCAGGCGCCAGGGACGCACGCGATCGCCGGCCGCTGCGTGGCTCATCCAGTTGAAGGTGCGGCGCCCCAGGAAGGCGGCGAGGGCGTGCACGCGGGGGTCGAAGCGATCGCGGATCTCCGCCGCGTAGGCGCGCACCACCCGCTCGACGGCGCGCTGCCGTGCCGTGTCTCCCGCCCCGGAGCGCACTCCCGCCTCGAGCGCCGCACGCACCTGGCGGTCGCGGCGCTGGCGACTCCAGGGCGCGCCGCGTCCCCCGGCGCGCGGCGAGCGCCCGCGCTCGATCTCGAGCGCCTCGGCCAGCAGCGGCTCGAGGGGCGAGTCGCGCAGCGCCCGCACGCAGCGCGCGACCACCTCGCCCAGCTCGCGGCTACGCACGCGGGCTCCGGCGCGCGCGCACCAGCAGCAGGGCCGACGCCGCCACGCAGATCCACGCGAACCAGTCGCCCCACGCGGAGTACAAGGTGGGGACGCGCAGCGGCCGCACGCTCCCCACCAGCACCTCGCGCGTGTAGAGGCCGCTGCGCTCGGTGACGACGCCGCGCGCGTCCACCAGTGCGCTGATCCCGGTGCCCGCGCTCCGGATCATCGGCGTCCCGAAGCGCCCCGCCTGGAGCGCGGCCAGCATCAGGTGCTGGTGGGGCGCCGCGCTGGCGCCGAACCAGCCGTCGAAGGTGAGGTTCACCAGCAGGTCCACACCGCGCTCGACCGCCTGTCCCACCACCCCGGGCAGGATCGCCTCGTAGCAGATCAGGAACGCGAAGCGCGCCCGGTCGGCGTCGTAGATCAGGAGCTCCTCGCCCGGGAGATAGCGCCCCAGGCCGCGGATCCGGCCCAGCGCCGGGAGCCAACGCGTGAGCGGCACGTACTCGCCGAACGGGACCAGCACCGTCTTGTCGTAGCGACGGTCCACGCCGCCGCCCGTGTCGATCCGGAACGCCGAGTTGAACGGGCGGCGCTCTTCGTCGCGGTGTCGGCCCGAGAAGCTCGCCCCCGTCCAGATCTCGGCGCCGCTCTCGCGGGCGAAGTCCAGCACCGCGCGGTTGCTCGGCGAGCGGGGAGTGCGACCGAGCGCGCCCTCCGACCAGACGAACACGTCGATCGGTCCGCCCGTCCGCGCCGCCTCGCGCGAGAGCGCCACCAGGTCGTGGCCGAGCAGCGCCGGATCGGCCGCGAGCTGCTCGCTGCGCGCGGCTCCGTAGACGTTCGGCTGCACCAGCGCGACGCGGAGCGGGCGGACGTCGCGCTCGGCCCGCTCGACCGCGTCGAGCCGCAGCGCCGAGACGGCCCAGGCGGCCGCGAGCGCCGCGAGCGCGACGGCGGCGTTGCGCAGCAGCGCCCGCCGGGACGACCCCTGGCCCGCGCCGTGCTCCAGCGCCTGGAGCACCACCGCGTTGACGAGGATCACCAGGAACGTGCCGCCGCCGGGTCCGGTCGCACTGGTGACCAGCGACAGGGAGGGCACGCGGTACCAGGCGTCGGCCTGGTGGAAGGGGATCAGCTGCGGGTTCAGGAACTCGCACGCCGTGAACCAGGCGGCGATCCCGAGCGGCCACCGGCTGCCGCTGGCGCGCCGGACGGCGCGAAAGCCCCAGCCGAAGACGCCGAGGAACAGCCCGAACAGTGCCGCGTAGCCCAGGTAGACCGCCACGGCGGCCGGCAGGGGGAAGCGCGAGAACTCGATCACGGTGCGCGGCAGCCACGGGTAGAGCACCGCCATCATCGCGAAGCCGCCGAGCGCGCCGAGCCAGAGCGCCCGCCGCGGCTCGACGCGGCCCAGGATCCAGAACGCCGGCACCCAGACGAACGGGTGGAGGACGAGCCACTCGAAGGGAGGTGACACCAGCGCAGCCAGGCACGCGTCGAGCACGATGGCCGCCGCCAGCAGGGCCCCGTTCATCGCGTCGCAAGCGTACCCCAGGCGCTCGCGTGCGTGCGCCCCGGCCGGCGCACTCGCACGGGTGCTCCCGGCTAGACTCCAAGCTCGGGAGCCCTCGGCATGAGCACGCTGCTGGTGCGTCTCGGAGCGGTCCTCGCGCTGGTCCTGGCCATCGCGGGCACGACGGTCTGGCTCGCGTGGGAGCCCCTGGCAGACTTCACGGTCGAGCGCTTCGCCGCGGGGCTCTGGGCCGAGCCGGTCATGCTGCGCGACGGCGACCTGCACGTGGTGCTGTGTGGCACCGCCGGACCCGTGGCCGACGCGGGGCAGCGCTCGGCGTGCAACGCGGTGGTGGCCGACGGCGAGATGCTGCTGGTGGATGCAGGCGGCGGCGGTCCGCTGCTGGCCGGCGCGCTCGGCCTGCCGATTCGCCAGCTGTCGACGATCCTGGTCACGCACCTCCACCACGACCACCTCGGCGGCATCGCCGACGCGATCCACGGCTCGTGGTTCCTCGGTCGCACGCGACCCGTCGCCGTCTACGGTCCCCCCGGCATCGAGGAGGTGATGCGCGGACTCGCGATCGCCTACGCCGCCGACCGCCGTCTGCGCGCACTCCCCGGGGCCGGCGCGCTCGACCCGCGCCACGCGGTGCCGGCGGTACGGACGGTCGAGGTGCCCGGGAACGCGGCGGTCCCGGTGCTCGAGCGCGGCCGCCTGCGAGTCCGCGCCTTCCGCAACGACCACGGACCGGTCGAGCCGTCGCTGGGCTACCGGATCGAGCTGGCCGACCGCGCCGTCGTCTTCAACGGCGACGCCCGCGCCGACGCCGACACCGTGCGTCACGCACGCGGCGCCGACCTGCTGGTGAACGCCACGGTGCCGTTCCAGTGGATCCTGACCGAGGAGCGCATCGCACGCGCCGTCGAGCGCTCCGGCGTGGACTTTCCCGACGCCCAGCGCGTGATGACCCTGTTCTCGAGCCCGGTCGAGATCGCGCGCGTGGCGCAGGAAGCGGGCGTCCCGCGCCTCGTGCTGTCGCACCGCATGCCGATGGGCGCGCCGCTGCGCTGGCTGGCGCTGTGGGGCGTCTCGGACGTCTACGACGGCGAGGTGGCGGTGGGCGTGGAGGGCATGCGCTTCGACCTGGCCACGGACGGCGGGCCACCCGCGGGACCGGCCCGCTAGATCCCCTGTTCCCCGCGCCCCCGGCGCCGGCGCGCGAGCCACAGGAGGGCCGCGACGGCGCAGGGGCCGGCGGCGGAGAGGCCGGGCTCGGGGACGAGGCAGACGTCGCCCACGCCGTCTCCGTTCGCGTCCGCCTGGTCCGGGTTCGGGGCGCCTGGGCAGTTGTCGCAGGCATCGCCCACGCCGTCGAACGCCGCGCGCCGGTAGGACGTGAAGCCCTCGGCTCGCGCGCACCACCCGCCGCCGTCGCCGTCGATGCACCCAACATCGGGGTCGAAGACCGAGAGAAGCTGGAGGTCGTAGCGCTGCTCGGTGATGGGGTCGCGGGCACAGAACGGCGCTCTCGTCTCGGCGAGAGCGTGAACCGTCGCCCATCCGCCGTAGAGGGAGTCGTCCGACCACCTCGGAAAGGAGGCTACCTCGCAGCTGTCGTACGCGAACTCGAGCCTCTCGCCCTCCAGGCGAAAGCCACTGCTCTTGAGGAAGACGCCCGGCGCGAGCTCGTCGACCACGCGGTTGGGTTCCGACACGAAGATGACCGGGTCACCCGCTCCGACCGGGGAGCGTACGTACGAGGTCCGGCCGCCCGACGCGAGGCAGTCGAGGCCGCCGGCGCCGTCTACACAGGTGCGGTCCCAGTGGGCCACCGTCCGCATGTCGATCTCGTAGAGCGGCTCGCAGTCGGGCCCGGTGCAGCGTCCCAGGCACAGCAGCTGGCCGGTCTCGATGACCTCGATCAGCTCATTCCCATCTACGTAGTCCGAGTCGAAGTCCTGCGCCGCGTCGCAGGAGCCGAACGCGAACTCCCCCGAGCCGGGCCCTCTTGCCGACAGGCTCCAACTCGCCCAGATCCAGAGGTCGGGCTCGAGCACGTCGACGTCGAGCGGACGCGCGACGACTGTCAACGTGTCGGAGTCGGCCTGGTCCGCGTTCGCAGCGGCGCGGCAGTTGTCGGTCGCATCGGCCACGCCGTCCTCGTCCTCGTCCTCCTGGGCCAGCGTGCAGGATCCCCCCGCGCCGCACTCGCCGGCGGAGAGGCAGCGCTCCCCCAGGACGGTGCCCGCCGTGCAGGCGCCGGCCTCGGAGCAGGTGCCACCTTGCCCGCAGTCGTCGTTGGTGACGCAGGCCGAGCCCAGGATGCTGCCCGCTACGCACGTGCCCGCTTCCGGCCCGTTCGGCGTGAGCGGGGCGTTGTCGTCGCAGCCGAGGAGCTGACCCGAAGGGCACGGCGCGTCGCCCAGCGTTCCGGATCCGTCGCCGTCGTCGGGCACGCCGTCCCCGTCGCAGTCGAGCTCGGCGGCGGCGGACAGCAGGACGCCGTTGAAGGTGACGTCGGGGAAGGGCGTGTCGAGCAGCACGCCGCCCGGCGACCAGTTCGGGGTCCGCACGGAGTTCTTCCCGCTCGGGAGGTCGTAGTCGATCTCCGGGAGCAGGTCTCGGACGCCGACGGATGTCTGCCCGTAGAGCGCGTTCAGGTCGGTGAGCACGCCGCCGGCGTCGAGCTGCGTGCCGATGGTATTGTTGAGCTCCTCGAGCCGAGCGATGGTCCAGGGCGTGCGGCTGCAGAGCATCGAGGCGGGCGCCACCACCGACCGCCGCAGCGCGGCGAGCTCGGTGCGGACCTGGGCCTCCTGCCAGAGGGCCTGGCGTTCGATCACGAAGAAGTCGTCGAGCTGGTCGTCGGTCTCGGCCCGAACGAACCGGGAGGCGGCCAGGTAGGCGTCGATCGCGTCGCCGTGGGCCTGGTTGGAGGCGGCCAGGGGAGCGGCGGCTCCCGGCAGGAAGGTCAGCAGCGGCGCGTTCGCGTCGAGGATCTCCTGCTGGATGCGCAGCGCGGCGACCAGGGGCGTGAGCGAGTCGAGGTCGAGCTCGAGATCGAGGGCCGTGGCGAGCAGGATCGTCGCCCGCGCCGCGTGGAGCGCCGCCTCGAAGAGCTTGACGTCCCCGTAGTCCACCTCGCGGCGCGCCGGGGCTTCGCCCGGCCCCTCCTCGTCCAGCGCGATGACGGGCGCCGAGTTCGGCGTGATCGAGACCTCTATCGTCTTGTCGGCGATCGCCGCGAGGTCGGCGAGCGACGCCTCGATCGCGGGGAGCCAGGCGTGCTCCAAGCTGTGCTGGAGGTCGCCGCCGGTCGGTGAGTCCTCGGGGAGCTCGATCGGACGGTCGCGGGAGCCGTCCCAGCTCGCGATGAAGTCGCCTTCGCCAAGAAGGCCGTCGTCGCGGAACAGGAAGACCTCGGCCTCGAAGAAGGCGATCTCGCCGTCGCCGTTCACGTCGATCGGCGCGCCCGCGTGGCCGCCGGACGGCGGCTCGTCGTCCTGCTCCCAGGAGAGCACGTCGAAGACGACGTCTCCCGCCGCGTGCACGGTCAGGGCGTGCCGGTCTACCGATACGGACTCACTCTCGGAGTCGTAGACGAGGGAGCCCTCGAAGGAGGAGACGTCCACGTCCCCCGTGACCTGGATGCGGTAGTCCCCGTGGTCCGAGAGGACGCGCTGATAGCCGTCGGTCTCGTTTCGCGTGACCGTGTAGGTCGAGGCGAAGTACGCGGCGCCGCGGACCACCCTGTAGGCGCTCGTGTGGCGCGGGGCGATCGCCAGGATGTAGCTGCCGGGCTCGAGATGGACGCCGTGGAAGGGATCGCGGTCCGAGATCGAGCCGTCGGCGCGTCCGAACAACGCGGGATCGGTGGTCTCCGGCGGCGTGGCGGTGAAGTCGAGCAGGCTGCGGCCGTCGGCCGTCAGGCCGTACTGCAAGGGGTTGCCGTCCGTGCTGAAGGCGAATCGGTCGAGGATGCCCTGGAGGGTGGTGCGGAAGTCGGGCCCGAAGTGGTCCTGCTCGCCCAGGCGCAGCAGGCGCGTGTAGGCCCGGAACAGCCGCGCCTCTCCGCTCGCGGGATCGTCCTCCACTGCCTGGCGGCAGGCGTCGTCGGCGGCGACGAGATCGGGCTGGAGGCAGGGGTTCTCCGGGCCGCAGCTGTCGTCGACGAAGCGCAGCAGCAGCGCGCGGCAGTCCGCCAGAGCGGGGCCCTGCGCGGCGGCGCGCGGCGCGGGCGTGGTGGCGGCCATGGCAGCTCCGAGCGCGAGCGGCAGCAGGATGGTGGATCGCACGAGACTCTCCTCGGATCGGCGGCGCGCAGCATTTCAAATCGGAGCCGGACTCCTCCAGGCGATTCCACCCGAAATGATGCGCTCCAGACGACATACGGGGTTGCTCCAGACGACAACTCCATTCGTCGAGCTCGCCGATCACGGGGACGGAGCTCGGCGGAAATCGCCGTCCTCCGGCATCCTTCGCGCATGCAGTCCGAGCATCTCCTGGCAGCCGTCTGGATCCTGGCGTCGCTCGCGCTGACCGCGTGGTGGGGCTACCGCCGGGGGCGCGCGTCGGCGTCGGCGCCGGCCCTCGCGCCGGCCCCGGAGCGCTCGATCTACGCCGTGGCGTCCGAGGTGCAGGGCTTCTACCAGGCGAGCGCCCACCCCGCCGACCTGCTCGACGACCCGGGCTTCCAGGAGGGGGTGGCGCTGCTCGCGGACGAGGGCGTCGGGGGCGCCGAGCGCGCGGCGTACTTCGCGGGCGACAACGCGATCATCGCCTGCATGGCGGTCGAAGCGATGCGCGCGCGCCGCGACCGCGACGGCGTCGAGGACCGCATCCTCGAGGCGGTCGGCAGCGTCGCGCCCTGGTCGCTGTACTTCGGCCTGCGCTATCTCGCCGAGGTCGTGCCCACGGATCGGAGCATCGTGGGCGCCGTCCTGGCCCACACCGCCGACCAGTGGGACTACCGCCTCAGCCGCCGCTTCCTGCTCGACTTCGTCGCCGCCCGCAGCCAGGCCGGCGAGGGCATCGTCTTCGGCGACGAGCTCGAGCGGCTCGACGCCGAGCACCTCGGCGCGCTGCGCCCGCTGCTCGAAGGTCTGGACCCGGAGCCGCGAGCCCACCTGCTCGAGGAGCTCGAGCGCTGGCGCGGCTCGCGCATCGATCGAGCGCTGCTCGGCTCGGTGGGCGTGGTCTGGGATGGACCCGGCGACCGCGGATTCATCTCCCATCCCGCGCTGGACGACCAGGTTGCCGCCGTCGAGGCCGAGCTGGTCGGGTCGAAGCGGCCCGTGCTGCTGGTCGGCGAGTCCGGCGTCGGCAAGACCTGCATCGCGCAGGCCGTAGCCGCGCGCCTGCAGCCGCAGGGCTGGCTGATCTTCGAGGCCGGTCCCACCAGCCTCGTGGCGGGCCAGACCTACTACGGCCAGTTCGAGCAGCGCATGCAGGAGCTGCTCGCCCAGCTGCGCGGCCAGCGCGTGCTCTGGCTCGTGCCGGACTTCGACCGCCTCGCCGAGGCCGGGACCCATCGCTACAGCAGCGCGAGCGCCCTCGATCTGCTGCTGCCCCACCTGGAGAGCGGCGCGCTGACCGTGCTGGGCGAGTGTGCGCCCGGTCCCTACGAGCGGCTCGTGCGGGCGCGCCCGCGCATCACCACCAGCGTCTCGGTGCGCCGCGTCGAGCCACTGCTCGCGGCGGCGACCCGCGGCCTCGCGCGCCGCTGGTGGGAGGCTCACGCCGAGCCCGCGGAGCGCGAGGCCGTCCTCACCGAGGCCTGGGAGCTCGCCCAGCAGTACCTCGCCGATCGGGCCGCGCCCGGCAACCTGATGCGACTGCTCGAGATCACCCGCAAGCGGCTCGTCGCCGCGGCACCGGACCGCCGTCCGAAGATCCAGGTGGACGACCTGATCGTGACGCTCTCGGAGATCACCGGGCTGCCGCCCCAGATCCTCGACGAGCGCCGGGGACTCGACGTCGCCGCGCTGGGACGGCGCTTCTCCGAGCGGGTCATCGGCCAGCCCGAGGCCGTGGAGTGCCTGGTGGAGCGGGTCTCGATGGTGAAGGCCGGCCTGACGGATCCTTCGCGACCGTTCGGCGTGTTCCTCTTCGCCGGTCCCACGGGCACGGGCAAGACCGAGATCGCCAAGACCCTGGCGGAGTTCCTGTTCGGCTCTCCGGACCGGATGATCCGCATCGACATGAGCGAGCTCCAGCGGCCGGAGGACCTCGACCGGCTGCTGGGCTCGCCCGAGCCCCACGGCACCGAGGCGCTGGTCGATCGGATCCGGCAGCAGCCCTTCTCGGTGCTCCTGCTCGACGAGTTCGAGAAGGCCCACGCCCGGGTCTGGGACCTCTTCCTGCAGCTCTTCGACGACGGCCGCCTCACCGACCGGCGCGGGCAGGTGGCGGACTTCCGCTACTGCATCGTGATCCTCACCTCGAACCTCGGGGCCACGATGCCCAGCGGCGAGCGGCTGGGCTTCTCGGGCGGGCGGGATCGCTTCAGCTCGCGCGACGTGCTCAAGGCCGTGGGCAGCGCGTTCCGCCCCGAGCTGCTGAACCGCCTCGACCGGGTGGTGGTGTTCCGCCCGCTCGATCGCGAGACCATGCGGGGCATCCTGCGCAAGGAGCTCGAGGACGTCCTGCAGCGCCGGGGGCTGCGCGCGCGGCCCTGGGCGGTGGAATGGGACCCCGCCGGCATCGAGTACCTGCTCGAGCAGGGCTTCTCGCCGACGCTGGGGGCGCGGCCGCTGCAGCGCGCCATCGAGCGCCATCTGCTGGCTCCCCTGGCCCGTACCATCGTCGAGCGCGAGTTTCCGACCGGCGACCAGTTCCTCTACGTGACGGTTCGCGAGGGCGCGTTGGACGTGCAGTTCATCGACCCCGACGCGCCGGACGAGAGCGAGGAGGCGCATTCCCCCGCGGAGGCGGCGGCCGGCGACGACGATCAGCCGAGCCTCCTCGCGATCGCTCGCGAGGCGCGCGGTACGCCCGAGGAGCTGGCCCTGCTCGAGACGCACCACGCGGACCTGCGCGAAGTGGTCGCTGCCGACGTCTGGCAGCAGCGCAAGCAGGAGGTGTTGGAGATGACGAGCCTGACGGACTTCTGGCGCTCGCCCGATCGCTTCGAGATGCTCGGGCGCTACGAGTACCAGGGCCGCATCGAGGCCGGCGTCCGCCGGACGGGCTCGTTGCTCGGGCGGCTGCGGCGGAGCCGCCGGGAGCGCGCTCCCACCGGCCTGCTCCAGTCCGTCGCCCAGACGCTGATGCTCCTCGAGGTCGCCCGCGAAGACGTCGAGCAGGGGCGACCGCAGGCGGCCTTCGTGGAGGTGCGGGGCTCGCTCGAGGGCGGCCTGCCCGACGCCGGCTGCGATGCGTTCGCGCGCCGGATCGGAGCGATGTACCGACTCTGGGGCGAGAAGCGGCGCATGAAGGTCGACGTGCTCGAGGAGCGCGCCGGGGACGAACGCGATCCCTTCGCGCTCGTGCTCTCCGTCAGCGGCTTTGGCGCCTACTCGATCCTCGCGCCGGAAGACGGTCTCCACGTGCTGGAGGTTCCCGCGGACGCGGGTCGCGGCTTCGACCGCCACCGCGCCTCGGTGCACGTGGTGGCCCACGCGGGCGATCCGGGCGACGGCAGCGCCGGGGCCCTGCGCGGCCCTGCGCGCGCGGCCCTGGGTTCGCTGGGCTCCGGCGAGCTGCGCATCGTGCGCCGCTACCGCTCGGAGCCCTCTCCACTGGTGCGCGACGGCGTCCGCGGCTGGCGCACCGGGCGCCTCGACCGGGTGCTCGGCGGGGACTTCGATCTCATGGCCGAGGGATAGCTGCCGACTTCGCTCGCCTCCGGCTGGCCGCGCGGAGGTCGAACCGGCTGCTAGCACCCAAGACCGCCCCGCCGTGCGCCCGAGCTGAACGACTGGTAGGCTGCTCGACGCGCCGACGCCGAGCCGCGTGGGGCCCTGATGAAGCCGATCCGAGCTGCCCTCTTCCTGGCCGCGACCCTCGCCCTGCTGGGCGTTCGGTGTGACCCGTCCGAGGAGTTCGCGTGGCCGGTCTACCGGGCGGCCAACCGCTGCGTCGAGGTCGGCACCCTCCGGTTGGGCCGCGCCCCCCTTCGGCTCGCGGTCAGCGAGGCGGGCGACGCCTACGCGTTCGCGCCGCGCTCGCAGGCGGCGGGCGCGCGCTTCTTCCTGAAGCCCTCGGGCCTCGGGACCTACCTCTTCTACGACCAGGACGGCTCCTACCTCGTGTCCGACGGCAGCCGCCTGGTGCGCGAGGCCGAGCTGCTCTCGGACGTGCTGCTGATCGACGACTCGTTCGAGTCGCCTGCCGAGTGGGCGCTCGAGTCTCCGGGCTGGCTGCTCGGCGGGCTGCGGCTGCGCCACCTCGCGTCCGGGCGCTACGTCGCGACCACGGGAATGGTGGACGATCCCGACGCCGCCGCGCCGCTGCGGCTGCACCGCAGCCAGGACTGCGCCGAGTTCCCGGAGGCGAGCGTCGACGCCACGGGCCGCGTGCAGCGCGGCGTCTTCGACGACGGCTCGCTGTTCGGCTTCGTCGACACCCACTCGCACCTCTTCTCGAACTTCTCGTTCGGCGGCGGCGGCATCTTCCACGGCGCGCCCTTCCACCCGCTCGGCGTCGAGCACGCGCTGTCCGACTGCGCGACCTACCACGGGGTGGACGGCCGCAAGGACGTGTTCGGGTTCGGCTTCGACGACGGGGGCGCCGACCCGAACGCGCTGCTCACGACCCTCCTGTTCGGCGAGACGCCCGGGCCCAACCACGCCACGGCCGGCTGGCCCGCGTTCACCGACTGGCCCAACGCCCCGTTCAGCTCGACGCACCAGGTGCAGTACTACAAGTGGCTCGAGCGCGCCTACCTGGGCGGCCTGCGCCTGGTCGTGAACCACGCCACCAGCAACCAGATCATCTGCGACCTCACCACGGGGCTCGGCGCCCAGCAGGTCCGCTACTCGTGCAACGACATGGTGGCGGTCGACCGGATCATCGAGGAGAGCTACCGGCTCCAGGGCTACATCGACGCGCAGGAGGGCGGCCCCGGGCGCGGCTGGTTCCGCATCGTCACGTCGCCCGCGCAGGCGCGCCGGGTGATCGCGCGCGGGAAGCTCGCGGTGATCCTCGGGATCGAGACCTCCAACCTGTTCGACTGCTTCCTGGTGCCGCCCGCCGGCACGCTTGCCTGCACCGCGCAGGACGTGATCGAGAAGCTCGACGACTACTACGCTCGCGGCGTCCGCGCGCTCTTCCCGGTCCACAAGTACGACAACGCGTTCTCGGCGGGCGACGGCCAGAAGTTCTTCATCGAGCTCGGCAACTTCATCCAGACCGGCCACTTCTCGAACTACACGCCCGAGTGCGATCCGGACGTTCCGAGCGTGTTCGACAAGGGCCCGGAGAGCTTCCCGGCCCTCAACCGGCCGCGCGACGACTTCTTCGGCCCGCCGCCCAACGACTTCAGTGGCTTCCCGCTCGACCCGATCGGCACGCTGGCGCCCTTCCTGGTGGCGTTCCTCGATCCGCCCGGCGACGAGGAGGTCTGCCAGCAGGCCGGCCTCACGCCGCTGGGCGAGCACCTGATCGAGCAGATGATGCGGCGGGGCATGATCATCGAGATCGACCACCTGCCGCGGCGCGCCTACAAGCGCGCCTTCGAGATGCTGGTCGAGAACGACTATCCGGCGGCCGGCACGCACGGGCTCGACAACGACGGTGCGCTGTACCATTTGGGCGGCGTCTCGAAGAGCGGCTTCGGCCGCTGCCGCTCGGCGACCGAGAGCGCCACCATGGACGACGGGTTCCAGCGGGACATCGAGCGGATCGAGGACAACGGCGGCTTCCCCGCCCAGGGGTTCGGCTTCGACCTGAACGGCTTCGCGGGCGCGCCCGGCCCGCGCTTCGGCCCGCGCAGCGGGTGCGCCGCGCCGCAGGAGGGCCCGATCACCTACCCGTTCGAGTCCTATGCCGGGGACGTCACCTTCGAGCAGCCGCGCGTCGGCAACCGCACGCTCGACTTCAACACCGAGGGCCTGGTCCACATCGGCCTGGTCCCGGAGCTGATCGAGGACGTGCGCCGCGACGGCGTGAGCGACGCCGAGCTCGAGCCGCTGTTCAAGTCGGCGGAGGGCTACCTCCGCATGTGGGAGAAGGCCGAGCGCCGCGCCGAGGCGCTGCGGACGCGTTAGGACGCGATCGCGGTGGCGCAGCGCCCCCGGGTCAAATCTCCTGTCCCGGGCGCTCCCGACGGCAGCGCGCGAGCCACAGGAGGGTCGCGACCGCGCAAGAGCCGGCGGCGGAGAGGGCGGGCTCGGGGACGAGGCAGGCGTCGCCCACGCCGTCCCCATTGGAGTCCAACTGGTCCGGGTTCGGGGCGCCCGGGCAGTTGTCGCAGGCGTCACCGACTCCGTCGCGCGCCGAGCGACGGTAGGAGTGGAGGCCCCCGGTCTCTGCGCACGTGCTCCCACCGTTGCCGTCGATGCACACGCCGGTGGATCGGCTCGTGCGGAACTCGATCTCGTAGCGATCTCCCGTGGTGACGTCGCGCCCGCAGATCTCCTCGGGCAAGGTGTCTCCGCACCGGAGGGGGAGT
>JASJBO010000416.1 GCA_030066475.1 Myxococcota bacterium
GAGGCGCTCTCGAACGCGGCGGCCAGAGCACCCGGCTCCTGGACCACGCGGATGCCGCGCCCGCCGCCACCGGCGGAGGCCTTCACCAGCAGCGGGAAGCCGATCTCGGCGGCCGCGCGCTCGGCCGCCTCGACGTCGTCCAGTGCGCCGCCGCTCCACGGCAGCACGGGGACGTCGGCCGCCTCGGCCAGGCGCTTGGCCTCGATCTTGTCGCCCAGCGCGCGCATCACCTCGGCCGGCGGGCCCAGGAAGGCCAGGCCTTCGGCGCGCACCCGTTCGGCGAAGTCGGCGTCCTCGGCGACGAAGCCCCAGCCGGGCCAGACCGCGTCGGCCTCGGCCTCGCGCAGCGCGGCCAGCAGGCCCGCGTGGTCGAGATAGGCCGCCACCGCGCCCGACGGCGCGTCGAGGCACAGCGCGTGGTCGGCCTGGCGCACGAACGGCGCGTCGCGATCCGCGTCGGTGTAGAGCGCGATGCAGGCCGGCTCGCCGCCTTCGAGCGCGCGCAGCGACTTCACCGCGCGCACGCAGCGCAGCGCGGCCTCGCCGCGGTTCGCGATCGCGAGGCGCCGGATCGGGCGGCGCTCAGCCACGGACGGCCTCGCCGGGCAGCAGTGCGCAGGCCACGAAGCGCCCGTGGTGAGAGAGCGAGAGCCACAGCGGCAGCGGGCGCCCGCGCCTCAGTGCGACCGGGGCGCGACCGTCGCGCGCGAAGTCGATCTCGTCCGGCTCGACGCCGAGCCAGGCGCCGATGCGCGTCCGCGCCAGCGCGCGGGCGGCACGCGACGGGGAGTCGTCACCGCCCGCCAGGCTCGCGATCCAGCCCTGGGCGGAGCGCGCCTCGGCCGTGGCGACCGCGTGGATCCGTTCGGCGTCGGCGCGCACCTGCACGCGGAAGCGGCGCCCCGCGGCCGTCACGCGACCGCACGCGAGGTCCACCGCGAAGCGGCCGGGCGACCACACGAGCCCCGGATCGAGCCGGCGCCCCGCCTTGTAGGCACTCTCCTTGGCGGCCCACAGCGCCCAGCGCAGGCCCGCGCGCGCCCGCGGGTCGCGCTGCGCGGCGAGTGCCGCGCGCTCGGCGCTCGTGAACGCGCGCGCGTCGAAGCGCCCGTGCTGCGCGCCGGGCCGGGTCTCGGGGTCGCGCAGGTCGACGACGTCGTTACCGAGCATCGAGCACCTCGCGCTCGAGCGCCGCGAGCCGCGTCACGATCTGGTCGACCACCTCGACCGAGCCGCGCAGGCCGCGCCGCTCGCTCTTCGGCTCGAGCCAGTCGATGCGCGCCCGGAAGCGCTCGCCCCGACGCGGCAGCGCCGAGTGACCGGTCTGGTGCTCCCCGCGCAGGTACACGCAGAGCACCCGGCACCCGGGTACGGCTCGGACCACGCGGCCCACCCCCCACGCGGGCGCCTCGGTCTCGACGCGCCCGCTGCGACTGCGCCGGCCCTCCGGGAAGATCAGCACCACGTCGCCCCGGGACAGTAGCGCGGTCACCCGCCCCAGGACGCGCGCGGTGTCGGCCCGCTTGCCGCCGCGGCGCAGCGGCAGGCACTTGAGCAGCCAGGCCCCCGCCGCGCGCAGCGGCCCGGCCGCGAACAGGGTCTGCTCGGGCGTGTTCCACGGCAGCGAGGCCAGATCGCGCAGGTAGAACCCCGGCGACCCGAGCGCCCAGGCGATGATCGCGGAGTCGATCATCGTCAGGTGGTTGGCGCAGATCAGCAGCGGCGCCTCGCTCTCGCGCCGCGCGCGCGCGTACGCCCGGCGCAGGGCGTCCCGGTCTTCCACCCGGACGCCCCAGCCGAAGCGCAGCGCCGCCGCCAGCAGCGGCAGCACCAGCGGCGCCATCGCGTGTGCGAAGGCGCGTTGGCGGCGCAGGACGCGGTCCACGCGGGGCCCGGCGTCAGCCCAGCTTGGCGGCGATCAGGCCGACCGCGTCGCCCACGGTCTCGACCGCGTCGACGTCGTCGTCCGCGATCTCGATGTCGAAGGCGTCCTCGAACTCGAGCACCACGTCCACGAGGCGCGCCGAGTTGACCTCGAGGTCGTCGAGGATGTTGGTGGTGGGCGCGATCGACGCGAGCGCGCTCGCGTTCTTCACGTAGGGCGTGAGGATCTTGATCACGCGCTCCTGGATCTCGCTCTGGTCCATCGTTCGTCTCCTCTCGTTCAGGCGCCGCCGAGGCGGCGGAACAGCACACAGGCGTTGACGTCTCCGAAGCCGAAGCCGGCCTTCGCGATCACCTCGAGGTCGGGGAGATCGCGCGTCTCGCGCGGGATCGAGCGGTCGTGGCCCGCGACGTCGGGATGGAGCGGGTCGCAGTGCAGCGAGGGGTGGACGAAGCGGCCGCGCAGCATCAGCACGCTGGCCACCGCCTCGATGGCGCCGGCGGCCCCGAGCGCGTGGCCGATCAGCGACTTGGTCGCGGTGATCGGCGGCAGTGCGCCCGGTGCGCAGCCGAGCGCGTCGGCCCAGGCACGCACCTCGCCGGGGTCGGCACCGGTGCCGGTCAGGTGGCCGTCGATCGCCCCCACCTCGTCGGGCAACACGTTCGCGTCGGCCAGCGCCGCACGGATGCAGCGGCGCACGCCGGCCGGGCTCGGCGCCGTCATGCTGCCGCCGCCGCGCTGGCCGCCCGAGCAGACCTCGGCGCCCACCACCTCGGCGAGGATCGGCGCGCCGCGCTCGAGCGCGCTCTCGAGCGACTCGAGCAGCAGCACGCCGGCGCCCGCCGCCGGCACGAAGCCGCCCGCGTCGGCGGCCAGCGGCCGCGAGGCGCGCTCGGGCGTGTCGTTGGAGTCGCGGCACAGCACGCGCATCGCGTCGAAGCCGGCCCACACGTAGTGGCTGGCGCCCTCGGCGCCGCCGCACAGCATCCGGCTGGCGCGCCCGGAGCGGATCCGCTCGAGGCCCAGCGCGATCGCCTCGAGCCCGGTGCTGCAGGCGCTCGAGTTGGTGGTGACCTGGTTGCCGAGCGCCAGCAGCCCGCCCACGCGCGCCGACACCCCGCTCGCCATCACCTGCTCGACGGCGGTGCTGCCCAGGCGCCGCGCCCGGCCCGCGTCGGTGAGCGGCACCACGCGCTCGCCGATCGTGTCCATGCCGCCGATCCCGGTGCCGAGCACCGCGCCGCTGTGCGGGTCGCACTCGGCGTCGCGCTCGGGCACGGCGAGGCCCGCCGACTGCCAGGCCTCGAGCGCGGCCAGCGCGGCGTAGCGGTGGCTCGTGTTCATCGCGCGCAGCAGCTCTTCGTCGAAGCGCTCGGCCGCGAGCGCCTCGACGCCCTCGGGCACGCCCGCCACGCGGCAGGCGAGGCCGGCCTCGGCCATCGCCTGGTTGGCGCGCAGACCGGAGTGCCCCTTGCGCAGCGCCAGCGCGAAGCCGGGCACGTCGTTCGCGTTGGGCGCCACCACGCCCAGCCCGGTGATCACGACCCGCACGGCGCTCACGGCGGCGTCACCGCCATGCCCGAGAGCGTGCCGTCGCAGACGAGCTCGCCGCTCTCGCGACGCATCTCGACGCGCGCGCGGATCTTGCGGCGCCGGAAGAACTCGAGCCGGCCCTCCACCAGCACCCGCTCGCCCGGCTCGACCAGGCCGGAGAACTCGATGTTCGCGTCGGTGAACACCGTGAGCGTGTCGCCGAGCGCGCCGTCGTCCTCGGCGAGCAGCCGCTGGATCGCCAGCGTCACGAGACCGCCCTGCGCCATCGCCTCCACCAGGATCACGCCGGGGGTCACCGGGCGGCCGGGGAAGTGGCCGCGGTAGAACGCGGCGTCGGGGCGGAAGCGCACGGCGCTGAGCACCCGCTCGGGCTCGAGCTCGAGGATCTCGTCGACGAAGCGGAACGGCTCGCGCTGCGGGATCGCAGCGAGCACCCGCTCGCGCAGCGCCAGGCCGGGGTCGGCGAGCGCCTCGCTCACGGCGCGTCCCCGAAGCGCAGCAGGTAGCTCGACCAGGTGAGCCCGGCGCCCACGCCCGCCACGGCCACGTCGTCGTCGGGGCGCCACTTCTCCCAGGCCATCGAGAGCACCGAGGCGGAGCTGGCGGCGCCGGTGTTGCCGTACCACTCGACGTTGTGGTGGTGGCGCTCGGGCGCCACCTCGGCCTGGGCGCAGGCCGACTCGAGCATGCGCAGGTTGGCCTGGTGCCCGACGAAGTGGAAGCGGCGCTCGGGTTCGCCGAAGCGCGCGCGCAGCGTGAGCACGCACTGCGCCATGCGCCGGATGCCGAAGCTCTGCACCGTGCGCCCCTGCTGGTGGAAGTGACCGGTGCGCGGCACCACCACCTTGTCGCGCCCGGCCGGGCTCGAGTCGAGCGTGGTCTCGAGCACCCGAGCGCGGCCCGGGTGGCGCGGCGACACCACCGCGGCGGCGGCGCCGTCGCCCCACAGCACGGCCGCGGCGCGGTCGTCGTAGTCCACCGTCTTGGTGAGTGCGTCCACCGCCACCAGCAACACCCAGTCGGGCAGCATCTCGGGGCGCATCGCGGCGAGCAGGTGCAGCTGCACGTAGAAGCTGGTGCACGCGGAGCCCACGTCGAACGCCGGCACCTCGACACCGAGCGCATGGGCCACGTTGGCGGCCTCCGCGGGCGTGACCGTGTCGGGGGCCGAGCCGCCGGCGATCACCATGCCGACGTCGGCGGCTGCGACGCCGGCGCGTCGCAGCGCCTGCGCGGCGGCGCGGCGTCCCAGCTCGGCGTTGCTGGGCGCCGCCAGCTCGAGCGCGACGCGCGGGTCGCGGTTGCGGGTGTCGCGCACGTAGTCGAGCGGCAGCACGGTGCGCCGCGAGCGGATCCCGGTGCGCTCGACGATCCACGCGTCGCTGGTCCCGATGTCGAGCTCTTCGAGGAAGCGGTTGCTGAGCTCGTTGTCGGGGTGCGCGTGGCCGAGGCCGTGGACCTGCAGCGTCACGCGAGCAGCCCCGACACGTGCTCGCCGCCGTCGACGCGCAGGATCGTCCCGTTGATCCAGGCCGCCTCGGGCCGCGCCAGCAGGTAGATGGCGTTGGCGACGTCGCGCGGCGTGGTGAGGCGCGCGAACGGGTTGCGGCGGCGTGCGTTGGCGAGCAGCTGCGGCGCCCCGGGAATCGCCCGCAGCGCGGGCGTGTCGGTGACGCCGGCCTGGAGCACGTTGGCGCGCACGCCGTGGGGCGCCAGCTCGACCGCCATCGAGCGGGCCAGCGACTCGAGCGCGACCTTCGCCGCGGCCACCGCCGCGTAGCCCTTCCACGCCAGCGTGTTGCCCTCGCTGGTCAGGCCCAGCACGCGGGCGTCGTCGGTGAACAGACCGCGCCCGAGCAGCGCCTGGGTCCACCCGAGCCAGCTCGTGCCCATCGCGTGGATCGTGCGCGCCAGGTCCTCTTCGTCGAGCAGACGGGGCGGGTAGTGCGGCGGGCTCGCCAGCGGCAGCAGCTCGTCGGCGCCGTCGGCGAGCAGCGCGTCGGCCTCGCGCCGGAGGTCCGCGGCGTCCACGCCCAGCCGGCTGGCGAGCTCGTCGGTGCCGCGCCGGGGCGCCGGCCGCTCCGGTGCCACGAGCTTCAGGTTCCCGAACGCGATCGAGTGCAGCAGCACCCGCACGCGGCCATCGGGGCCCAGCTCGACCGCCAGCTCGTCGAGGATCTCGTCGCGGACCCCGGCGTCGAGGGCATCGCGGTTCCAGGTGCGCACCTCGACGCCCTGATCGCGGAGCTTGTCGAACTCGGGCTCGATGCGCGCCAGCGCGCCGCGCCGGTCGCGGTGCACGAGCGCCAGGTTCATGCCGGCCTCGGCCAGGCGATCGGCTGCCGCCAGCCCGAAGCCGCTCGAGCCGCCCAGGATCAGCGCCCAGCGCCCGCGGAGCGCTCCGTCCATCCCCTCACCCCCTGTGCAGCACCTGACTACTAGTCGGACTGGTAGTCAGAAACTGGAGCGGGATGTTGACCGCGGGTCAGCGTTTGTCAACGCCTCTGGAGACGGTATTTCGATTCCGTCGGGGAGGCAGAGCGCGTGGGTGCCGGGGGCAATGCCCCCG
>JASJBO010000417.1 GCA_030066475.1 Myxococcota bacterium
ACGTTGGTCTCGATCGTCTCCACCGGGCGCTCGACGATCAGGCGCACGCCGACCGCCGCGGCCAGGTGCAGCACCGCGTCGCAGCGCTCGACCAGCTCCCCGACCAGGTGCGGGTCGCCGGTCGAGCCGCGATGCAGCGCCAACGCACCGCGCCCGAGGAGCGGCTCGAGCGCCGCGCGGCGCCCCGTCGAGAGGTCGTCGAGCACGTCGACCGCCCAGCCTTCGGCGAGCAGGCGGCGGGCGAGATGGGAGCCGACGAAGCCGGCGCC
This sequence comes from Myxococcota bacterium, assembly GCA_030066475.1. The sequence goes on from JASJBO010000417.1 coordinate 270, forward strand.
CCCGGTGAGCAGCGCGCGCACGCCCCGAGCCTATCCGCCCCGGCCCGGCGCGACGAGCCGGGCGCTTGGTTCGCCAGGGCGCGCGTGCCATGCTGCGCCGCGAGCGAGTCATGCGGTGAGCGAGCACACAGACCGGGCCGGACCGCACGAAGGCCGGCCGCTGGGACACCTGGTGGTCGTCCCGCAGGGTCCGTTCCGCCGCACCGAGGCCGGCCTGCGCACCACGAGCCCGCGGCTCGCGGAGATCGAGGCGCTGGCGCCCTGGTTCGAGCGCATCACCGTGTGCGCGCGCGTCGAGGAGGCGCCCGGCTCTCGCGGCGAAGCGATCCGCGACCCGCGGGTCTCGGTGCGGCCCTTGCCGTCCTATCTGGGCCCTCGAGGCTTCCTGCGCCGCGCGCCCCACTACCGCCGCCTGCTCGCCGAGAGCTTTGCCGGCGCCGACCTCGTGCTGGTGATCCTGCCCGGGCTGGTGGGGGCGCTGGCGAGCGCGCTGGCGCAGCGGCGCGGCGTCCCCGTCTTCCACAAGGTGGTGGGAAGCTGGGGCGACGTGTTCGCGGCGCGGCGACGGCACGGGGCGGCTCGGCTGGCGGTGCCGCTGCTACGCCCACTGGCGCGCGCTCTGGTACGGCGCCTGGTGCGGGACACGCTGTGCTTCTTCCCGGGCGGGACCCCCGACCGCGCACCGCCCCCGCACCACCACGCCTGCACCGCCGTCTCGATCGCCGCGGCCGACCGGCTCGAGGCCGCGCGCCCCGAGCCGGCGACCGGCACGCCGTGGCGGGTGCTCTCGGTCGGCCGACTGAGCCGCGAGAAGGGGCTCGAGGACCTGCTCGACGCGATCGCGCGCGTCGACGGGCCGGCGACGCTCGACGTCGTCGGCGACGGCGAGCTGCGCGCCTCGCTCGAGGCGCGGGCGCGCGCCCTCGGGCTCGCGGAGCGCGTGCGCTTCCACGGCTACGTGTCGCGGGGCGCGCCGCTGTGGGAGCGCTTCGCGGCGGCCGACGTCTTCGTGCTGGCGTCCCTGGAAGACCTGCAGCCGCGCGTGCTGCTCGAGGCCATGGCGCGCCGCGTGCCGCTCGTCGCCACCCGCGTCGGACGCGTCGACAGCCTCGTCGCGCACGAGCGCAACGGCCTGCTGATCGAGCCGGGGCGGCCCGCCGCGATCGCCGCGGCGATCGAGCGACTGCGCGACGACCGCGCGTTGCGCGAGCGCCTGGTGACGGCCGGTGCGCGCCGGGCGGCCGAGCACTCGCTCGAGCAGGAGAGCGCGCGTATGATGCGGATCGTGCGGGCGCACTTCGCCTGAGCGGGCCGCCGAGGAGCCACGCATGTCCACCGCCGTGCCCGTGCTGCACCTCATCACGGGCCTGCGGATCGGCGGCGCCGAGCGCGCGCTGCAGCGCCTGGTCGAGCGGCTCGACCGCCGGCGCTTCGACCCGAGCGTCGCCTGCCTGGGCTACCCGGACGGCCCGGTCGCCCGCGCGCTGGCGGAGCGCCGCGTTCCGGTCCACCACCTGGGAGTCGACCGGCGCGGCGGACCGGCGCACCTGTGGCGGCTGGTCCGCTTCCTGCGGCGCACGCGCCCGACCGTGCTGCACACCTGGCTGTTCCACGCGAACGTGCTGGGACGCGTGGCGGCCCGGCTCGCCGGCGTGCCGATCGTGATCGGCTCGGAGCGCTCGGCCGGGCTCGAGGGCCAGCGCCGCGCGCTCTGGAGCCGGCTGACCGGCCGCCTCGCTCATCGACACGTTTGCGTGTCGGACGCCGTGGCGGACTTCGCGCGCACGCGGCTTCGCCTGCCCGCCGATCGGCTCGTGGTGATCCGCAATGGCGTCGATGCGAGCCGCTACGAGAGCCTGCCCGGGCGCCGCGAGGCGCGCGCCCGACTCGACCTGCCGCGCGACGACCTGCTGATCGGAGCGGTCGCGCAGCTGCGGCGCGTCAAGCGCCTCGAGCGCCTGCTCGAGGCGCTGGCGCAGCTGCCGGATGCGCACCTGGCGTTGGTGGGCGACGGCCCCGAGCGGCCCGCGCTCGCCGCGCGCGCCGCCGCCCTCGGGCTGACCGGCCGGGTCCACTTCGCGGGGGAGTGCCGCGATCCGCGCCCGTGGCTGGCGAGCTTCGACGTCTTCGCGCTCGCGTCCGACCACGAGGGCCTGCCCAACGCGGTGCTGGAGGCGATGGCCTGCGGGCTTCCCGTGGTGGCGACCGACGTGGGCGGCGTGGGCGAGGCGGTGCGCGACGGCGAGACCGGGCTGCTCGTGGCGCGCGACGACACGGGCGCGCTGCGCGCGGCACTCGCCGCGCTGCTGGGGGACGCGGCGCGGCGCGAGCGCCTGGGTCGCGCCGGGCACGAGCGCGTGCGGACGCACTTCGCGCTCGAGCAGACCGTGGCCGCCGTCGAGGCCCTCTACGAAGAGCTGCTCGCGACCCGCCGCGCGGCGCCGGAAGCGAGATGAGCGACCCGACCCGAGCGCCGGTGCTGCACCTGATCACGCGCATGATCGTGGGTGGTGCCCAGGAGAACACGCTGCTCTCCGCCGCGGAGCTGGCGCAGCGCGGCTGGCAGACCGCGATCCTCTCGGGACCCGAGACCGGACCCGAGGGCTCGCTGCACGAGGCGGTGCGCCAGCGCCGCGTTCCGTTCGAGATCGAGCCGGCGCTGCGCCGCGAGCTCTCACCGCACCGCGATGCCCTGGCCCTGGCGCGGCTGGTGCGGCGGCTGCGCCGCGACGGGACCCGGATCGTGCACACGCACAGCAGCAAGGCGGGCATCCTGGGGCGCTGGGCGGCTTGGCTCGCAGGCGTTCCGGTGGTGGTGCACACCGTGCACGGCTGGAGCTTCCACGGGCACCAGAGGCGCGCCGCGCGCTCCCTCTACGTCGCGCTCGAGCGCGCCAGCGCGGCGCGCAGCCAGGCGCTGGTGGTCGTGTCGGACGCCGACCGCCGCAAGGGGCTCGACGCGCGCATCGGCGCGCCGGAGCAGTACGTGCGCATTCGCAGCGCGATCGACGTCGCGCGCTTCCGGCCGCGGCCGGAGGCCCGACGCGCCGCCCGCGCCGCGTGGGCGGTGCCCGGCGACGCGCCGGTGGTGGGCACCGTCACGCGCCTCTCGCCGCAGAAGGCGCCGCTCGACTTCGTGGAGGCCGCCGCCGCCGTGGCGCGCGAGCGGCCGGACGCGCGCTTCGTGGTGATCGGCGACGGCCCGCTGCGCGACGCGGTCGAGTCCCGCGTGCGCGCGCTCGGCCTCGCGGAGCGCTTCGCCCTCCCGGGCCTGTGCGCCGACGTGGCGGCGCAGCTCCCGGGGCTCGACGTGTTCGCGCTGACCTCGCTGTGGGAAGGGCTGCCGCGCGTGCTGCCGCAGGCGCTGGCGGCGCGCGTGCCGGTCGTGGCGACCCGCGTGGATGGCAACGTCGAGGCCTTGTGCGACGGCGCGGCCGGCCGGCTGGTGCCCCCGGCCCGGCCCGACGCCGTCGCGCGCGCCGTCCTCTCCGTCCTGGAAGACCCGGCGGCGGCCGCGGCGCACGTCGCGGCGGGGTCGCGCTGGGCCGAGCGCGAGTTCGGCCTCGACACGATGCTCACCGGGCTCGAGTCCCTGTATCTCCGGCTGCTCGCGCGCGCGGGGCCACCGGGCCGGTGAGCGCGGGGACGGCCCGCTGGTGGACGTCGCTCGGGCTGCTCGGGGTGGCGGGCGGCGGGCTGCCACTCGTGTTCCACCTGGGGATGCTCGAGGCGTTCGAGCAGCCCAAGGTCCTGCTGCTCCGGAGCCTGGCGATCGGGCTGGCGGCGCTCGGACTGGGCGCACTCGCGACGCGACGCGCGCCGAGCGCGCCGCTCGACCTGCCGAGCCTCGCGGTTCTCGCCTTCGTCGCGTCGGCGTTCGCGAGCGCGCTGCTGGGCGTGAGCCCCGCGACCTCGCTCAGCGGCGCCCACCGCAGCTGGGCGGGTGTGACGACGTTCGCCTCCTACGCGGTGCTCTTCTTCGCCGCGCGCAGCGTGGTGCGCGATGCGCGAGCCGCGCGGCTGCTGCTCTGGGGCCCGGCGCTCGCCGCGCCCGTCGCCGGCCTGCACGCGGTGCTCCAGTTCGCCGGCCACGACCCGGTCGGCCTCGGCCTCGAAGCGCACGCCCGCGCCGTCGGCCCGCTCGGCAATGCGAACTACCTGGGCGGCTACCTCGCGGTCGCCCTGCCCGCCTGCGTCGGCCAGGCCTGGTGGGCCCACGCGCGCGGCGCTCGGGTGCTCGCCGCCGCACTCGCCGCGGGTGCGCTGCTCGCCGCCGGCGGTCTGGCGCTCTCGTTCTCGCGCGGCCCGATCCTCGCCGCGCTGCTCGGGGGCGCCGGGCTGCTGCTGGGCTGGTGGCGCGTGGGCGAGCGCCGCGCGGTCCGCGGCGTCGCGCTGGCCGTGGGCCTCGGACTCGTCCTGGGCCTCGCCGTGGCCGCCGGCACCGGCGTGCTCGGACCCGCGCTCGAGCGCGCCGCGACGCGCCTCACCCGGCCCCTCGACGCGGAGGTCCGACCGCACCTGTGGCGCGCCGCGTGGGCCGTCTTTCGCGCGCATCCCCTGGCCGGCGTCGGACCCGACGCACTCGGGCTGGTGTTTCCGTCCTACGCGCCGCCCGAGGCCTGGCGCATCGAGCCGGACCGGATCGCGACGCGCGCCCACCACGAGCTGCTGCACGTGGCCGCGACCCAGGGACTGCTCGGGCTGGCGGCGCTCGCCCTCGGCGCGTTCGGACTCGTGCGGTCGGGGCGTCGCGCAATCCAGCGCGCCACGGCGCCGGCCGATCGCGCGCTGGTCGTGACGCTCGGGGCCAGCCTGCTGGCCTTCGCCGTGCACGCGCTCGTCGGGTTCACGGTGGCTGCCATCGGAGCGCTGGTGGCGATCCAGGCCGGCGCCGTGGCGGGGCTGGCGCGGCGCCCCGCCGGCGTCCGGGAGCTGGAGACGGGGCCGCGCCGGGCGCGCCGGGTCCTCGCGCTCGCGAGCGCCGGCACGATGGCGCTCGCCCTGCTGCCGCTCGTCGTGCGCCCCGTGCTCGCCAGTGTCCACGCTCGGCGCGGGCAGGATCTGGTGGCGGCGGGCCGCCCGCTCGACGCGATCGAGCACCTCGAGCGCGCCCTCGCCCAGCAGCCGCGCGATCCGTTCCTGCTCTCGCTGCCGGGCGCCGCCTGGTACGACGTCGCGATCGCCGAGCCCGATCGCGCGCACAAGCTGCGCGCGTACCACTCGGCCGTGTCGGCCTACCAGCGCTACCTCGACCGGGAGCCCGCCGACGTCTACGCCCGCCACAACCTCGCCCGGCTCGAGACCGAGCTCGCCGTGCTGGAGCCCACGCCGGAGCGCCGGGAGCGGGTGTTCGAGCGCTTCGACGACGTGCTGGCACGCGCCCCCGCGCAGCTCCGCTTCGGCAGCGACGCCGCGCGCGCCGCGCTCGCGCTCGACGACCTCGAGCGCGCGGAGCGCTACGCAGTCCGCACCCTCGAGCAGGCGCCGGACTTCGGACCGAGCCAGGCCCAGCGCGCGGCCGTGTCGCTGCGACGCGGCGACCGCGCGGGGGCCGAGGCGGCGTTCCAGCGGGCCGTGGCGGCCCGCTGGTTCGACGACGCCGACGGCCGTGCGGAGGCATGGCTCGCCCTCGCGGCACTGCGCCGCACCGACGCACGCCCCGCGAGTGCGCTCGACGCCGCCGACGCGGCGCTCGCGATCCGTCCGCACTGGGCCGCCGCCTGGCTCGAGCGCGCGCGC
>JASJBO010000418.1 GCA_030066475.1 Myxococcota bacterium
CAGTGCTCCATGTAGTCGAGGATCTCGTCCTGCGGCGACCACTTGCGCGACCAGTCGCCCTTCTGCTCGAACGAGAAGCAGTAGGCCATCGAGGGAAGGTCGCAGGCGGCGCCGGGGTAGGTGTTGTCGCGCCAGGTGCCGCCGAGACCCGAGGCCTTCTCGTAGATCGCGAAGTCGCGGAAGCCGGCCCGCGAGAGCTGGATGCCCAGGCACAGGCCCGAGAAGCCCGAGCCGATGATCGCAATGCGCGGCGCCGCGCCGCGCCGCCGCTGCTCCGGAAGGGACATGCTCCCGACCTCCACCCGTTGGAGCCGACCGAATGCGGGACACTCTCGGACATCTCCCCGGGCCCGGCCAGGGCCGCGTGGCAGGCGCGTTCAGCGCCCCTGGAAGCGGGGCCTGCGCTTCTCGACGAAGGCGCGCACCGCCTCGCGGTGGTCCTCGGTCAGCGCCGTGCGCACCAGGTTCTCGGCCTCGTGCGCCAGGCAGGTGCGCAGGTCGGCGCGCAGCGCCCGGTCGAGGTTCTCCTTCATGTAGCGGTAGGCGATCGGCGGTCCGGCGGCGAGACGCTCCGCCAGCGCCAGGGTCTCGTCCATCAGCGCCTCGTCGGGCACCACGCGGTTCACGATGCCGAGGCGCTCGCACTCCGCCGCCGGCACGCGGTCGGCGGTGAAGAACAGCTCGCGCGCCTTCGCCGAGCCGACGAGCTGCGTCAGGAAGAAGCTGGCGCCGTAGTCCCCCGACATGCCGATGTTCGCGAAGCCGGTGGTGACGAACGCCGAGCGCGCGGCCAGGCGCAGGTCGCAGGCCAGCGCGATCGAGAGGCCGGCGCCTGCCGCGGGGCCCGGCAGGGCGGCGATGGTCGGCTGCGGCATCTCGTAGATGGCGGCGGTGAGCGTGATCTGCCGCTCGCGTAGATCCTCGACGGCGTCCTCGAAGCGGACGCTCCGGCGCGCGCCGCCGCTCCCCCCCATGCCCTTCACGTCGCCACCGGCGCAGAAGGCCCCCTCGGCGCCCGTCAGCACCACGCAGCCGACCCCCGGGTCGTCGGCGAGCCGAGCGACCGCCCGGCGCAGCGCGGGCGTCAGCGTGTCGGACAGCGCGTTGCGCGCCTCGGGGCGGTTGAGCGTGAGCACGGCGACGCGCCCGTCGATGCGCCCGAGCAGCTCCGGGGTTCCGGTGTCGAGCTCCGCCATGGGGGCTTCCTCATCGAGCGCCCGGCACCGAGCCCTCTTCGGGGTCGAGCGGCACCAGGTCCCGCGGCCCGGTGCGGCCGGCTCAGCGCACCGACACCTCGACACGCCGGTTGTTGAGGCGTCCCTGCGCCGTCGCGTTGTCGTCGGCCGCGAACTCCGAAGCGAAGCCCAGCGGCACCACCTGGTTCGGGAGCTTCGAGCTCAGGTAGCGCGCGACGTGGTTGGCGCGCTCGTCCGAGAGCTTCTGGTTCAGCTCGTCGCCGCCCGTGGTGTCGGCGAAGCCGCGCACCTCGAGGACCACCTGGGGATGGGGCCGCATCTTGTCCGCGAACCAGTCGAGCTCCTGGTAGCCCTTCTCCTTGATCACCGCGCTGCCGACCTCGAAGTAGACCACGGCGACGTAGCGGCGCGCCTCCGCGTGGGCGGCGGCCTCCGCCGCCCGGCGCGCCCGTTCGGCGGCCTGCCGCTCGCGCTCGTCGGCCTCGAGCCGGCTCGTCTCGGCGTCGTAGGTGCGCTGGTAGGCCGACGGGCAGCCGAGCGCGACCGCGGCGCCCAGCGCCAGCAACAGGGCGGCGCGGCCGCGGCTCATCGGACGCCGCCGCTCTCGAACACCGCGGTCACCTCTTCGAGCGAGAGCAGGCCGTCCCCGTCGGTGTCCACCTGGTAGTAGTCCTGGAACCGGACGCGAACGAACTCGTGGAGCGAGACGAGGCCGTCGCCGTCGGTGTCGGCCTCCGACAAGTCGCCCGGGAACAGGATGCCGGCCTCGATCTCCTCCATCGTCAGGAGGCCGTCCTTGTCGCGGTCGGCGTGGAAGAAGATCTCGACCATGCGCCCGTGGAACTCGGCGCGATCGATCTTGCCGTCCTCGTTGCGGTCGGTCTGCGCGAACGCGACGTTGGGGTCGTAGGACGGCGCCTTCTGGGCCGCGGCCGGGCCGCCGAGGGCGACGAGCGCCAGCGAGACGAGCAGCGCCGTGGTTCTCATGACTGGACCTGCCAGCTGCCGTCGGGCTGGCGGCACGCGGTCCCGTGGGTCTGGTGCTTCTCGTTGCCGATCATGATGTCCTGGGTGTACTGGCGGCAGTACTGCCCGGAGGCCGTCTGGTAGGTGTGCGTCGGGGTGACGACGCCCGAGTTCCCGGTGTCCGGGTTCTGCCAGGTCGACGCCGTTCCCGTCCGGTTGTGCTCGAAGGCATTGTGCGCGGCCTCGGTCGCCATGCGCTTGTCGCGCTCGTCGAGGCGGTGACCGACCGCGCCGCCCAGCAGACCGCCAGCCAGGGCGCCGGCGACGATCCAGCCCGCGCCGCCCCCGGCGAGCGCGGCGATCCCCGCACCCGCGCCGGCGCCGAGCACCGAGCCCAGCACGCCCTTCGGGTTCTCGCGCATCCGCTCCGACGTCGAGGCGCAGCTGCTCAGCACGAGCGGAAAGAGCACCAGGGCGGCCACCCCCCGCAACCGCAACGATCGGACCATGCGTCGTTCCTCCAGATCTTCCCGCCCGGCGAGCCGGGACCGATTGAGCGCGCAGACGCTAGCGTTCCCGGTGCCGGCCGTCCCTCCCGCGCGACGGTGGCCCGCTGCGGCACACTGCCGGGGTGGCCAGCGACTCCGGATTCCGGGCCGGTGCCCAGCAGCTGCGCGACCCCGACTTCGCGCGGCTGTTCGCGGCGCGCTTCGTCTCGGCCTTCGGGAGCGCGATGGCGCCGGTGGCGATGGCGTTCGGCGTGCTCGAGATCACCGGCTCGGCGCGTCTGGTCGGGCTCGTGATCGCGTCGCAGACCGCCGCCCAGGTGGCGGTGCAGCTCTTCGGCGGCGCGCTGGCCGACCGCTGGTCGCGGCGCGGCGCGATGATCGGCGCCGACGTGCTGGCCACCGCCAGTCAGGCGGCGATGGCCGTGCTGCTGTTCGGTGGCGCGCCGTCGATCGGCGCGCTCGCCGCCCTGATGGCCGTGAACGGCGTCGCCTTCGCGTTCCACTGGCCGGCGTCGGTGGGGCTCGTGCCCCAGGTGGTTCCGCGCGAGCGCCTCCAGCCGGCGAATGCGCTGCTCTCGCTCGCGCAGAGCGGCGCCATCGGCCTGGGCGGCGCCAGCGCCGGCGTGATCGTGGCGCTCGCCGGGGCGGGCTGGGCGATCGCGGTGGACGCGGCGACCTTCACGGTGAGCGCGGTCCTGATCGCCGGGCTGCGCCCAGGCCCGCAGGAGCGCGGCGCGCGTTCCAGCTTCCTGCGCGAGCTGCGCGAGGGCTGGAGCGAGTTCACGTCGCACCGCTGGCTGTGGGCGATCGTGGCGCAGTTCTCGATCGTGCTGGCGGCCTGGCAGGGCGGGCTGTTCGTGGTCGGGCCCGTGGTGGCCGAGCGGGAGCTGGGTGGAGCGGCTGACTGGGCGTGGGTCGCCGGCGCGCTCGGCGCGGGGCTGTTCGCCGGCGCGCTGATCGGGATGCAGGCGAGCTTCCGCCGGCCCATGCTGGTTGCGACGTTGTGCGTGTTCACGTTCGCGGTGCCGCTGCTGCTGCTGTCGGTGCCAGCGCCCGTGCCGCTGCTGGCGGCGGGCGCGTTCCTGGCCGGCCTGGGTGGCGAGCTGTTCGGCGTGCTCTGGTTCACCGCGCTCCACACCCACGTGCGGCCCGAGGCGCTCTCGCGCGTCAGCGCCTACGACATCCTGGGATCGATCGCACTGGCGCCGCTCGGGGAGGCGCTGGCGGGCCCCCTGGTCGAGGGCATCGGCACCGCTCCGACCCTGTGGCTGGCGGCGGCGCTGGTCGTCGTCCCCACGCTCGCCGTGCTGGGCGTGAGAGAGGTTCGCACGCTCGGACCCGAAGCGGTCCGGCGAGACGCAGCCGCAACGAGCTGAAGCGCCGGCGCAGCGGGACCTGCGCCGCGCCGGCCTCCTCCACGATGGTGTGCGCGTCACCTTCCGCGCGCGCGCGGTACTCACGGGACGAGGTGAATCCCAGCCGAAGAGCGGAGCGGGCGATGCGCAGTGCGATCGGAGTCGGAGTCGGGGCGTTCCTGCTGATCGCGCCCGCGGCCTGGGGCCAGGCAGCGGGCGCGGGCGGCGACTGGCCCGACGAGCACATGCGAAGCCGCTACCGCAGTCTGCTCGACGATCCGACGCCGGCCTCCGCCGTGGTGGGCACCGACCGCTACGAGCAGATCCAGACCGACACCGGCCCGGCGCCGATCACCGCGGTGCCCGAGACGCTCGAGACCGAGTCTCCGCGCGAGTGGACGCCGGGCATGCCGCGCCGCGGGCGCTCGAACGCGTACGCCGGTCCCACGACCTCCCCCAGCCAGCGGCTGGGCTCGGTCGCCGTGCACACGGGCCGGGCCTCGGCCGGCTCCCAGCTGCGCAGTGCCGGCCGCTCCTCGCGCCACGCGCGCTGAGCCCGGCGCGTGGACCCACGCCGTCAGGCCGCCGCGCGCGTGATGCGCACCGGCCGGTCGCTGCCCGGGGGCAGGTCGCGGCAGTGCGGGGCGAGGGCCTTCATCACCTCGTCGGGCTCGAAGGCCTCCTCGGGCGCGACCACCCCACGCCGCTTGAGCTGGCCGCGCGCCAGCAGCCCGAGGCCGATGCCGGCCGGCACGCCCGTGATGCCGCCCATGCCTCCGGCCGGGGCCGCGGTCAACGCCGCGCCCACACGCAGGCGCTGGCCGTCCGCCTCCCCGGTCGCCAGCGCACACAGGCTCGGCAGATGCGGCGCGCCGCGCATCAGCTCGAGCAGCAACCCGAGACCCGTCCTCGAGAGCAGCATGCGCAGCGGCCCGGCCTCGGTCACCGCCTCGATCTCGCGGGCTCCCTCACGCACGCTGCAGGCGCCCTGGTCGACGCGCGCAGCCACCCGGCGCAGCAGCGCGATCAGCGCAGCCGGCATGTCCATCAGGTTGCGACTGCTGCGCAGACCCGGATGGGCGCGCAGCAACGTGATCGGCTCCGGGTGGCCGACGCCGTGGCAGGTGACGGGGGGATGGCCCGGGTAGTCGATCCCGACCGCCTGCAGCGGCCGCGTCTCGACCAGCGCGCCGTCGCGAACCACGCGAATCGTGCCGGTGAGCTGCTGCACCCAGTGCTCGGTCGCCGCGCCGTGCGAGCCCCCCTCGCCAGGTCGCAACTCGCCCAGCGGACCGCGCAGGCCCTTCTCGCCCAGGCCCCAGATCGTGTCGAGGGTGTCGACGCGGTCGAGCTCGCGCGCGGCCATCACGGCCAGCAGGTTGGTGAGGCCCGGGCTCGCGCCCATGCCGAGGACCGCGCTGACCCCGGCATCCCGCGCCCGCTCGTCGAGCGCGAGCATCTCGAGCGTCGGCTCCCAGTCGTCGTTGAGGTCCAGGTAGTGGCAACCCGCGCCCAGGCAGGCGTCCAGGATGGGCACCCCGAACCGGTAGTAGGGCCCGACGCAGTTGAGCACCACGTCGGCCGCGTCGACCGCGCGCGCCAGCGCCGCCGCCTCGGTCACGTCGAGCGGCACGGCGCGCACGCGGGAATCGGCCAGCCCGCGCGCGAACGACTCGGCCCGGGCGCCGTCGAGATCGGCGACGACGATCTCGCTCCAGATCCCGTCGCGGACCGCGGTGCGCAGCGCAAACACGCCCATCCCACCGCAGCCACCGAGGCCGAGAAGTCTCATCCCGCCAGTGTATCGGCATCGAGCTGGCTCGCAGGGGGAAGCCGCAAGCGGAGGCGAAGCCGGAGCGCGCAGCGAGCCGCAGGCGAGCGGAGTCCACCAAGACGCGTTCGCGCCGGCATCGAGCTGGCCCGCAGGGGGAAGCCGCAAGCGGAGGCGAAGCCGGAGCGCGCAGCGAGGCGAAG
>JASJBO010000077.1 GCA_030066475.1 Myxococcota bacterium
CGACATCAGCCCGTCGATCACCTCCTTGCCGCCGCCGCCCGTGTAGCCGTCGAACTGGTTCTCGTTGGCGACGAAGATGCGGCCGGTGGTGCCGGCGGGCACCTCGCGCCCCTGGTCGTCGAGGATGCGGACGACGACGCCGCGCGGCGGACGGCCTGCGGTGCCCGGCGAAGAGCGCAGCTCGTCGGGCATCGCGATCGAGGCCTGCGCCACCTCGGTGGAGCCGTAGAAGTTGTAGATGTTGTCGCCGAACGTATCCATCCAGCGCAGCGCCAGCTCGCCGGGCAGGGCCGATCCGCTGGCGCACACCATCTCGAGCGACGAGGCGTCGTAGCGGCCGATCACCTCGGGCCCCAGGTCGAGGATGCGCTGCATCATCACCGGCACCACGGCCAGCACCTGCGGGCGCAGCTCCTGGATCGCCGCCAGCGTCCCCTCCGGATCGAAGCGGCGGCGCAGGCACAGCGTGCAGCCGAGCTGCGCGCCGATCAGGAGGTGGAAGCCGCCCCACGAGTGGAAGGTCGGCGCCACGATCAGGTTGCGGGTGCCGGTGCGCAGCGGCATGCGCCCGAACAGGCCCACGAAGGTGTCGATCCCCTGGCGCTTCATGGTGCGCTGTGCGCCCTTGGGCGTCCCCGTCGTGCCGGAGGTGAGGATCGTGACGCGGCCCGGCTGGGCCGGCGGCTCGACGTCGTGGTCGTCGTGCGAGCCGACGAGCTGGTCGAGCGTCGCCTCGGGACACTCCCCTTCGGCCCAGGTGACGAAGCGGGTGTGCTCGGCAGCCCCGCCCTCGACGATCGGGCGGAACTCCTCGTCGTAGAGGATCACGCTGGTGCCCTCGCGCGCGCACACCTCCTTGAGCTGGGGCGCGGCGAAGCCGGTGTTGAGCAGCAGCGTGTTGGCGCCGAGCTTGTCGAGCGCCGCCTGCGCCAGCACGAAGCCGCGGTGGTTGCGGGCGAACAGCCCGACCCCGTCGCCGGGCTTCACGCCGGCCGTTCCCAGTGCGCGCGCGATCGCGTTGCTGGAGCGATCGAGCTCGCGCCAGGTCAGCGACCCGCGGTCGTCGATCAGCCCCGTGCCGTCCGGGTTGCGCGCGGCCGCGGCGTGGATGCCCGTGGCCGCCGAGGTCCCGAACTTCCGCATCGCGGGAGCGAGGCTCCGCAGGAAGCCCAGGCTCAGGAAGCCGGCGCTCCCCATCACCTCGAACACCTCGAGGGTCCGCCGCAGCGTCCCTCCCTGACCGGTTCCTCGTAGACTCATGCCGAGATGTGTAGATCAGGTGGGCGGCCCGGTCGAGAACCACCCCCGCGGCCCGAACCCCGAGGCATCAGCTCAAGTCGACGACGGTCCACTCGGCCTCGCGGCCCGCCACGACGACCTCGACCGTATCGCCCACGCGCGCCCCCAGCAGCGCGCGCCCGATCGGCGAGCCCGGGGTGGCGACCGTGACGAAGCCGTCGCCCCCCGGTCCCTCGACCTCGGCACCGGCGCCGGCGGGCAGCAGGAAGAGGCTGCGCTCCTCGGCGCCGCCGTCGCCCTCCACCGAGACGTCGACCAGCGCGCCCAGCGCCACCGGGTCGCGCCGCGAGAAGCTCCGCAGCCGGCCCGCGGCGAAGGCGCGCAGCCGCTCCAGGTCCCGCACCACCTGCTCGCGGCGGCGGCGGTGGCCCGTGGCGAGCCGGCCCTGCAGCGCGACCGCCTTCGAGTCGTCGCGGCGGCCCTCCGCCTGCATCTCGGCCGCCGCGCTGCCGGCCGAGACCTCCGCCTGGCGCGTCGCCGCCACCGTCTGGCGGAGCTGCGCCTCGAGGCCCTCGATGAAGGCCCGCTTCCGCTCGGTCGCCATGCCTCACCCCCCGGGCCCAAGCTACCGCCGATCCAGCCCGCCCGCCGCGCTAGCGTGTCGGGTGGGCCCGGAGCCCAGGGAGGGACCGATGCAGATCATCCGCGCTGCCGAGATCATGGCGACCCACCCCGAGCACCAGCGACTGCCGCGTCCGGAGGCCTACGGGCTGGGCGCCGCCTTCGCGGCCGACCGCTACGTGCCGCTGATCGAGGCTTCGGTGCCCCTGGTGGACTGCGGCTTCATGCACGCCGACGCCGTCTACGACGTGGTGAGCGTGAGCCGCGGCGCGTTCTTCCGGCTCGACCAGCACCAGGACCGCTTCGCGCTCTCCTGTGAGGCGATCCGGCTCGCGAACCCGATGAGCCGCGAGCAGGAGGCCGAGATCCTGCACCGGATCGTGGCGCTGTCCGGGCTCCAGGACGCGTACGTCTGGTGGGCGGTGACGCGCGGCCTGCCGCCGCTGGGGCGCAGCGACATGATCGACCCCGCGAAGTTCGAGCCCCGCTTCTACGCCTTCGCCTCCCCGTTCGTCTGGGTCGCCGACGACGACCAGCGCGCGCGCGGCCTCGACCTGGTGCTCTCGCGCGAGCGCGTGCGCATCTCGCCGCGCGCCGTCGATCCCACCGCCAAGAACTTCCACTGGCTCGACATGCAGATGGCGCTCTTCGAGGCCGGCGACCGCGGCGGCGAGTGGGCGCTGCTGCCCGACGAGGACGGCTATCTCACCGAGGCCACCGGAGCGAACGTCTGGGTGGTCCGCGACGGCATGGCGCTCACCCCCGACAGCGGCTGCCTGCTCGGCATCACGCGCCAGAGCGTGTTCGACCTGTGCGCCGAGCTGGGCGTGGGCGCCAAGGCCACGCGCATCCACCGCGACGAGCTGCGCGACGCCGACGAGGTGTTCCTGACCACCACGGCCGGCAGCATCATGCCGGCGCGCAGCCTCGACGGTGAGCCGATCGGCGGGCACGCGGGCCCGGGAGAGATCTCGGTCGCGCTGCACAACCGCTACTGGGAGCGCCGTTGGGAGGGCTGGGACGCCACCCCGGTGCGCTACGAGCTCGCCGGGGACTGAGGCTCAGGGGTTGCGGCTGGCGTAGACGTCGAGCCAGATCCGGGCGAACTCCTGCCAGGCGCGCTCGATCGCGTCGGCGGGCGCGGCCGCCTCGCGCGTGTCGGTCGCGAAGTCGAGCAGCAGCGAGTAGACGCCGTCGCCCACCTCGTAGCGGGTGACGTCGAACTCGGTCTGGACGAACGGGTTGTCGAAGCGCGGGTAGCCGTCCAGCGCGTGGGCCTCGCCGTCCACGACGATCGGGCCCTCCCAGCCGAGCTCCACCAGGCCCTGCGTGGGCGAGTCGAAGGCGACGTCGAAGGCCGTCTCGGTCGGCGTCACGGTGACGAGGTCGCTCGAGAACGCCGCTCGGAACGCCTCGAAGCCGCCCGGCCACTGGTCGAGGTTGCCGCACTCGACGACCCACACGTTGTCGGCGCCGCCCTCGGCCACCAGGTCGAAGTCGAGGCCGCCGTTCTGGAACACCTCGGGCAGGCCGCCGCGCCAGGCGACGTCGCGCCAGGAGTAGAGCGCCACGTAGCCGTCGTCCTTGCGCCCGAAGGTCCAGCTTCCGTCGCGCACCACCTCGTCGAAGTGCGCCACGGGGAAGTAGGCGTGGGTCTCGTCGCGGAAGCCGAATCCGATCTCCGGAATCGGCGGGTAGTCCGGCGAGTAGATCGAGATCCCCACGTTCTCGTGCTGCGCGCTGCGCGGCTGGGCGCCCTCCCCCGTCCAGTACCCGGGCCCCGGCTCGTCCTCGCGCTGCCAGTTCCAGTCCTCGGTGATCGGGTGCTCGGCGTCGCCCGGCACGTAGCCGGGGTGCGTCGTGAACACCATCGCGCGCTCCGAGAGCGTCGCCTGCCAGGTGTGGGTCTGCGAGCCACGCACGCCCTTCCGGTAGTCCTGGGCGGTCGAGAGCATGTAGTCCCGCGTGCGATAGGTGTAGGTGTTCACCTCCTTCAGCACGGACTGGTTGATGTGCTTCCAGAGTCCCTGCGCCAGGAGCTGGGCCTTGATGATCATGAAGTCGGGACTCGGGTCTTCGACGAACTCGCGCAGGTCCCTGAAGTCGCTGAACTGGGCGTCCCACAGATTCTCGCGGTCGCCCACGGCCAGGGTGATCGGCAGCAGCTGCCAGACCGACTGGGCGCCCATCGACCACCAGAACGGCAGGTACTGCTCGTCGCGGTAGTCCCAGCCGAAGGGTGCCTCGGGCAGCGGCGCGTTGTACGGGTCGTCCGGCGGCACCTCGTCGAGCGGCAGGTTCATGCGCTCGCGGTCGACCATGGGCTCGTCGTAGGTGGCGATGCGGCGGATCACCTCGGGAAGCCGGTACTGCTGCGTCCGGGCCAGCGCGACCGCCGTGGCGCTGCCCCGGCTGCGGAACGGCAGCACGGTGTCGTCGAAGAAGAACTTCGCCGTGTCGAAGGTGTCCTCGGTGTCGGCCGACGCCTTGTCCTTGACGTAGGAGCGCCCGTGCGTGGCCCCGAAGGTGCCCCGATGGGTGTGCAGCGCCAGGTCGAGCAGCACGATGTCGAGCACCATCGACGCGCGCTGCCGGATCGTCTCGTCCTCGGACCAGTCGACCAGCGACAGCAGCGGCCGGATGTCGAGGTTGTAGTAGACGTTCGAGTGCCACTCGGTGAAGCCGAAGCGCGCGCGCTCCTCGAGCCAGTCGAGCAGGAACGGTAGGGCTCGCTTCATGTGCTGCTCGCCCGTGAGCCCGGTGACGCTGAAGACCTGCTTCGGGTAGCGCTGGCCCACGAGGAACTCGCACGTCTTGAAGATCAGGACGTGGTTCTCGGTCCAGTACCACATGTTGTCGACCACGAATTCGCCGTTCCCGAGGTCGCGCACCGGCGTCGGGTCCGTGTACCAGTACTTGAAGTCGAAGAGCGCCTGCTCGGCGGCCTGCCAGGTCGCCTCGCTCGCCGCCGGGTGGCCGCGATAGCCGTAGAGCAGGTCGACGAAGCGCAGCGCGTCGAAGTCGCTCGTGTCGCGCAGCCGCTTCATCTTGTCGATGATCCCGTCCCACGAGCCGTCGGGGATCGCGCCGGCGGGCACGCTGTAGTCGGGATCGCGCGCGTCGCGCTCGAGGTGGGCCATCACGTTGCCGACCGAGCCGGGCGAGAGCGGCGTCTCGGTGGCGAAGTAGAGCCACTGGAGCTGGCGGAGCGCCAGCCACTCGGGGCTGACGAAGCCGTCGAGCGAGGGCTGGCACGCGGACCCGAGCACGGTCACCAGACCGAGGGCGAGCAGGCGCAGGGACCGACGGGGAACGAAGCTGGGGGGGAGGAGCCGCATGGCGAGCCACGCTAGCTGCCGGCCCCAGGCCCATCAAGCTGGGGAACGGGGGAAGCAGTGCCCGGTTTTGCAGCGTTGTCCGCATGCCCCCTGGGAACGCAGCCGGTAAGCAAGTCGTAAGGAACGGGTAAGGCCCGTTCGGCCGCTGTCGCGCAGGCTGCGGGTCACCAACCCAACCCGGGAGGACCGACCATGAACGCGATCCCCAACGACACGAGCCGCGTCGAGGCCTTCGCCGAGACGCTCGCGGGCGTGCTCAACGGCGGCGCCCTGTCGCTGATGATCTCGATCGGCCATCGCACCGGCCTGTTCGACACCATGGCGCGGCTGCCCGCGCGAGCCAGCATGGAGATCGCGGCCGAGGCCGGGCTCTCCGAGCGCTACGTGCGGGAGTGGCTCGGCGCGATGGTGACCGGCGGCATCGTCGACTACGACCCCGAGACGCGCTGCTACGGGCTGCCGCCGGAGCACGCGGCCCTGCTCACGCGGGCCGCATCGCCGTCGAACATGGCCGCCACCATGCAGTGGGTCTCGGTGCTCGCCGGCGTCGAGGACCGCATCGTGGAGTGCTTCACGCGCGGCGGCGGCGTGCCCTACGAGGCCTTCGACCGCTTCCACGACGTGATGGCGGAGGAGAGCGCCCAGACCGTGGTGGCGGTGCTGGTGGACGCGATCCTGCCGCTGGTGGAGGGCCTGCCGCAGGCGCTCGATCGCGGCATCGACGTCCTGGACGTGGGCTGCGGCGCCGGCCGCGCGCTCAACCACATGGCGCGCGCCTTCCCGGCCAGCCGCTTCACCGGCTACGACCTCGCGCCCGAGGCGATCGAGACCGCGCGCGCCGAGGCGGAGCGCGCGCGCCTCGGCAACGTGCGCTTCGAGGCGCGCGACGTGACCGCGCTCGAGGGCGCCACCGAGTTCGACCTGATCACCGCGTTCGACGCGATCCACGACCAGGCGCGGCCCGACGCGGTGCTGCGCGGCATCGCCGGCGCGCTGCGCGCGGACGGCGCCTTCCTGATGCAGGACATCGCGGGCACCAGTCACGTCGAGCGCGACGCCGAGCAGCCGCTCTCGCCGTTCCTCTACACGATCTCCTGCATGCACTGCATGACGGTGTCGCTCGCGTCGGACGGGGCGGGCCTCGGCGCCATGTGGGGCGAGGCGACGGCGCGGCGCATGCTCGGCGAGGCCGGCTTCGGCGCGGTCGACGTGCGGACGCTCCCCCACGACGACCTCAACTACTACTACGTGGCCCGCAAGCGCTGAAGCCGGCCGGTGCGGGGCGCGTCCGACCGGACGGCCGCGCCCCGCCGCCGCTATGCTCCCACTTCGTGGTCTACCGCTTCGGGAGCTACGAGCTCGACGACGAGCGCAGCGAGCTGCGCCGCGGCGGCGAGCCGCTCGCGATCCAGCCCAAGCCGCTCGGCCTGCTGCTGCTCCTGGTCCGAGACCGCGACCGCGTCGTCGGACAGGACGAGCTGCTCGACGCGCTCTGGCCCGGGACCGCCGTCACGCCTGGGTCGCTGACGCGCGCGGTGAGCACCGCGCGCCGGGCGATCGGCGACACCCGCCAGGGCGTGCTGATCCGCAGCTACGCCCGACGCGGCTACCGCTTCTGCGGCGACGTGGTCGAGCTCGGAGGCCAGCCAGAGCCGCTCGCGGCCGACACGCCGCCGGCCGAGGCGCCCGAGCGGCGCGCCGGCACCCGGAGCGAGCCCTTCGTGGGGCGCGACGACGCCCTCGCCGCGCTGCGCCGGGCCTGGACGCAGGCCGAGAGCGGACGCGGGGCGGTGGTGGTCGTGAGCGGCCCCCCCGGCGTGGGCAAGACCCGCCTGGTCGAGGTGTTCGGCGACGAGCTGCGCGGGCGCGGCGAGCGCGTCTGGGTGGGCCGCTGCCGCGACAGCGAGGGCGTCCCCGCCTACTGGCTCTGGGTCCAGGTGCTGCGCGCCCTGCTCGAGGACTCCGACCCGCAGCGGGTGATCGAGCAGATGGGCCCGGGCGCCCACGAGGTGGCCGACCTGGTGCCGGAGCTGGCCGCCGCCCGCGCCGACACGGCAGCGCGCGGCGAGCCGTCCCCGGAGCAGAGCCGCTTCCTGTTCTTCGACGCCCTGACGCGCACGCTCGCGGCGGCGGGCCGCGCGCGGCCGGTCACGCTGGTGCTCGAGGACCTGCAGTGGGCGGGCCGGGGCTCGCTGCGCCTGTTCGAGCACCTGGCCAGCGAGCTGCGGAACGCCCGCCTGCTGGTGCTGGCGACCGTGCGCGACGAGGCGCGCGAGCGCCACCACCCGCTCAACCGCGCGCTGTCGATCCTGGCCCAGCAGGACCACGCCTCGCGCCTGGCGCTGGAGGGCTTCGCCGCCGACGAGGTGGCGCGCCTGCTCGAGGCGGCCCACGGCGCCCCGCCGCCGGCCCGCCTCGCCGAGCAGGTGCTCGCGCGCACCGAGGGCATCCCGCTGTTCGTGCGCGAGGTGGTGCACCGGCTCGCCGACGCCGGCCACCTGGAGCAGGCGTCGCTGCCCCAGGACCTCGAGATCGAGCTGCCGCCGCGGGCGCGCGACCTGCTGCTGCGCACCGTCGAGAGCCTGTCGGACGCCTGCGTCACGCTGCTCGGCTCCGCGGCCGTGCTCGGCCGCGAGTTCGCGCTGCCGCTGCTCGCCGCGGTCGGGGGCACCGGGCGCGCGGACGCGCTCGACCAGCTCGACGAGGCCGCGCGCGCCGGCGTCGTGGTGCCGACCGAGGGCAGCGCCGGCACCTACCGCTTCGCGCACGCGCTGTTCCAGGAGCTGATGCTCGAGGGCCTCCCGGTGGGACGGCGGGCGCGCCTGCACCACGCGGCAGCCCAGCGCCTCGAGTCGCAGCACGCGACGGACCCCGAGCTGGTGATCAGCGAGCTGGCCCATCACTATCACCAGGGCCTGGCCGTCGCCGACGCCGGGCGGGCGCTCTACGCCGCAGAGCGCGCCGCCGCGCGCGCCGAGCAGCTGCGTGCCTGGGAGGAAGCCGCGCTCCACTACCGGCAGGCGCTCGACGCCATCGAGCACCTCGACCCCTTCGACCCCGAGCGCCGGCTCGCGACGCTGCTGCGGCTGGGCGAGGCGTGCCGCTTCGCGGGCGACCGCACCCAACGCCTCGAGGTGCTGACCGAGGCGCTGCGGGCCGCGCGCTCGCTCTCGCGCCCCGCCGAGTTCGCGCGGGCCGCGATCGCCTACAGCGACCTCACCGAGTGGGGCCCGCGCGACCCGCGCGCGGTGCCGATCCTCGACGAGGCGCTCGAGCGGGTCGGGCCCGAGCCCAGCGTCGCGCGCGCGCGCCTGACCACGCGCCGCGCCTTCCTGCGCCCCGAGGCCCGCGAGGACGCGGCCGTCTTCGCGCGCGAGGCCGTGGCCCTCGCCGCCGAGGTGGGCGACGGCGAGACCCTGCAGGAGGCGCTCTACCTGCTGCTCGTGATCCTGGGCGGCCCGCACCACATGACCGAGCGCGAGCAGATCACGCGCGAGATGGGCCGCGTCACGTCCGGCCTGGCCTACCGCGACCTGGCCATGATCGCGCACCTCGACGTGGCGTCGGACCGCCTCGCGCTCGGCGACGGCGACGGCGCGCGCGGCTGGCGCCGCACGGCCACGCACGTGGCGGGTGACCTCCCGCACCCCGGACTGGTGTGGCACCTCCTGGTGTTCGACGCCGGCCTCGCCCACCTGGAAGGGCGCTTCGACGACGCCGAGCAGCTCGCCCGCGAGGCCTGGCTGCTGGGCGAGCGGATCGGGCACCCCTACGCGCGCGCCAACCACCTCGGCGTGCTCGGGCTGGTCCTGCGCGATCGCGGCGAGCCCGCGGCGCTGGTCGAGCTGTTCGCCGAGACCTCCCGGCGCCGCACGCCCGGCAACCAGTGGTCGCGCGCCCTGTACGCGTCGGCCCTGGCGGCGGTGGGCGAGCGGACGACGGCGCGCGCGCTGCTGGACGAGATCTTCGAGGACGGACTCGACGGGATCCGCACCATCCGCAAGACCAACAGCCTGGTCGCGATCGGCGAGCTGTGCGCCGACCTCGAGGACGGCGATCGCGCCCAGGAGGTGTGCCGGCGACTCGAGCCGCTCGCCGACCAGCACGGCGTGTTCCCGATTCCGGTGGCCTACACCGGCCCCGTCGCGCACACGCACGGGCGCCTGCTCGAGCTGCTCGGGCGCGCCGACGAGGCCGCCGAGCTGTACGAGGAGGCGCTCGCCTCGGCCGAGTCCCTCGGAGCCCGACCGGCCGCCGCGCGCGCGCCCGTGGCCTGGGGCACCGTGGCGACGCGGCGGCCGCGGCTGCGCGCGCGCTCGCGGGAGCGCCTGGAGCGGGGCGCCGCGCTCGCCGCGCAGCTCGGCATGCGCGCGCTGGGCGAGCGCGCGCGGCAGCAGCTGGCTGCGCTACCCGACTGAAGCACCGGCTTCCCCCCGCCACCGCGAGGATCCCGATGGTCCGAGTCTTCGTCGACGCCGACGCCTGCCCCGTCAAGGACGAGGTCTACGTGGTCTCCACGCGCTACGGCCTGCCCGTGACCCTGGTCGCCAACGCGCCGATGCACGTCCCCAGAGAGCTCGGCGCCGAGCTGGTGGTCGTGGGCGACGCGCCCGATGCGGCCGACGACTGGATCGCCGAGCGGGCAGGCGCGGGCGACGTCGTCGTCACCGCCGACATCCCGCTGGCCGCGCGCTGCCTCGAGGCCGGCGCCCGCGTGCTCGGCACGAACGGCCAGCCGTTCACCGAGGACGCGATCGGCGGCGCCCTCGCGATGCGCGAGCTGAAGTCGCAGCTGCGCGACGCGGGCGTGCAGACGGGCGGTCCCCGGAGCCTCTCCGAGAAGGACCGCTCCCGCTTCCTCTCCAGACTGGACGAGATGGTGCAGCGGACCCTGCGCGAGCAGCGCGATTGAAGCTGGCAGTCCGACTCCCGCCGGCCTCCTAGCCGAGCGTCCGCGCCGCCTCGCGGGTCAGGCGCGCGATCGGGATGCCGTTGGGGCAGGCGCCCGCGCAGGGCGAGCCGTCGCAGGCGAGGCACGGCGAGGCGTCGTGCGCGAGCTGCGCGTACTCCTCGCGCGCGAACTCGAGGTCCCCGTAGTCGACGGCGTACATGCGGGTGCGCAGCACCTCGGAGATTGCCACGCCCGACGTGCAGCTCGTCTCGCACAGCCCGCAGCCGTGCTGACAGTAGGCGCGTCCGTTCATCGCCGCGTAGCGCCCCAGCAGCTCGAGGTCGCGGCGCGACACCTGCGTGCTGCCCGAGGCGCCCAGGAACTCGTCGACCATCTCGGGCTCGTTCATCGAGATCACCAGCGCGTCGACGTTGCGGTCCGAGAGCACCCAGCGGAACGCCGCCTGCGCGAAGGTGCCCCCCTCGCGCTCGTAGGGCCGCATGTCGTTGGCGCGCGCGCCCATCAGGGTCTTCATCGCGACGGTCCCGACGCCCTCCTTCCGGGCGCGCTCGAGCACGCGCGGCAGCTCGGGCTGGAGCGTGATGAAGTCGAAGGTGGTCAGGAAGCGCTGATAGAAGGCGGGGTCCTGCCCGAAGTTGTAGGCCACCAGGATCACGTCGAGCAGCCCGTGGTCGAGGCCGTAGTCGATCGACTCGATCAGCTTGCCGGCGTGGCCCGAGAGGCCGCGGTAGCGGATCTTCCCCTGCTCCTTGGCGCGCTCGGTGAACTCCCCCCACTCGGGGTTCGCCATCCGGTCGACCTCGTTGACCGCGTGGTTGAAGTAGACGTCGACGTAGTCGGTGCGCAGGCGCCGCAGGCTGCCCTCGAGCGCGCGCATCATGTCTTCCACGCGATCGTCGGCCTCGGCCTTGGTCTTCGAGGTGATGTAGACGCGATCGCGCACGTCGTGCAGCGCTTCGCCGATCGCCGCCTCGGACCTGCCGCCCTTGTAGCCTTCGGCGCTGTCGAAGTAGTTGACGCCGCGCTCGTAGGCGTGGCGCACCACCTTCGGGTCGCGCATGCGGCTCGACCCGAACGAGACGTCGGAGATCTTCAGGTCGGTGCGGCCGAGCGGGACGTAGCGGCGCACCCGCGGCTCGGCGGCGTCGGCGCCGGATCCCACGGCGGGTGCCAGCAGCGTCGCGGCGCCGGCGGCCCCCGCCTTGAGCAGCTCGCGCCGCAGGATGCCGGGCCGCGGGATCGGAAACGGGGTCGGGTCCGTCATGGCCGTCCCTCCTCGCCCCCGAGTATAGACCCCGGCCCGACCAGCCAGGCTTCGAGCCGGCGGTTGGGCTGCTGCGCGGCGAAGCTCCCGTCGGGCGGCACCAGCGGCCGGGTCCCGCCCAGCCCGCGCACCTGGAGCTGGCCGGGCGCGAGATGGCCGCGGTCCAGCAGCCACTCGTGGACCGCCAGCGCCCGGCGCACGCTCAGGTCGAGCTGCGCCCGGGGGTCACCGGCCGCGTCGGTATGCACCTCGAGCACCGCCGGGCGCTCCGGGTGCAGGCTCAGCAGGTTGGCGAGCCGCGACAGCTCGACCTGGCCGGCGGGCAGGATCTGGTCGCCGCCCGCGTCGAAGATCGGATCGGTCGGCAGGTAGACGCGCCGCGACCCGGCCGCGGGACCGAAGAAGGCCTCGGGCCGGCGATTGGCGTGCTCGACGGAGATGCGCACCAGCTCGCGCGCAGCGCGCGCGTGATCGGCTGCGACCCAGCCGCCCCGCAGGCTCTGCGGGACCCTCGACGCGGGACGCGCGGATGCGGGCGGGAGCGACTGCTGCGCGGGCCGGCCGCTGGGGACCGCCGGCGGGGTCTCCGGCCCGGCGCTCTCGCCGGCAGCCAGGCCCGCGGATCCAACGGCTCCCGCGAGCCCCGAGAGCGCCGTCCCGTCGGGAGCTCCGGGTGCGCCAGCAGGGGCCGACGCGCCGCCGGCTGTGGCTCCGCCGCTGGCGAGCGGGGCAATGCCGGCCGCGCGCGGCGCTCCGGGCGCAACGGCCGCACCCGACGGCATCACCGGCCAGCGCCCGTCGGGACCGGTGCGCGGCCGCGGCGCGTGCGCAGGCGGCGGTGCGGGCGCCGCCGCCTCCGCGGGCGCGGCGCACCCACCAGCCAGCGGCCAGCAGCTCGCGCACACGACCACGGCCCAGCCCGCCGCCGACAGCACCGGTGCCCAGCGTGCGCGCACCAGTCCGGCGGCGACCACGGGCGCCGCCAGCCAGGGCAGGCTCGCCAGCGCGGCTGCGCCGCAGCCGGCCCGCCACCACGCCAGCACCGGCTCGGCGTGCCACACCCCCTGCCCGAGCAGGATCGCGACGCCCAGCCAGGCGTGCAGCGCGGCGGGCCCGAAGGCCAGCCGCCGGGTCAGGCGCCGCAGCAGCAGAGCGAGACCGACCGGCGCACCCCAGAGCGTGGCCGCCGCGCCACCGCAGGCGAGCGCGAAGGCGAAGGTGACGGCGCCGAGCACCAGCAGGGCGAGCGTCCAGCGCAGGCGCGCGTACACGACACCCGCGTGCGTCTCCGGGACCCCGCTCGCCGCGGCCGCCCCCGCCCGCTCCCGCTGGGGCGCGGGCCCGGCGGCGCGCTCCCGGACGGGGGGCGGCGTGAGCCGGGCCTGGATGGTGCCCTCGATCGTGCCGAACGAGCGTCCGCGCGACTCGGCGGGATGGCGCAGCCGCCAGTCGCGCAGCCGCACGTCGAACAGCGGCCGCTCCGAAGCCGCAGCACCGTCGAGCAGCGGCAGCGCGACCCGCTCGATCCGGACCTGGCGGATCTCCTTGGGCTCACCCGGCGGGTCGGTCTCGAGCGGCTCGGGCACCAGCTCGAAGTCGCGGACCGAGCCCGACCGGATCTCGAAGCTGAAGCGCCGCGCACCGGACGGATCGCCGCTCTCGCGCGCGAGCCGACTGCCGGTGTAGACCCCGACGAAGCGCCCCTGGATCCACTCGTCGCTCACGGTCACTGGCGCGTTTCGACGCGTCTCAGGTGCCCGTCGGCCGCGCGGCGCGACGGGGCGGCCGTCTCGGCACCGGCCAGCAGGCGGCGACGCGCCTCTGCGAACGCGACCTCCGCCTCGTGGTAGACGTCCACGCGGATCTCCTCGTCGGTGTCGGCCAGGTAGATCTGGGCGTCGGCCTCGATGCCGGCGCGCGCGGTCGCGATGCGGATCTCGTTCTCGAGCAGGAAGTCGTAGGCGCCCTTGCGCAGCATCATCTTGAAGAAGATCGGCCCGGTCTCGATCGCGATCAGCAGCAGCAGGATGAAGATCGGCACCGGGCCGCCGATCTCGTGCGAGATCTGGATGCGCTTCATCAGCCCGTCGAGGCTGCGCGCCTGGCGCACGTTGCTCTCGCGCGCGGCCGCGAGGCGGCCGTCCACGGCGGCCAGCTCGGCCTTCCAGCGCTCGATCTCGGCGAGCACCGGCTCGTTCTTCTGGGCGTCGCGCGCGCGGTCGCGCTCGAGCTCGGTGAGCATCTGGTCG
The DNA here is from genome assembly GCA_030066475.1 of Myxococcota bacterium. Next base: position 13,624 of record JASJBO010000077.1, read on the forward strand.
AGGTTCTCGCGCTTGTCGCGCCAGGCCGGGCCGCGGCCCGCGACGCCGCTGCCGGTCTTGCCCTCCGCCTCGAGCTCGAGCAGCCGGCGCTGCTGGTTGATCTCGAGGCGGCGCCGCTCGAAGTAGCCCTCGCGCTCGTCGAGGCGGTCCATCGAGGCGGCGATGCGCGCGCGCAGCTCGTCCACCGTCGCCTGGAAGGTCTGCTCGGTGTGCTGGTGGAGCTGGGCGAGGTACTCGTTCTGCTCCAGCTCGAGCTGCGCGTCGATCTCGGGCTTGAGCACGCGGATCTCGAGCGGGGCCGAGATGCAGACACCGATCAGGATCGCCATCGCGAGGCGCGGCAGCGCCTGCACCAGCTCGGCCAGCGTGATGCGCTCCGTTCCGTCGCCCTTGCCGGTGCTCGACACGATGAAGCGGTCGAGGTTGAAGATCACGAGCGCCCAGACCAGCCCGGCCCCCACCGCCAGGACGAGGGTGGTGGGGTCGACCTGCCGGTCGAGCGCCGTGCCGGTCTTCGGCTCGAACACCGTGTAGAACGCGTAGGAGCCCGAGGCGAACGCCAGCACCGCCGTGGCCAGCACCACGCCGCCGATGCCCTGGAACTTCACCCAGTCGGTCTGCGGGCAGCGCGCCAGCACCGGCGCGTCGGCACCCGCGCACGACCACAGGAAGCGCGTCACCGGGCCCGGCCGCCGGCGCGCGAGCACCGGCGCCTGGGGCGCGGTTCGTTGCGGCGGCTGGCCCACGGGTCCTCCCGCTCGCGCGCCGAAGCGGCGGCGCTGGGAGCTTCATCGGCCGAAGCCGGTACGCGATCGAGCGCAATCGGCCGGCCGGCTCCCGCGGGGAAGGCGAGGCTATGCTGCGCCCTGGGGATCGGCTGCGGAGTGGTCGATGGCTGCTGGATGGCGCGCTGACGTGGCTCTCGGGAGGGGCGGGCGACCCTGGCGGGCCATCGGGGCGCTGCTGGCTCTGGCCGTCGCCCTCGGCTGCGAGGAGCGGACGGCGCCGGCCGCTCCCTCGCTCCCGAACCTGGTGCTGATCACCGCGGACGATCTAGGCGGATCCGACCTCTCGGCCTACGGCAACGCCGACCTGTCCACCCCCCACATCGATCGGCTGGCGCGGGAGGGTGTGCGTTTCACCCGGGCGTTCGTGGCGGCCTCGAGCTGCTCGTCGTCGCGAGCCACCCTGATGACCGGCGCCTATCCACACAGCAACGGCGTGACCGGGCTCGCCCACCTCCACCTGGGGGCCACGCTGTCCCCGTTCCGCGAGACGCTGGCAGATCGCCTCGCGTCGGCCGGATACACCACGGGCCTCGCCGGCAAGTGGCACGTGGCGCCCTACCTCCCGGCCGGGTGGTACGGCTACGACGAGCGCCTGACCTCGGTGATCGAGCACGGGATCCGGGAGATGGGGCCGATCCTCGACTTCGTCACGCGTCACCAGGCGCGGCCCTTCTACCTCGAGATCAACTTCATGCACACGCACCGCGACGACGCCGGCGCCTTCGCCTTCGCTCCGGGCTTCCCGGTGGACCCCGGCGGGATCGGCGTGCCCGAGGACCTGCAGCTCCCCGACTGGCCCGAGATCCGTCTCGACGTGGCGAAGTACTACAGCCAGGCCATGGCAATGGACGCGAGCGTCGGCGAGCTGCTCGACGTCCTCGACGCACTCGGCCTCGCCGAGCGCACGCTCGTGGTGTTCGTGAGCGACAACGGCGCGCCCTTTCCGGGCGCGAAGATGACGCTCTACGACCGCGGGATCCGTACCCCCCTGATCCTGCGTTGGCCGAACCGGCTGCCCGCGGGCGCCGTGCGACACGCCCTCGTCAGCACGGTCGACCTGCTGCCCACCCTCCTCGAGGCCATCGGGCAACCGGTTCCGGCCGGCGTCCAGGGGCGATCCTTCTCGAGTCTGCTCGGCGAAGGCGCGGCGGACACGCACCGGGACGCCGTGTTTGCCGAGATGACCACCCACGTCGAGCCGATTCCGACCCGGGCGGTCCGGACCGCGCGGTTCAAGTACCTGCGCAACTACTCCGACGTCGCGATCGGCCTCGACCAGCTGCGCGACGCGGCGTGGGCCCACCGGCTGTGCGAGGAGCCCGATCAACCGTGGAAGCGGCCGCGCCCTCGCGAGGAGCTCTACGACCTGGCGACCGATCCGCACGAGCGGCGCAATCTCGCGGACGATCCGACCCACCGCGACGCCCTCGGGCGCCTCCGCCAGCGCCTCGACGCCCACATGCGCGAGACGGCGGATCCGCTCCTCGGCACGGAGTTCCGGCAGGAGCACGACCCTCGCGACTACGAGCCCAGCTAGGGCGTGGAGTCTGTGCGGCAGAACCGCCCTGCAAGCGCCCGAAGGGCGCGCGCAGTGAGGCGAAGCCGAACGAAGTCCACCAGCTTGGCGCGCGCAGTGAGGCGAAGCCGAACGAAGTCCACCAGCTAGCGGATCAGGAGCGGCGGCGCTCGCCGTAGTCGCCGAAGGGCGCGTCGCGCTCGCGGATCACCTCGCGGAAGCCCTTCTCGCGGAACGACTCGGCCCAGCGGTAGGCCTCCTCGGTGTGGCGCGTGATGCCGTCGAAGAGCGTGCCGAGCAGCTGCGTGGTGCGCAGGCCCATGTTCTCGAAGGCCTGGTTGATCAGCAGCTTGTTGAGCGCGAGCTGGTTGGCGGGGATGTGCTGGAAGCGCTGCGCGTAGGCCTCCACCGTCTCGGACAGCTCGGCCGCCGGCACCACGCGCGAGACCAGGCCGATGCGCAGCGCCGTCGCGGCGTCGATCGCCTCGCCCGTCAGCAGGAACTGCTTGGCGTGCTCGAGTCCGAGCCGGTAGACCCAGATCATCGTGGTCGGCGTGCCGTAGATGCGCGAGGGCGCGTAGCCGATGTAGGCGTCGTCGGCCATGAAGAGCTGGTCGCAGCACAGCACCAGGTCGGTGGCGCCGCCGACCGCGAAGCCGTGGATCTGTCCGATCACGGGCTTGGGGCAGTGCCAGATCTTCATGAAGCGCTGGACGTTCTGGTTCATGAACTGGTAGTCGCGCACCGGGTCCCAGGCGCCTTCGCGCGGCGGCGGGCCGGGCGCGTCGTAGGGGCTCCCCCAGCCGCCCTCGCCGGCGGCCGTCAGGTCGTAGCCGGCCGTGAAGACGCGGCCCTCGCCGCGCAGCACCACCGCGCGCACGCGCTGCGACTTCGTCGCGCGGTCGATCCCGTCGGCGACGCCGGCCACGACGGCCTCGGTCAGCGTGTTGAGCTTGTCGGGGCGGTCGATCGTGAGGACCGCGATCGCGTCGCGCTCCTCGTAGCGGACCACGTCGCTCACGAGTCCTCCTCGGGCCTCAGCGCGGGCGCAGGGCGCGCGCCAGGGCGTCCATCATCTCGGCATTGGAGCGGCGCGACACGGCCGCGCCCGGAACCACGGCGGAGCCGTGGAAGGTGCCGGGGTACTGGTGCAGCTCCACCGGCACGCCGGCCTGGAGCAGCCGCAGCGCGTACTCGATGCCCTCGTCGCGCAGCGGGTCGAACTCCATGGTCGACACGTAGGCGGGCGGCAGCCCGCGCAGATCCTTCGCGATCGACGGCGAGGCGTAGGGCGACACCTCGCCGGGCTCCTCGCCGAGGTAGCAGCGCCAGCTCATGATCGCGTTCGGGCGGTTCCACAGCGGCGTGTCGACGAACTCGCGCATCGACGCCGTCTCGAGCCGGTGGTCGAGCTCGGGGATGCCCAGCATCTGGAAGCACAGCGCGGGTCCGCCGCGGTCGCGGGCCAGCAGCGCCAGCCCGGCCGAGAGCCCGCCGCCCGCGCTCTGGCCCATCACCGCGATGCGTTCGGCGTCGATGCCGAGCGCCGCCGCCTGCGACGCCAGCCAGACGAGCGCCGCGTAGCAGTCCTCGAGGCCGGCCGGGAAGGGATGCTCGGGCGCCAGGCGGTACTCCACCGACACCACGACGGCGCCGGTCGTGTGCGCTGCGGCCAGCGCGCCCTGGTGCTCGAACTCGACCGAGCCGAAGCAGAAGCCGCCGCCGTGGATGTAGAGCACCGCAGGCCGGGTCCCCGCGTCGCCCACCGGCCGGTAGACCCGAACGGAGAGGTCGGGCGCATCCGGCGGCCCCGGCACCACGCGGTCCTCGAAGCGGACCCGGTCCTCCCCGATCGTCTGCGGCGGGGGCATGCTCGCCACCAGCGCCTCGAGCTGCGCGCGGGCGGCCGCCAGGTCCGACCAGTCGGTCTCGACGGGCAGCAGGGGGATGATGGAGGCCAGCTCGGGGTCGTAGGCGCGCTCGCTCACGGGTCTCTCAGATAGCACGGGTGCAGTTTCCGCTTGCCCCCGGTGCGACCGATGAGACAAGATAGTCTCATATGGAGCCCATTCGGATCAGCTCGTCGGAGGCGATTCGGCAGGCGGCCCTGGAGCTGCTGGCCGCCAACCCGGGCACCTCGCTGGCCGAGGTGGCCGCGCGCGCGGGGGTGGGCCGGGCCACGCTGCATCGCCACTTCCCGACCCGCGACGACCTGATCCGCGACCTCGCCATCGCGGCGCTCGACGCCACCGACGCGGCCGCCGCGGGCGTGGAGGACGAGCCCGACGCGCTGGCCGCGCTCGAGCTGCTGTTCGAGCGCCTGCTTCCGCTCGCCGACCGCTTCCATTTCCTGAGCCGCTGCTTCGTCGACGACGCAGAGGTGATCCGCCGCTACGAGGAGCAGACGGACCGGCTGCGCGGGCTCGCGGCGCGCCTGCGCCGCCAGGGTCACCTCGATCCGGCGGTCCCCGACTCGTGGGCGGTGGCGCTGGTCGACTCGCTGATCTGGACCGCGTGGTCGGAGGTCGCCGCCGGCGCGATCCCCGAGCGCGAGGCGGCCGCCCTGGCCCTGCGCACCTTCCTGCGCGGCGTCGCCGCGGGAGGCACGAGGTGAGCGAGCTCGAGCGA
>JASJBO010000419.1 GCA_030066475.1 Myxococcota bacterium
GTGGGCGCGCGCAGCGAGCCGCAGGCGAGCGAAGTCCACCGCAAGCGCCCGGTGGGCGCGCGCAGCGAGCCGCAGGCGAGCGAAGTCCTCACCAGATGGGATACCAACTCGGACCCGGCCGCGGAAGGAGCCAGCCCGTGACAGCGCCCATCGCCAGGCAGATCGTTTCGAGCACGCAGGCAGACGAGCGGAGCGAGCGCCGCATCGAGCGCGAGTTCCTGAGCCTCCTGGACGCGGGCGCCAAGCTCGTGCCGGTCGGCACGGCGCGCAAGCGCCCGCGCGCGCTGCTCCGCCGCGGCTACATGCCGCGCTACCGGATCGACCTGTTCGACACGACCTTCTATCTGAGCCGGGTGCGCCAGAACGAGGACATCCGCTTCTTCGTGGCGTACGTGGTGCAGGGCAACCGCCGCCGGATCCACCCGCGCATCTTCTACAAGGACGTCTCGCTGGTGTGGCGCTCGGCCTCGCACTTCGTGCGCTCCGAGCAGGAGAACTGGATCGGGAAGGGCGACGTCAAGGTCGTGAGGCAGGGCGGCGAGGAGTGGGTCGAGTCGGATGAGGCCACCACCGACCTGCCGCTCGAGATCCAGACTGCGCTCGAGAGCCTGATCCGCCGCGTGTCGCGCATCCCCACCGACCACGAGGCCGTCGCCCTGGTGCTGCGCCGCGGCCCCGACGACCGGGTCGAGCCGTACCGCGACTTCAGCGGACCGCGCCGGCGCGCCCAGGCCGACCGCCGCAACCTGGTGAACGGCGGGCGCTCGATCGCGCGCTTCGCGCGCCGGCGCGACCCCACCTCGCTGCGCATCGCGAAGGGCTACGAGCCGGACTTCGCGGCGGGCATCCTCGAGGTGGAGGAGTCGAAGAGCCGCCTGTACGGCGGCCTGCTGCGGCGCTACCGCATCCTCTCGCGCAACCAGCAGGTGCAGTACCTGTTCTTCGCGGGCCCGCGCCAGGTCTGGATCGGCGCGCTCCAGGCCACCACGACCGAGCTGTCGAGCTACGGCGTGCGCACCATCGACGTCCCGGCCGACGAGGACCTGCTGCTGCCGGGCTACGAGTACCACTTCCTCGACGAGGCCGAGGACCCGCCGGTGTTCGTCTCGCAGATCCCGAAGGGCTTCGCCGGCCCGTCGAGCGAGGTGGATTCCTCGCGCGCCGACGCCTCGCCGTGGCTCGACCGCGTGCCGGTGATCCGGGAGTTCCGCCGCCAGGTGCTGCGAGGCTGAGCCGCGCCCGCGCCGCTCAGAACGAGGCGACTCCCTGCCAGATCAGTCGCAGCGCCACCGCCGTCAGCACCAGCCGGATCGAGAGCCGGAAGTAGCGCTCGTCCAGGCCGCGCAGCAGCCGGGTGCCGAGGGCCGAGCCGGCGATGGCGGCCCCCATCAGACCCAGTGCGGGCAGGGCGAACGCCGCGAACGAGAAGCCCCAGGCGCCGTAGAGGCCGATCTTGACGGCGTGTCCCAGCGACTGGCAGGCGGCGAGCGTGCCGATCGTCGCCTCGCGCGCGAGCCCCAGGCCCAGCACGAAGGGCGCCACCAGCGGGCCGGTGGCGCCGAACACGACGTTGGCGAAGCCGACCAGTCCGCCCGCCAGGACGAAGCGCTGCGGCGCGGGCGCCAGACCGGGGCGTCCGCCCAGCCGGAACACCTGCGGCGCCCAGGTGGCGAGCAGCGCGAACACGCCGATCGCGAGGCGCCCCACGTCGGCCGGCATCGCGTGCACCGCGAGCAGGCCGAGTGCGCCGGCGGGCACCAGCAGCCAGGCGAAGCGGCGCACGGCGGCCCAGTGGATGTGGGCGCGCTGCAGGTGGGCCCGCGAGACGTTCGACGCGAGCTGCACCACGCCGTGCACGGGAATCGCGACCACCGGGTCGAGGTAGAGCAGCATGGCGGCCAGCAGCAGGATGCCGCCCGCGAGGCCGACGACGGCGGAGATCGTGGAGGTGACCAGGGCGAGTCCGGCCAGGCCGAGCCAGACCGCCGCCTCCGGCACTCAGAGGTCCGCGGGAGCGCGCCTGCCGAGCCACTCGAGCAGCGCCCGCACGGCGCCCACGTCGGGCAGGCGGTGCGAGGCGGCGGTGGGCGTGTCGGCGGGTCCCACGCGGAAGGTCTCGGCCAGGCCGGCGAGCAGCCGGAAGGCGTCCTCGTCGGTCTGGTCGTCGCCGACGTAGATCACGCGCACCTGCTCCGACCAGGACGGACCGTAGCGGGTGCGCAGCACGTGCAGCACCGCGCGGCCCTTGTCCCAGCCAATCGGGGGGCGCGCCTCGAGGGCGGCGTGGGCGTTGCGCGCCTGGTAGCCGGCGGCCTGGATCAGCTCGCGGGCGCGCTCGATCAGCGCCGGGCGTCCGCGCTCGGGCACGGCGCGGAAGTGGAAGGTGAGCGTCGGCCCCTTCACCTCGGTCCAGGCGCCGTCGACGGCGACCTCCTCGAGCTCGGCCGCCAGGCCCTCCGTGCGGGCGCGGTAGTGCACCAGGTCCTCGTGCAGGAAGTCCTCGATGCCCGGGCCCGAGATCTCGAGGCCGTGGTTGCCCGCGTAGGTCAGGTCGGAGCGGCCCGCCATCTTGCGCACGTCCTCGAGTGCGCGCCCACTGATCATCGCCACGTCGGCGTCGCCGCGCTCGACGACGACCTCGAGCGCGCTGCGCATCTCGGGCGAGAGCACCGCGTCGCTGGGGTGGGCGACCAGCGGCGTGAGGGTGCCATCGTAGTCGAGGAACAGCGCGAGCCGGTAGCGCTTCAGGTACTGCCCCAGCCAGCCCTCGAAATCGGCGTCGGTGAACGGCGCCAGCCGCTCGGAGGCGGCGCGGCCCGCGTCGAGGAACGTCGTCACCCAGTGCTCCACGTCGTAGCGGCGCTCGCGCCGGCGCAGCGACGCCATGCGCGAGGCGCGCTCGGTTTCGTCCATGGTGAGCGCGCGGTGCAGCGCGTCGGCGGTGCGGTCGATGTCGAACGGGTTGACCACGAGTGCCTCGCGCATCGTCTCGGCGGCGCCCGCCAGCGAGGACAGCACCAGCACGCCCGGGTCGGCCACCCGCGACGCCACGAACTCCTTCGCCACCAGGTTCATGCCGTCGCGCAGCGGCGTCACCAGCGCCACGTCGGCGTCCCGGTAGAGCGTCGCCAGGCGCTCGTGGTCGAGCGCGCGGTAGAGGTAGCGGATCGGCGACCAGCTCGCGGTGGCGAAGCGGCCGTTCACGTGGCCCACCAGCTCGTCGATCTCGCGCTTCAGATCGCGGTACTCCTGCACCTGCGAGCGGCTCGGCACGGCGACCTGGAGCAGCACCGTGCGCTCGCGGTGCTCCGGGTGCATCTCGAGCAGCCGCTCGAAGGCGCGGATGCGCTGCGGGATGCCCTTGGTGTAGTCGAGCCGGTCCGCCCCGAGCACGACCCGCTCCGGGCGGCGCTCACCCGGCAGCGCCTGCTCGGCGAGCCGCTCGAAGTTCCCGTACTCGATGCCGATCGGGAAGGCGCCCACCCGGACGGTGCGGTCGCCGTACTCGATGAGCTGCGCACCGCGGTCGACGCGCGCGCCCAGGCGGCGCTCGACGCAGTCGAGGAAGTTCCAGGCGTAGCCCTGCACGTGGAAGCCGATCAGGTCGCACGCCATCAGGCCCTGGAGGATCTCGCGGTCCCACGGCAGCAGCCGGAAGATGTCGTAGGGCGGGAAGGGGATGTGCAGGAAGAAGCCGAGCCGGGCCTCGGGCGCCTCGAGCCGCACCTGCTGCGGCACCAGCGCCAGCTGGTAGTCGTGGATCCAGGTCAGCGCGCTGCCGCCGACGTGGCGCAGCGTGGCCGCCGCGAACTCCGCGTTGACCCGCTCGTAGGTCTCCCAGTCGCGCCGCTCGAAGCGGGTGCGGTCGGGCATCGAGTGGAACAGCGGCCACAGGGTGCGGTTCGCGAAGCCGTGGTAGTAGCGGGTGACCTGGCCCTCGCTGAGCGGCACCGAGTCGACCCGGAAGGGCGCGTCGGTGGGCGGGATCTCCTCGCCCTCGCGCAGCACCAGGCCCGGCCAGCCGACCCAGGTGCCGCCGTGCCGCGTCAGCACCGGCGTGAGCGCGGACACCAGGCCCCCCGGCGAGGGGCGCTGCTCGAGACCCTTGCCGACCCGCTGCAGGGTGAACGGGAGGCGGTTGGAGACCACGACCAGCGGGCCGTGGCTGCTAGCGGCTGCCATCGAGCCCCGGAGGCTCGGGCACCGGCCCGGCCCCGTCAACCGCGGGGCCTCGCGAGCCGATGACGGGCGGATGCGGTGGATCGAGCTGTCGGGATCGCCGGAGCAGATGGGCACGGCCTTCGGCGAGGCCTGTCGCGCCGAGATCGCCGAGCTCTACGCGCGGCGGCTCGAGAACGCCCTGGCGCAGGCGCGCCGCTTCGGCGGCCGCGAGGCGCGCGAGGCGGACCTGCTGGCGCTGGCCGAGAAGTGCCTGTCGAGCCTGGCCGACTGGGACCCGGCCGGCCACGCCGAGCTGTGCGGCATCGCGCGCGGCGCAGGCCTCGACCCGGCGCGCGTGCTCGCGATGCAGGGCCTCACCGACCTGCGCGATGCGCTCGCCTGGGGCGGGACGCTCGAGGCGGCGGGGGGCTGCACGTCGTTCGTGGTGCAGGGCGACGCGACGTCCGACGGCCGGGTCTGGTGCGGGCAGACCTGGGACCTGGCGACCGACAACCGACCCGCCGTGGTGTCGGTGCACCGGCGGCCGGCCGACGGGCCCGAGACCTGGTGCGTCACCACCGCGGGCTGCCTGTCGCTGATGGGAATCAACGCCGACGGGCTGGCCGTCGGCACCACCAACCTGCGCACGCACGACGCGCGCGCCGGCGTGCCGTACCTGAGCCTGATCCACCGCGCGCTGGCCTGCACGAGGTGCGATCCGGCCGTGGCGCTGCTGACCGGCGCGCCGCGCGCCGGGGCCCACTACTACTACGTGGCCGACGCGCGCGGCCGCGCGGCCGCGGTGGAGTGCACCGCGACCCGCTCCCACGTCACCTGGATCGGGTCCGGCAGCTACGCCCAGACCAACCACTGCCGGATCGAGGCGCACGCGCGGCTCGAGGGCAACACGCCCCAGCAGTCGTCGCGCGCGCGGCTGCGCCGGATGCAGGCGCTGCTCGCCGCGGGCGCCGGCCGCCACGACCGCAGCTCGCTCCAGGCCGCCCTGGCCGACCGCAAGGGCGGCCCGCTCGCGATTCGCCGCGACGACTTCGACGGCATCAGCACCCACGCGGCGATCGTGATGGCGCCCGAGGCGGGTCGCGCCTGGGCCTGCCACGGGCTGCCCGGGCCGGACGGCTGGGTGTCGCTGCTAGGTTGATCGACTTCGCTCGCCTCCGGCTCGCTGCGCGCGCCCTCCGGGCGCTTGCGATGGACTTCGCTCGCCTCCGGCTCGCTGCGCGCGCCCTCCGGGCGCTTGCAGGGGGCTCTTGCCGCGCAGGGGCCCCAGGCGGGCGGCTAGTGCCAGCAGGATTCGGGCTGCGGCTCGGCGCTTGCCAGCCCGGCCGCGAAGTCGGCCGGGGCGTCCGCCCAGCGCGCGAAGCCGTCCCGCACGCTGCCGCGGAACGCTGCGCCGCCGTAGCCGTCGGGATGCAGGTGCGCGCGCACGACCACGACTTCGTCCGCCGCCACCGCGACCGGGCCGCCGGCGCGCGTGAACGGCTGCTCGTTCGGGTGGCTGTGCATCAGGATGCGCCGGTATCGGAGCGCGCCGTCGGGCGTCACCACCTCCCACCAGCTCGCGTAGCGGTCGCAGTCCACGTCGGGGCTGCGCACGGTCACGACGAAGCGGTAGGCGCCGGGCTCGCCGCTGGCGCGCACGGCCAGGACGTCGGCGCGCCCCGGCTCGTCGCGCCCCGCGTGGGCCGTGCCGACGATCGCGAGAGCCAGCGCGAACGCAGCCGCGCACCTCACGGCAGCGCGTCTCCGCGGTACACGAGGGCCGCCCCGCCGGCGCGGGGGCGCGCGGGCCCCCCCCCCCCCGGGGCCGGG
>JASJBO010000420.1 GCA_030066475.1 Myxococcota bacterium
AGGGGCTCGGAGTCGAGCACCAGCGGGAGTGTCTCGCTCTCGACGAGGGCGGACGTGTCGGGCGGGTCCAGGAGCTCCGCGTCGAGCGACAGCCGGGCGACGCCCAGGTCGAGCTCGAGGCCGACGCCTCCCTCGGGCTCGGGGCTGGGGCGCAGGTGCAGGGCCTCGAGCCAGCTCGGCTCGGCCGCGCCCCCGGCATCGCGCACCGTGACCGTCACCGCCTCGGGCGGACCGCGGGGCAGCACCAGCTCCGCCGAGACGCGATCGAGGTTCACGGGCCCCGACGCGTCTCTGTAGTCGACCGACGCGGACGGGTCGGACAGCACCGCCTCGATGCGCAGCGTCTCGTCGGGCACCAGCTCGAGCCCGCCGGGCGGCAGCCGCACCAGGAGGTTCGCGGTCGACAGGCCGGGGTCGCGGGCGATCCGGACGGTCCGCTCGCCGGTGGTGAGCAGCAGCTCGCGCAGCAGGCCAGTCGGCGCGAGACCCTCGACGTCGTACAGGAACTCCGGCCCGTCGGGCTGGCTCGGCAGCAGCAGCGTGGCGCCCGCGTCCGGGATCGCGCCCAGGTCGCCCTGCAGCCGCACCAGCATCAGGCTCCCGATGCCGAAGTCGTCCGCGGCCACGGCCCGGAAGGAGACGGGCAGCCCCTCCGGCCGCCGCGATCCGCCGCCGGGTGAGAACGACTCGATCCTCGGCTCCTGATCGGGCAGCACGGTCACGACGATCGAGTCGGCCTCGCCCACGTTGCCGACGAGGTCGGTGGCCCGCGCCTCGATCCACACCGGCGACTCGTCGAGCGGTAGGACGGTGACGACCTCGCGCGTGTCGCCCTCGCCGCTCACCTCGACCACCGCCTCGCCCGTCACGTCGATCTCGATCCGGGTCCTCAGGTCCTCCTCGTCGTCGACGTTGTCGTAGGCGCGCACCAGGACGCGGAAGTCGTCGCCGCCGCCGATCCGGTCGCCCTCGTCGGGCGTCTCGATCACCACGGTCGGCGGCTCCTCGTCGGGCAGCACGTCGACCAGCACCGGCGTCGAGTCGGTGGCGTTGCCGGCCGGGTCGATCGCGCGCGCCACGATCCGCAGCGGGTCGCCGTCGCCCCCTTCGACCTCGCGCGGCACGGTGTAGAAGAGCCGGAAGCGGGCGCTCGAGACGCGTTCGATCACGAGCTCGCCGAAGGTCTCGGGGTTCGGGATCTTGACCTCGGTGAGCGTCGGGCCCTCGAAGGGCTCGCTCACCGCGGCGACCTCCTCGTCGTTGACGAGGAACACCACCTGCTCGGTCCGCAGGTCGTCGGTGGTCTCGACGACGATGTGGAACGAATCGTTCTCGAGCACGCGCAGCCCGGTCTGCGGGCTGCTGATCTCCGACGTCGGCGGGTTGGGGTCGTCGACGACGACCAGCGCGATCTCGTCCTGCCCGGACTGGCCCCGGGTGTCGATCACCCGGAGGCCGAGGGTCGGCGGCTCGCTCGGCGAGATCGGCACCGGGACCTCGAGCTCGAGCGGCTGAGTCAGGTCGATGCCGCCCGGGGACTCGATCGCCAGGTCGTCCAGCAGCCGGCCACCCGAGAGCGGCACGGCGCGCACCACTCCGACGTCGTCGGTCGCCGTGGCGCGCAGCAGCACCCGCTCGCCCTCGACCAGCCGGTCTCCCTCGAAGGGCGCCGTGATCGAGACCGTCGGCGCGGCGTCCGCCGCGACCGTGAGCTGGACCTCGTCGAGGCCCTCGAGCCCGGCCGCGTCGAGCGCCCGCGCCCGGAGCCGCACGTCGCGCCCGACCAGGCCCGACCCGAACACGAACTCGGGCGCGGTGAAGCGCTGGAAGACGTTGGTGTCGAGCTCGAAGGTGGTCACGAGCTCTTCCGCCGCCACCGCGCCGTCCACCAGCAGCTGGAAGCCGACCGACCGGATCTCGACGTTGTCCTGTCCCGAGGCGACGAAGGCGCGGCTCTGTCCCTGGAAGACCAGGTCGCCGTCGCGCGGCTCGAGGATCGAGATGCGCGGCGGGTCGACGTCGCCCTCCACCGCCAAGGTCAGGGTCACCGGCGCCGACTCCTGTCCGGCGACGTCCACGGCGACGGCCTGGTACTCGAGCGACGTCGGCGCGCCGGGGGCGGTGCGGGTGAAGCGATACGGGGCGCGGTCGTCCACCACGACCTGTCCGCCCGGCGCGCTGAGCCGCACCTCGCTCACGCCGACGTCGTCGCGGGCGTCGACGAACAGGTCGAACTCGCGCCGCACGAGCACCGCGTTGGCGCTGCCGCCCGAGGAGCCGAAGGCCTGGATCTCGGGCGGCGCGTCGGCGACCACGTCCACCAGCAGCGGATCGCTCTCGGCGACGTTGCCCGCCGCGTCGATGGCGCGCGCCACCAGGGTGAGCGTCCGTCCGGCGCCGAGCTCGTCGGCCGGCAGCACGAACGAGGTGTAGAAGCTGTTGGTCAGCGCGCTGACGATGCCGGGACTGTCGACCTCGAAGCGGACGGCGCCGTCGACGTCGACCTCGACGCGCGCCACCCGGGCGTCGTCGCGGCCCGCGACCGAGATGAGCAACGGCTGGGTCTCGACCTGGGGCACGGCCGGGTCCGGATCGGCGAGCGAGACCGAGGGCGCGGTGGTGTCGGCCACGACGCCCACCACGCTGACCGGACGCTCGGGCGCCGGCGTCTCGTTGCCGGCGTCGTCGACCGCGAGCGCCGAGAACGACAGCGAGCTGCCCGCTCGGCCCACCGGCACGACGAACGGGAAGCTCCACGGTGCGGCGTAGTCCGAGAGCAGGAACTCGCCGTCCACGAAGAAGTCGACGCGCACCACGCCGCGCTCGTCGCGCGCGACCGCGGAGACCGGGATCTCGTCGCCCTCGAGCACCTCGATCCCGTTCACCGGCTCGGTGATCCGCACGCTCGGCGGCTGCTCGCCCTGCGCCACCACCCGGATCAGCTCGGAGCGGCTCTGCTGGCCCGCGCTGTCGACCGCCCAGGCCTGCACGAAGTAGTCGGCGCCCACCGTCTCCGGGACGTCGAAGGCCGCCTCGACCCGCGCCCCGCCCGCTGCGCCGCTCGGCACCACCGGGAGCACGAAGCGCTCGACCAGCTCGTCGCCGGGCTCGATCAGCGGATCGGCGCTCGCGAACACACGGACGGTGGCGCCCAGCGTGAGCAGGTCGTCGAACACCTCGACGCGGATCGGCAGCGTCTCGCCGGCCGGCACCCCCGCCCCGTCGCGCGGCTCGAGCACGGTGAGCTGCGGCTCCTGGTCGTCGACCACGCGCACGATCACCGCCGGCGCCGTCCCGACGTTGCCGCTGCCGTCGAAGGCGCGCGCCGTGACCGCGAACGAGCGGCCGGCGGGCGGCACCGGCGGGGCGGTGATGCGATGCTCGTAGACGCGCTCGAACTTCACCTCGGTGGAGCCGTCCTCGAGGTTGCGCACCTGCACGATGCGGGGCGTGCGGTCGCGCCCCACCGGGCTGCCGTCCACCACGAACTCGACCTCGGTGGTCCCGGCCTCGGCGTCGACGGCCAGCAGCACGCTGCCGCCCTCGGTCACGCGCAAGGGCGCCGGCTCGAAGTCGATGAACTCCTGGTTGGGGTCGAGCAGCCGCCGCACGGCGGGCGAGACCATGTCGGCGGCCGGCGCCCGCGTCGAGGGCGGGGCGAGCACCGTGACGAACACCTCGTTCGAGAGCGTCTCCTGGCCGAGACGGTCGACCGCGACGCCCTGCACGCGCAGCACCAGGCCGGCGCCGCCTTCGGGCGCCTGGAGCTGTGCCTCGTAGGGCGGTGTGTCGTCTCGACTCGCCGGGCTGCCGTTCACCAGGAAGCGCACGAAGTCGAGGCCGTCGGGCCCGATGTCGTCCACGGCATCGGCGCTCACTGCGAACGTGAGCCCCTCGGCGACGGCGCCCTGATCGGCGGCGATCGAGATGCGCGGCGGGCCGTCCAGCACCTCCACCGACAGGAAGGCGCGCAGGCCGGGCGCCAGCGGGTTGGTTGCCGTGACGGTGGCCACCCCGACCCCGATGGCCGTCACGACGCCGTCGGCGTCGACGGTGAGCACCGACGAGTCGCTGCTCGCGTAGCGCGTCCCGGTGACGCCGGCGGTCAGCTCCAGTCCGACGGGATCGTCGTCCTCGTCGGGCGGGTCGCCTGGCAGCGGCTCCTCTTCGAGCTCGACCAGGTCCGCGAACAGACGCAGCGGGGCGCTCTCGCCCACCCCGGAGAGCACCAGCGGCTCCGGCTCGAGCCGAAGCGCCTGGGCGGAGGCGAAGTAGTTCACGACCGCGGGGACGTCGACCGCGAACCCCCCGTTGGCCACGCGCGCCGTCGTGGTCCCCTCGAAGAACGCGATCACGTCGCCGTCGGGGAGGATCTGGATCACGGTGTCGGGATCGTCGTCGGCCCGGCACTCGCCGGTCTCGTCCAGCGTGCAGTAGGTGGTGCCGGAGGCGGCGCCCGACAGGTCCACGCGGCTGCCGTCGGCGAGCACGCCGGTGACCTGGAGCCGCGGCCCCTCGCCGAAGATCGCGAGCGTGATGGGGTTGGGCGCGACCTCGAGCCCGACGACCTCGACCTCGAGCCGCTCCTCGACGAAGAAGACGGCGCTCTCGCTGTCCTCGTTGCCGACCAGGTCGACCCCGGTGGCGCGCACCAGCAGGATCCCGTCGGCCGGGAGCGGAGCGCCCTCGATCAGGCGGAAGGTCGCCTCGACCGCGAAGGGCGGATCGCCCTCGACCGCCACCCTCTGCTCGGGAGCGGCCAGCCGGTTCGGGACCTGGGAGATGCGCCCACCGACTGCGCGCAGGTCGCGCGCCGAGAGCAGGAAGGCGCGCAGGCGAAGCTCGCGCAGCTCCGGGTCTTCGCTCCCCACCGAGACGGCCAGCGCCGCGCTGCCCGGCGTCGGAACCACGTTCACACCGATCTGGAGGTCGGCCGGGCCGGCGCCGTCGACGGGCAGCACGCGCAGGGCCGGCACGGACTCGTTGCCCTCGTCGTCCACCGCGACCGCGGTCACCACGAGAATGCCGTCGGACGGCAGCGCGCCCGTCACGGGGAGCTCGGCGACGAAAGCGTCCCCTGCGCCGGCCGGCAGCGCCGACACGTCGCGCGCGTCGACGAAGGCGCGTCCCCCGGCTGCGAGCGCCTCGACCTCGGCGGTGATCCGGTCCGCGACCCGGGAGACGACGCCTCCCTCGGCACCGAGCAGCTCGCCGGCGCGAACCCCGACGGCCGATACGCGCACGGCGACCACCTCGAAGTCGTCCCGCGCGGTCGCCGCCACCGAGAGCGAGACGTCTCCCGGCGCGGGCGTCACCGCCAGCCGCAGCCCTTCGACCGTCGGCGGCGCGGTGAGCTGCGCCGCGCCGGGGAGCGCTGCGAGGGCGCCGAGGAGCAGCGCCAGCAGACCGGCCGTGCGCACGATCGGCCTCATGCACCCGCCTCCAGCGCGCCGCCGCGGAGCGCCGACTCGAACGCCGGCGCCGGCAGAGACGCCCCGGTCTCGGGGCAGCGGCAGTTGATCTGGCACTGGTCGGGGCAGTCCTCGTCGTCCTCGCCGTCGCACTGCTCGAGCGGCGTGTTGACCCTCTCGTCGCCGCAGACCGGCGGCGTCAGCAGACAGGTGCAGTCGAGCCCGCACAGGCCGGGGCAGACGACGTCGTCCGTCCGATCGCACTCCTCCTGCGGCTGGTTGCGCACGTTGTCGCCGCAGACCGGGCCCACGACGGTCGGGCAGGTGCAGTCGACCGCACACAGACCCGGACACGCCTCGTCGTCGATCCCGTCGCACTGCTCGCTCGGCAGATTGATCCAGTCATCGCCGCAGAACGGCAGGGGCGGCCCTTCGCCTTCACCCTCGCCTTCGCCTTCGCCCTCGCCCTCTCCCTCGCCTTCGCCTTCTCCCTCGCCTTCGCCTTCTCCCTCGCCTTCGCCTTCGCCCTCGCCCTCGCCTTCGCCTTCGCCCTCGCCTTCGCCTTCGCCCTCGCCCTC
>JASJBO010000421.1 GCA_030066475.1 Myxococcota bacterium
AAGCCGAGCGAAGGCTGGCGCGCGCCTTCGGCGCGCGCTTCGCCAACTAGCAGTGCATCATCTGGCGGAACGGACCCGTCACCTCGTAGGTGATGCCGGCGCTGAGCGGGCC
Organism: Myxococcota bacterium; assembly: GCA_030066475.1. The sequence goes on from JASJBO010000421.1 coordinate 113, forward strand.
GCCGCGCTGGGAGCTGAAGTAGAGGCGCCGGCCCCAGGGATCGAAGGCGGGGCCGGCGATCTCGGACCCGTCCTGGCCCTCGATGCGCAGCAGGGGCGAGATGCTCCCGTTCCGCGCGATCACCACCAGCTCCATGTTCCCGCCGTCCTCGGCCACGAGCAGGTCGCCGGTGCGGGTCACCGCGAGATTGTCCACGCCGGTGAGCGTCGGCGTGGCCTCGAGGCCCGCGTCGTAGAGGATGTCGAGCGTCTCGGACGCCGGGTCGTAGTCCCAGACGCGGTTGTCGCCCTTGGTCGCGAAGTAGACGCGGTCGCGGTCGTAGACGATGCCCTCGCCGCCGTTGAAGACCGCTGCCTCCGGAACCTGGTGGCGCGTGCTGGGCACCCGGAGCAGATCGGGGTTCGGCTCGGGGACGTCGAACCAGCTCACGTGCCCCCCGTCGCCCACGCCCGCCACCTGGAGCACGCCGGTCGACAGGTCGCCCCACACGTCGGGCACGAAGCGGTAGAAGCAGCCGTCGGGCACGTCCTCGGTGAGATAGAAGCAGCGCCGCACCCAGTCGGCCGCCACAGCCTCGTGGGTGAAGGTGCCCATGGCGTCGCGCACGACCTGCGAGTCGACGCGCTCCGGGTCGCACTCCCACACGCGCCCGCCCGCGTTCTCCTCGCAGGTCAGCCAGGTGCCCCACGGCGTCGCGCCGCCCGCGCAGTTGAAGCCGGTGCCGGTGCAGATGCGGTAGGCGTCGCGGACCTGGCCGCGGTGGTCGAACTTGAGGGCGCCCACACTGCCCAGACCGAGCAGCTCGCTGTTCGAGACGTAGATCCAGCCCCCGCGCGTGCGGAACGTGGCACCGCCGTCGGGGAACGCGTGCCAGGTGTAGTCGGTGTCGGGCACCGTCTCGAACGAGCGCGCCAGGATTCGCGAGCGGAAGCCGGCCGGCAGCCGGATGCCGTTCTCGTCGGGCTCGCCGAGCGGACCGTAGGGCCCTGGACCGCTCGCGGCTCCGCCCGCCGCGAGCGCCCGCTCGAACAGCGAGGCGCCGAGCATGACGCTGGCGCCGACGGCGCTCCCGAGGCGCAGGAAGTCACGGCGCTTCATCGCGGAGCTCCTCGCGGCCACGAGGGTCGGATCGGGCGGAGCAGCCCGAGCCCCCCCAGGCCCGCCGCGAGCAGTAGCGCACTCGTGGGCTCGGGCACCACACGGAAGTGGACGTCGTAGCTCGACGACCCAGTCGCCTCGGGCGTGCGGTCGTCCACCAGCGCCACCGCCACGCCGAACACGCGCAGCCGGTACTGGTTCTCCGCCCCGAGCTCGCCGCTCTCCTCGAAGGCGTCGACACCGTCGAGCGCGACCTCGCGCGAGACCAGCGGCCGCTCGGGACCACCCGGAGGGACCTCGATCAGCTCCACGCTTGCGAAGGCGTCGCCGGCCGCGTCGGTCTGCGCGGCCAGCATCCCTGCGAGCTCGAAGGGCGCGTCCTCGTCGACCCGGAAGCGGATGTCGAAGAACGACTCCGCGGCGTAGCTGCCGAGCGGGAATCCCACCGTGCCGGCGCGGCCCTCGGCCGCGGTCGCCCCGGTCGCGACCAGCCTCCGGCTCCCCAGGCTCGACGTCTGGCGCGCCTCCGAAGACCCCGACACCACGATCAGGCTGGCGGACGCATCCACCGCGGCGGAGAAGGGGCCCGGATCCTCGGCCGCCTCCTCGTCGGAGTCGACCGAGAACCCGGTGTCGAGCAACGCCTCGGCCTCCGCCAGCACGCTGCGTTCCTGCTCGAGCAGCGCGAGCGACACGGCGGAGGACGCGTGCGGAAGCGACAGGAGCGCGAGCGGAACGAGCCGCAGGAGCAGCGGGCGCATACCCGGAGGTGGCGGATCGCGGGTCGGGGTGGCACCCCCCGGGGCCCTAGTCCTCGCGCAGCTCGACCGAGACGACCTTCGAGACGCCCTTCTCTTCCATCGTCACCCCGTACAGCACGTCGGCGATCTCGATGGTGGCCTTGTTGTGCGTGATGACCAGGAACTGCGACTGGTCCGACATCTCGCGGACGATCTCGTTCAGGCGCCCCACGTTGGCGTCGTCGAGCGCCGCGTCGACCTCGTCGAGCAGGAAGAACGGCGAGGGGTGCACCTGGAACAGCGAGACCAGCAGCGACAGCGCCGTGAGCGTCTTCTCACCGCCCGACAGCAGCGACACGTTCTGGAGTCGCTTGCCCGGCGGCTGCGCCATGATGTCGACGCCCGCCTCGAGCACGTCGTCGCTCTCGGTCAGCGCGAGGCTCGCCTTGCCCCCGCGGAACAGACGCGGGAAGTTCTCCTGGAAGCGCGCGTTCACCGCCTCGAAGGTCTCGCGGAAGCGCCGGCGGCTGGTGCGATTGATGCGCGCGATCGCCTCGCGCAGCTGAGTCACCGTGGTCTCGAGGTCGTCCTTCTGCTCGGTGAGGAACCGGAAGCGCTCGCCCAGCTCCTCGTGCTCCTCGATCGCGCCCAGGTTCACCTCGCCCAGTCCCTGGAGGCGCTTGCGGGCGTCCTCGAGGTGGCGCTCGCGCTCGGCGCGCGGAAGCTCGACCAGCTCGGCGTCGCTGCGCGAGATCGTCGCCGCCTCCGCATCCTCGTCCTCGGCGTCCCCGTCGCGCTCGGCGTCGGCCTCGCCTTCGGCGGCCGCCGCCAGCGCCGTCGGGGGCGGCGTCTCCGCGACCGGCGGCGGCGTCCAGGTCGCCAGCTCGACCTCCCAGCGGTCGCGCACGCGGGCGTCGAGCTGCTCGAGACGCAGGTTCGCCTCGCGGATCTCGAGCTCGACCGCCTGCACGCGCTCGCGCGCGGCCAGCATCTCCGCGCGCAGCGAGCGCGCCTCGTCCTCGCGCTGGCGTGCGCCCGCCGCGCACTCCTCGTACTGATCGCGCGCGCCGTCGGCTTCGGCGCGCGCGGCCTCCTCGTCGCGCAGCAGCTGCGCCAGCCGCACCTGCGCCTCCTCGGTCGAACGGGTCAGCTCGCTGCGGCGCGCCTCCATCTCGTCGATCTCGCGCTCGCGCCGCTGGATCCAGCTCTGCGCCTCGGCCGTCGCGGCGTCGGCGCGGGCGCGCGACTCGACCAGCCGATCGCGCTTCTCGACGCGGCTCGCGTGGCCGACCCGGCGCTCCGTGACCAGCGTGTCCTGACGCTGCTGCTCGCGCGTGCACTGGCCGATGCGGGTGGCGAGCCCGTCGAGCGTGCGCTGGAGCTCGCCGCGGTCGGCGCGGAGCTGCTCGAGCCGGCTCTCCAGCTCGGAGCGGTCGCCCTCGAGCGTCTCGGTCTCGGACACCAGCGTAGAGCGCTCCGCCGCGCGGCCCTCCTGGGCCTCGCCCAGCGCCTTGACCCGCTCGCGCGTTCGCTCGAGGTCCTTCTCGTGGCTGGCCACCGCGAGCGCGGCCGTGTGGTGGCGGTTGCGCAGGTTGTCGACCTCGTCGGAGGCACGCGCCGCAGCCTCCTCGGCCGCCGCGCGCGCCGCTTCCTGCGACGCGAGCTCCACGTCGAGCGACGCGACCTCGGCCTCGAGGTCGCGCACCTCGCGCGCGCGCGCCAGCACGCCGGGAGCGCGCCCCCCGCCGCGCAGCACGCCGTCGGGCGTGAGCACGTCGCCGCGGGCCGTGACGAAGGTCGCGGGCAGAGTCCCCTGGCCGTAGATGCGCAGCACCTCGCCCAGGTCCGACACCAGGTTCACGCCGCCCAGCAGCGTGCGCCCGAGCGCCTCGAAGCCGGCGCGCACCCGCACCCGGTCGAGCAGCGGCTCGCCGAGCGGCACGAACCCGGACGGCGCGGGGTCGCCCGGAGGCGGCATCACGAACACCGCCGAGCCGGCTTCGGCCCGATGCAGCGCCTCGAGGGCGGCGAGCGCTCCGTCGAGCCCGCTGACCGCGAGCCCTTCGGCCCGCTCTCGCAGGGCCGCCTCGACCGCGCGCTCGAGCTCCGGATCGGCCTCGACCACGTCGCGCACCAGCGCGCGAATGCCCTGGGTGCGCCGGCTCTCCTCGCTCTGGCCGAGCAGGTGGCGCGTGCCGGCGGCGAGGTCCTCGTGGCTCTCCATCACCTCGCGCAGCGAGGCCAGCCGGGCGTGACGCAGATCGCGGTGCTCGCGGGCCTGCCGCTCGCGCTCGCCGGCCTCGCGCACACCCGCCGCGGTCCGCTCGTGTCGCTCGATTGCGTCGCGCAGCGCGAGCATCAGCCGGTCGCGCTCGGCCAGCAGGTTGCGCAGCCCTTCCTCCAGGCGCCGCTGCTCGTCGTCGACCCGGTTGGCCTCGCTCTGCTGGACCTCGAGCTGCTCGTCGGTGCTGCGCAGGCGCCGCGTCATCTCGCCGCGGCGGTCCTCGAGCGCAGCGACACGGTCCTCGGCGCGCGCCATCGCGGTCAGCACGTCGAGCAGCCGGGCGCTCGCCGCCTCGCGCTCGCCTTCCTGGGTGCGCACGCTCTCGGCGGCCTGCCGCGCCTCGGCCTCGAGCGCCTCCAGCGACTCGGCCTCGCCGCGCAGCTCGCCCTCGAGCTGCGCCAGCTCCTCGGCCAGCGCCCGCTCCTCGCCCTGGGCAGTCGCGAGCTGCTCGCGCAGCGTGGCGAGCTCCTGCTGCCGGCTCTCGCGGGTCTCCGCCAGCGTGGCGCGCTCGCGCTGCTCGTACTCGATGCGGCTCTCGTGCTGCTTGATCTCGCTGCGCAGCGCGAACAGCCGCTCGCTGCCCTGCACCACGGCGCGCTCGCGCTCGGCCAGCTCGAGGCGCAGCCGCTCGAGGTCCGCCTCGCGCTCGGAGAGCCTGCTCTCGGCGGCGCCCGAGGCCTCGCGCTGGGCCGCCAGGCGCTCCTGCCCGGCGGCGATCTCGGAGCCCAGGGTGCGCCGGTCGTCGGCGGCCAGCGACAGCTCGAGCAGCCGCTGGCGCTCGCGCAGGCGCTTGTAGCGCGCCGCCTTGCGCGCCTGCCGCTCGAGCGAGGCGATCTGGCGCTTGATCTCCGCGAGCACGTCGCTCACGCGCAGCAGGTTCTGCTCGGTCGACTTCAGCTTGCTCTCGGCCTCGCGACGCCGCGCCTTGTACTTCGAGATCCCCGCCGCCTCCTCGATCAGCTGGCGGCGCTCGTCCGGCTTGGCCGACACGATCGAGGCGATCTGCCCCTGCTCGACGATCGTGTAGCCGCGCGTCCCGATGCCCGTGTCGCGGAAGAAGTCGAGCACGTCGCGCAGGCGGCACGGCGTCTTGTTGATCAGGTACTCCGACTCGCCGGTGCGATACAGGCGCCGGCCCACCTGGATCTCGGTGAACCCGGCGTAGGCGGCCGGGGCGCGGCCGTCCGAGTTGTCGAAGGTCAGCACCACCTCGGCCATGCCCACGGCCTGGCGCACCTCCGACCCGGCGAAGATGATGTCCTCCATCGCCTTGCCGCGCAGGTGGCGCGGCGACTGCTCGCCCATCGCCCAGCGCATGGCGTCGACGACGTTCGACTTGCCGCACCCGTTGGGACCGACGATGGCCGAGATCCCGGGCTGAAACGCCAGGACCGAGCGGTCGACGAACGACTTGAACCCGTTGATCTGCAGGGTCTTGATGCGCAACCGGACCTCGGCGTCCACGGAGGTCGCAGCGGACCAGCCGCGGGAATGGGCACGCCGGCGTCAATGGGGGGAACGGGGTGCCAAGTTGGTACCACCCAGGGGGGGGAGCTGCAAGGGAACAGCGCTCCGGGCCGGCTCGATGCTGGGGCGGGCTCGTCTTGGTGGACTCCGCTCGCCTTCGGCTCGCTGCGCGCTCCGGCTTCGCCTCCGGTCTTGGTGGACTCCGCTCGCCTTCGGCTCGCTGCGCGCTCCGGCTTCGCCTCCGCTTGCGGCTTCCCCCTGCGGGCCAGCTCG
>JASJBO010000069.1 GCA_030066475.1 Myxococcota bacterium
CGAGGGTCGCGTCCACCTCGCGCCGGCCGTCCGCGGTCGCGACCACGGCGCCCGGGGAGCTGGCAGAGTCCGGGTTCTCGAGGCAGACGGCGAGCTCCGAGCCCGCGAGCGCCGCCTCGAGCGCGCCCCGATCGATCGAGTGGATCCGCACGCGCGGTGACGTCTCCCCGAGCTCGCGCGCCGCGGCGCGGATCCAGTCCGCCACGAGCGCGGCGCCCGCCTCCCCCTGGAGGTGGCGGGCGAGGCGCCGGGCCGCTTCCTCGAGGGTGCGCTCGAGGAAGGACTCGCGCAGGCGCAGCAGCCCCTGGCGCGCCTCGATCTCGGCGAGGGCTGTCTTCCGGCGGGCCTCGCGCTCGCCTTCGGCCGCCCCGTCCCGCTCTGCCCGCTCCACGATCGCCTCCGCCTCGCGGTCGGCTTCCTCGAGCCGCTCGGCCGCGCGCCGGTGCGCCTCTTCGAGGAGATGCTCCCGCTCGCGCTGCGCGTCCTCGGCCACGCCGTCCAGGATGGGCGTCAGGCCGGCGTCGTCCGGGGGATCGCCGCGCGGAATCGCTCCCCTGCGCGGCTTCTTCACCGCGGCGCCCGCTGCCCGACGGCGAGCCCGAGGGCGCTGCGCACCGCGGAAGCCAGGCGCTCGGAGGGCGTCGTCGCGGCCCCCGGGCCCGCCGGGGCGGGAACTGCCACCACCAGCGGCTGCACGCCGGCTCCCACCGGCGTCCCGTCCCCTTCGAGCGCCGCCGCCAGCGCCTCGGTCACGACGACCAGCGCGGCGCCCTCCGACCGCAGCCGCTCGATCATCGCGCGAGCCGCCGCGGGCGACTCCACCACCGCGCCCCGCAGCCCGGCCAGGCGGAAGGCCCGCACGGTCGCGCCGTCTCCGAGCGCCCAGGCCGCGCCCGGGGGCAGCGGCTGCTCGGGGGCGCCCGGCTCGGGAGCGTTCATCTCAGAGCCGCCCCAGGATCATCACGGACACGATCAGTCCGTAGATCGCGATGCCCTCGGCGAGGCCCACGAGGATGATCGCCCGCCCCGCGAGCTCCGGGCGCTCGCTCATGGCTCCGACTGCGGCCGCGCCCACGTGCGCCACCGCATAGCCCGCTCCGGCGCAGGCAATGGCGACCGAGAGCGCTGCCGAGAGGAAGCCGACCTCGCGGGCTCCGAGTCCCACCGCCTCGCCGAGCGCGCCCGCCTCCGCGGCCACCGCGCGCGCGGCGAAGGCGCCAACGACCAACAGCCCGGCGGCCACGACGGCCCCGTTGGCCAGCAGCACCCAGAGCAGCCGGTTCCGCATGCGGGCCGGCGACCGATCCGTCTCGCTCATGCTCTTCCCTCCTCGACCGCATCCTCGCGCAGACGGAGCGGTCGGTACTCGAGCCCCGTGCCGGCGTGAAAGCGACTGAAGAACTCGTAATACACCAGCCGGACGCTCTGGATCGAGACGATCAGGCCCTCGAGCGCGATGATCACTGCGTTGCCGACGACCAGGATCAGCGCACTCCAGAGCGCGCCGCCGCGGACGTCGGAGACCGTCTCGACCATCGCGAACACCGCGAGCAGCAGCCCCGCGTGGCTGACGGCGAAGGCCGCCAGGCGCACGAAGGAGACCGTGTTCGCGATGCCGCTCACGACCACGTCGACCAGCTCCACGGCGCCGCCCAGGATCGCCGCCACCGGCCCTCCGGCGGCACCTTCGGTGGGTCGCAGCTCCTGGATCACGCGAGACAGCCAGAGCAGCGCCAGCGGCGCCCCGAGCAGCGCCGCCGCCAGGCCGAGCTCGATCCCTGCCTCGCCGGTCGCGAGCCAGCGCAGCCCGAGGGCGGCGGCGATCCAGTAGGCCAGCGCGGCGAGCAGGCCGTGGGCGCCGAGGAAGGCGCTGCTCCAGTCGCGGCGCAGCACGGCGTTGACGACGCCGAGCGCGAACGAGAGGCTCAGGAACACGAGGCCGAAGCCCGCGCCCACGCGCAGCAGCCGGGGCACGTCGTCCAGGGGCCGGAACCAGAGTGCGGGCAGCAGGTGCTCGAGGCCGAACACGCTGCCGTAGGCGAATCCGAACGCCATCGAGGCGATCCCGCACTCCATCAGGATCACGCCGTAGTCGCGATAGCGGAGCACCCGCCGGAAGATCCACCACCCCGCGCCGGCCAGGACGGCGCCGTGCCCGACGTCGCCGAACATCAGGCCGAACATCACCCAGAAGGCCAGCGCCACCAGTGGCGTCGGGTCGAGCTCGCGCCAGCGCGGCGCGCCGTAGGCTGCGACGAGGCGTTCGAAGGGGCGGACCAGGGCCGGATTCCGGAACAGGATCGGCACCGGATCGGCGCCAACGTGAACCGTGTCGATCGACCGGGGCTCCTCCAACACCAGGTGGAAGCGCCCGCGCGTGGCGCGGCGCGTCGCCGCGCGCAGCGCCTCGACCCGATCCTCGGGGATCCAGCCGGACACGAAGACGACCGACTCCGAGCGCGCCGTGAAGCTGCGCGCCTCGAGCAGCAGGAGCTCGCGTTCGATCGCCGCCCGCGCCAGCGCGAGCGGCTCGGCGAGCTCGAGGCGCGCGGACTCGCAGCGCGCGTCGACCTCTCGCAGCCGCGCGCGCGTCTCGCGCAGCTCCGCCTCGAGGGCCTCGGCGGTGCGCGGCACGCCGTCGTCGTCGTCGGCCATCGCGAGCGGCTCCCACCCCGCGCTGCGCAGCGCGCGATCCAGGATCTCGCGGTCGCGCTCGAGCGCGAAGGCGAGCACGAGCTGCTGGTCGCCGCGCGCTTCGACCCGGACGACGCGGTGGGGGATCCGGGCGAGCGCCTCCTCGACCCGCTCGAGGTCCGCGGCGGCGATCCACCCGCACGCGGGGTGGAGGAGCCGCATCTCCCGCAGTCGACCCGGCTCGAGGCCGCTCGGGGCGAGCGCCGCGAGGCTCTGGAGCGACCGCTCGAGCCGCTCGACTGCGTCGCGAAGCCGGGTGCGCTCCGCGCGCAGCGTCTCCATCTTCCCGCTCCACGCCTCCACCTGCCGCTCCGCTTCCGCGGCAACCGGGAGCGGCGCGTCGCGACCCAGTCGCACGGGCGGCGGCGCGTAGAAGCGCACGAGCGCCTCGACCTGGCGCAGCGCGGCGCGGCACGCGCGCTGTCCCGCTCTCCCGTCGACGGGGCGCGCCCAGCTCCACTCCTCGCGACCCGAGAGGTCGAGCAGGTGCAGCACGCCGAGCGCGGCCACGGCCTCGATGACGGCGTCCAGATCGGCGCGTGGCACCAGGACGAGCACCCGCTTCATCGGCACGGCGCGCAGCACTACGGAGCGGCTCCGATGAGTCCGGCACGCACCCACGGCCCCGGCCGTGCGAGCCGCCGGCCGGCGAGGATGCGGCGCAGGTCGGCGGCCTGGAGCTCGAGCAGGACGAGGTAGGCCAGGGGAACGCCGACGTGGAACGGCGCGCCGACGAGCGCCCGCTCGGCTTCCTCCCGGAGGATCTGCGCGAGCGCCCGCTCGAGGAGCCATGGGGTGTCCACCGCAGCGAGCGCCGCGCCGTAGGGTGTGGCGCCGAGCCGGGAGGCCCAGTCCTGCGGCGGCTCGTGGGCGAGCACGGCTCGCTCGGAGGCGCCGAGGTAGCGCCCGCCCCGGATCGCGTAGGCGAGCACCTCCTCCGGTGCGAGGCCGTGGTCGAGACGCAGCCGCAGCACCCGCAGCAGGTTCGCGCCGTCGAGCTTGACGCCGAGCAGCGGCGTGGCGGCACGCCGGTCGGACTCGGGAAGCGCGCGGGCGGCGGCCCAGATCGCCTCGTAGACCTCGCGCTCGGCGGCCGCCTCGAGACGGAAGCGCTCGACGCCGCCCGGGCCCGCGGCCCGGACCTGGCGGCGCAGCACCTCGCCGAAGGGTCGCGGCTCGAGGCGCGCCACGGCCTCGGCCAGTGACGCCGCGGACGCGAGCTCCTCGGCAGTGCGACCCGGCCCGAGCTGACCGACCGGGACCAGCAGCGGCTCCGCCGCGGCGTAGGGCTCGCGCCGCTCCACCGCGCGGAGCACCACGTGGAGGTTGTCGAGGGCGTAGCGGTCGCGGTAGCGGATCAGCAGCTCGCGCGGCTCGTCCTCGAGCATGCCGACCACGGTCTCGAGCTCAGCGAGCACCGTGGCGGTCGGGTCGGACCCGCCGAGCATCCCGAGCTCTCTCTCGAGCGAGTCCGCGTTCGGGTCGGCCGCGAGCGCCTCGAGCTCGGCGCGCCCCAGGAGCCGTGCGCGGCGAGCCCGCACGCGCGCCTGGGCGTAGGCGTAGCGCTTCAGGGCGGAGCTCAAGGATCGCCCTCGCTGCCGCTCAGGAGCGCCGCGAACGCGGACTCGGCGCCGCCGGCGAGCGCCCGCTCGGCGCGGGCGACGATGGCGTCGCGCTCCGCCGCCGCATGGGCCCGGATTCGGTCCACCTCCCTCTCGGCCGCTTCGAGGTGCGCCAAGCGCGCCGACTCGCGTCGGGCGGCTCGCGCGGCGTGGGCGCGCTCGAGGCGAGCGGCGCCCTCGCGCCTCGCCTCCTCCTCGATGCGCCGGGCCTCGTCGGCGGCCGCCTCGACCACCCCGCGCGCCGCGGCCTCGGCGTCGAGGATCCGGGCGAGCTCTGCGTGGAGGGGCGGGCGATCCGGCATCGCGGGCGCCGCCTATCCAGCCGCCTTCGCGGCCGCCACCTCGGGGAACTGGCGCTCGAGCGCGCGCACCACGACGTCGACGGCGGTCTGGAGCTCCATCGTCCCGCTGTTCACCACGAGGTCGTAGAGCTCGGGGTCGGACTGCTCCACCCCGAAGTGGTAGCGCGCGAACTCGCGCCGCTCCGACTCGGCGCGCTCGAACTCGCGCGGCGCTCGGTCCGGGGAGAGCTGCCGCTCCTCCGCCAGCCGCGCCGCGCGCTGCGTTCGGGGCGCCACCACGAGCACCCGCAGGGCCTCGCGGTGCGAGAGCTGGTAGGTCGCACCCCGCCCCACGATCACGACGCGTCCGCGCTCGGCGAGCGTGCGGATGGCGCGCACGACGTGCTCCAGGTAGTCGCTCTCGACGTAGCGCCGCGTCCGGAAGACGTCGGCCACGTAGCGGTCGATCACGCCGCGGATGCGCTCGTCGAGACCGGCCACCAGGCGGGCGGCCACGCCGCCCTCCCGCGCGATCTCGTCGACGATCTCGCGGTCGAAGAGCCCGTAGTCGAGCCGGGCGGCCAGCATCTTCGCCAGCTCGTCGCCGCGGGCGCCGGGCAGGCGCGAGAGCGCCACCACCGGCAGGTGCGGGGGTGGCTTGGACAGGCGGGCGGTCTCCCAGCGCCGCACCTGACGCTCGATCATGGCGTCGATCTCTCGGGAACGGATCACGGGTGTCACGGGAACCCTCAGTATTGCAGGAGTGCAAGGAGCATGCCTCGGCCAGGGCGCGCTCGAGGCCGCCTACGCCGCCTCGCGGCGGGTCGATGTGGCATTTCTCCTCGCCGAGCCGGCTGGACGGCCCACCCTAGCGCTTGCCGCGCCGGCCTCCTCCCCAGCCGAGCGTCAGCCGACCCCCCGCCGTCGACTCTACGCGCGTTCCGAGCCGCGCGCACTCGCCGGCCAGGCGGTCGCGCAGCCAGCGCGTGTCCTCGGGCGAGGCGCGCTCCAGTCGGAAGCGCCGGACCCGGAACGGGGTCAGCTCGAGCCGCACCAGCCTGCCCGCGGCGGGATCGAACGCCACGAAGCAGGCCAGCACCAGCTCGTTGCGGAACTCCTCGTGTCCGCCGATCCCCTCGTAGTCGTGCAGGAAGTCGCCGCATCCGTACAGGATGGGCCGGCCCGCGTGGATCTCGATGCCCTTGGGGTGGTGCGAGGAGTGCCCGTGCACGACGTCGACGCCGGCCGTGTCGATCAGGGCATGCGCCAGGTCGCGCTGCTCGCGGGGGATCTGGTAGCCCCAGTTTCCGCCCCAGTGCAGGGAGGCGACCACGACGTCGCCCGGCCGCTTCACGCGACGAACGGCCGCCGCGATCTCCGCCGGCGACGTCCCTTCGAGCAGGCTCACGCCCGGCCTTCCGCCCGCGGCCGCCCAGGCCGGTGGGATGCCGCTGGTGACCGATCCGAACGAGAAGACGACGACCCGCCGCCCGCCGCCCAGATCCAGGATCGCCGGTGCCGCGGCCTCGGCCGCGTTGCGGCCCGCGCCCGCCTTGGCGAGCTTCGCCCGATCCAGCGTGTCGAGCGTCTCGGTGAGCCCCGCCACGCCCCAGTCGAGCACGTGATTGTTGGCGAGCACGCAGCAGTCGATGCCCGCGGCGGTCAGCACCGGGACGTTGCCGGGATGCATGCGATAGTGGATGCCCTTGGGCTGCCAGTCGTCGCTGCGCGTCACCGCGGTCTCGAGGTTCACGATGCGGGCGTCCGGGGCGGCGCGCTCGAGCTCGGCCAGGGCGTCGCCCCAGACGTAGTCGAAGTCGACGGGGCGCGGGATCGGGCCGCTCGCCCGCTCCGCGAGCTCGACGTACCCGAGCGCCGAGTCGACGTAGGACTCGTGGAGGCGGGGGTCGCTCGGGTGGGGCAGCACCTGGTCGATGCCCCGGCCCGTCATCACGTCCCCGCACAGGAACAGGGTCACCGGTCGCGGCGCGGCGGTGGCCGCAGTCGAGCCGGTGGGCCCCGCCATCACGCCGAGCGCGCTCAGCGTGGAGAGCTGCAGGAACTCCCTGCGAGCCAGGCTCCAGGACCAGTTCAAGGACAGGGCACGCTGCCGGCGCACGCGTAGCCGGACGGTCCCGGCGGCCCGCCGAAGGTGTCGCGCAGCAGGTTGAACTCGCGGATGCCGACGCCGCCGTCGCCGTCCATGTCGACGTCGGGGTCGAACGCGGGGTCGGCGTCGGTGAGGCCGAACTGCGCGCGCAGGACGTTGAAGTCGGGGATGCCGACCGCGCCATCGTCGTCGTAGTCGGCGTCGCAGAGGTTGCCGTAGCCGTCGGAGTTGGTGTCGCGCTGGTCGGCGTTCTCGACCCGCAGGCAGTTGTCGCGCACGTCGGGGACGCCGTCGCCGTCGGTGTCGGTCTCGGCGGCCGAGCCGCCGCGCACCGGCCAGATCGCCTCGGTGTAGGAGGTCTTGGTCAGCCGCAGCATGTTGCCGCTCTGCATCGCGAACAGCCAGGCGCCTGCCGGGCGGTCTGCCTCGCTGGTGGAGGTCCAGTAGTAGTAGTTGAAGATCCCCACGAAGGGGTGGCCGGCCGGCAGCGCCGGCTGGTTGCGGGAGCGGTCGACCAGGCTCTGGAGCTCCTTGCGGTTCGGCACGCGCCAGTCGCCGTGGGTCGCCGTGTAGTCCACGCAGTCGAAGGGGTCCGGGGTGACGTTGAAGTCGGCGACCGCGTCGAGGCCCATCGGCAAGGTCAGCTCGCCGAAGCAGTCGGCGTGCTTGAGCCACATCAGGCCGGTCAGGTTGTCGGTGACGGTGCCGTCGCCGTTGTCGTGGAAGCGCTCCGGGGGCCAGGCGACGCCCGTCTGGTGCTCGCCGTCGTCACCCGGGTGATAGGAGATCGTCTGGCCGGTCTTCCAGAGGTTGGCCGGGACGGCGGGATCGGGCAGGAAGGCCTGACCACCGCGGACGGGCCAGGCGTGGCCCGACCCGCCCTTGCGGCCATGGAACACCAGGCTCGTGTCCAGATGCACGGTGATGGCGTTGCTCGTCGGGTGGGAGTCGGTCGTAGACGTGTAGTAGATCTCCGGCTGGACGTTCGTGAATCCCTGGAGGGCCAGCCACGCGGCGCGGTCCGCGAAGCCGGCGTGCAGCAGGCTCTCCATCTCGTGGGAGTTGGGCAGACGCCAGTCGGTGTAGGTCTCGGTGTAGGGGCCGCTCGCGGAGCCGCACGCGGAGATCTCGTGGGTGCCGTCGTTGATGCCGGCCACGAAGTCGAGCGCCGAGGTCCAGGCCAGCCGGCCGTCGCCGTTGGCGTCGGGGTCGTGTCCGATGGTGAGCGCGCAGGCGCCGTCGCCCAGCCACATGAGGCCGGTCAGCTCGTCGGTGAGGGTGCCGTTGCCGTGGTCGGTGAACCGGGGCGAGGGCCAGGGGACGCCGGCGCGGAGGTCGCCGTCGTCGCCCGGGTGGTAGGGGGTGGCCTGCCCGGTCTCGGGCAGGTCGATCAGGTCGGAGCGCGAGCGGCAGCCGTCTTCGGAGACCGCGTCGGTGTCGGTCGCGAGGGCGAAGGTGTCGGACACCGAGGACACGGGCTCGCTCACGGCGGCGGAGGAGGCGAGGTCGGTCTCGAAGCTGGCCTCCGGCGTGCCGGAGAACCCGGCGATGGCGGGGCAGTCGGGGGCCTCCCCGTTCGCGTCGAGCTTGAGCAGCCAGGCGTCGCCCTGCGCGATGCCGAACGACTCGGTGCGGCCGACCGCGATCACGCCGCCATCCAGCGTGGGATGGGCGGCGTGGAGCGCCTCGTAGGACCCGAGCAGCGCGCCGCGATACGAGTTCTGCCACTCGACGCCGCCCGACGCGTCGAGCTTCATCAGCCAGCCGTTGCGGATTCCGCCGCCTCCCCAGCTCCCCGCCACGAGGGTGCCGGAGCCAGTCGGAGCGACCGAGTCCACCTGGAGGTCGGCGCCCGTGTTGAAGCGCTGCTGCCACTCGATCGCGCCGGAGGCGTCGAGCTTCAGCACCCAGGCGTCGACGTTGCCGGAGGGCAGGGGGGCCGAGCCGCCGGCGAGCACGAAGCCGCCGTCGGCCGTCTGCGCGATGCGCGCCGGGTCTTCGCCGTTCTCGATGGTGGCGGTGTCGAGCCCATAGGTCCGCTCCCACTCGATGGTGCCCGCCGCGTCGAGCTTCAGGACCCAGAAGTCGCCGTTGCCGAGGTCGAACGAGTAGGTCGCGCCGGACAGGGCGATGCCGCCATCGCGCGTGGCCACGAGTCCGCCGAAGAACTCGATGTTGGCGCCGCCGTAGGTCTTCTCCCAGACCAGGTCGCCGGCCGCGTCGAGCTCGAAGAGCCAGAGATCGGACTCGCCGGCCGCGTGTGACTTGGTGGCTCCGGCGATCAGATAGCCGCAGCTGCCGGACTCTTCGACCGCCATGCCCCAGTCGTCCAAGGGGCCGCCGATCCGCTTCTGCCACTCGAGCGCGCCACCGGGGGCGAGCTTCACGACCCAGGCATCCGAGCCAGTGGCCTCGGAGTAGATGCGGCCGGCGAGCAGGTAGCCGCCGGTGCTGACCTCGCGGACGGCCTCGATCGTGCCGCCGCCGTCGCCGTAGCTGGTCTGCCACTCGACGCGGCCGGCCGCGTCGAGCTTCACGAGCCAGGCGCCGCCCGGCTCGAACGAGGCGGTCTCGCCCGCCACGAGAAAGCCGCCGTCCGCGGTGGGCCAGACGTCGCTGGCGCTGTCGCGGTACTGGCCGCCGAGGGTCTGGACCCACTGGGTCTCGGTGACGGGGCCGGCGGGCTCGGCCAGCATGATCTCGAAGTCGGTGCCGTCGTAGCGGTGCCAGAGCACCGCGCCGTGGTCGTTCAGGTCGGGGCGCTCGTCGTCGAACTCGCAGTCGTCGGTGATCTGGTGGGTGCGCTCGCCGTCGTAGAGGAAGATGTCGAGGTCGGCGCCGTCGCGCTGCTGCCAGACCACGGTGCCGGTGTCGTTGATCTCGGGATGGCGGGCGCCGCCACTCCCGAGCTCCGACACCGTCGTGCCGTCGTAGAGGAAGACCTGGCTGTCGAGGCCGTGCACGCCCCACCAGGTCACCTGGCCGGAGTCGCTGATGCGGGGATGCCAGTCGTCGAAGCTGTTGCTCGTGAGCGGGGTCACGGTGGCGCCGTCGTAGAAGTAGATCTCGCAGGAGAAGGGGCACTCGCCCCCCATCCAGGCGAGCTGACCGCTGCTGTTGATCTCCTGGTACCAGTCGTCGATGTCGTTGTCGGTGAGCGGCGTGACCGTCTCGCCCTCGCGGCACAGGATCTCGGCGTCCGGATCCCAGGCCGTCCAGCAGACGGTGTCGCTGTCGTTGATGACGGGGTAGCGGTCGGGGATGTCGTTGTTCGTGATCGGGGACGCCCGGCTGCCGTCCCAGAAGTAGATCTCGTAGCTGCGGAACGTCTCGAGGTCCCAGACGCCGTGGCCGATGTTGTTGAGGCGCGGCGTGCCGCCGCCGCCCCAGAAGGTGTCGTCCTCGCCGTCGTAGATGACGATGGGTCCCCCGAACAGGCCTCCGGCAACCCAGACGAGCAGGCCGTCGTCGTTCATGTCGAGGAACCAGTCCCTGCGGTTCTCGGAGCGCGACACGTTGCGCGCCGACTCGCCGTCCCAGTAGTAGGCGTCGCCGGTCAGGCCCGCCTCGCAGGAGCTCGTCCAGGCCGCCTTCCCGCTGTTGCTGATGAGGCCCTCGCACTCGTCGAAGTCGTTGTCGGTCAGCTGACGGGTGGTCCACTGGGCTCGGGCGGCGAGGGGCGGAAGCAGGCAGAGGGTCGCGGCGAGCACGACTGCGACATTCCGCCAACGCGCGCGCCCGGGGGTGAGGCGGGACGGGTCATTGCGAAGGTCGATGCGGCTCTTTGACATGCTCGTGAGGCATTGCAAACGCCTTGCCAGCGAGCGAGGCTCCGCCCCGAGTCAGATGAACGACAGAAGCGCGCGGCTCGTCCTGATCGGAATCGTCGTCGGCGTCGTCGCCGGCGGCCTGGCGGGGTGGTTCGGGGGCGAGCGGATGCTCGCCGTCGCCTGGATCGGCGAGCTGTTCCTGAACGCGCTGAAGATGCTGATCGTGCCGCTCATCGTGGCGGCCGTGGTGAGCGGCGTGTCCGCGCTGGGCGACGTGCGCAAGCTCGGGCGGCTCGGCGGGTTCACCGTCGCCTACTACGTCAGCACCACGGCCGTGGCGGCAGCGATCGGCCTGGCCATGGTCAACCTGATCCAGCCCGGTACCGGCATCGAGCTGGGCGTCCTGGCCGCGGGCGAGACGCCCGTGGCGCCCCCCGACGCGAGCTGGCAGGACCTGGTGAAGTCGCTCGTCTCGCCGAACCTGGTGGCGTCGGCCGCCGACACGCAGCTGCTGCCGCTGATCGTGTTCTCGATCCTGCTCTCGGCCGCGCTCTCGACGCTCG
Organism: Myxococcota bacterium; assembly: GCA_030066475.1. The sequence continues at coordinate 11,041 of JASJBO010000069.1, forward strand.
GCGCCACGGGCGCCCACGTCATCGCCTTCTTCAACGGGATCCACGAGGCGATGATGAAGCTCGTGACCTGGCTCATGTTCGTCGCGCCGCTGGGCATCTTCGCGCTGGTGGCCGCGCGCCTGGGCCAGGCGGGCGGCGGCGACGAGGTGCTGCGCGACCTGCGCGCGGTGGGCCTGCACTGCCTCACGGTGCTGAGCGGCCTGGCGATCCACTTCGCGGTGCTGACCGCCGTGCTGGCGGTGCTGGGACGCCGCGGCCTCGGCTACCTGGCGGCGATGGCGCGCGCGGTGCTGACCTCGTTCGGCACGGCGAGCTCGTCGGCCACGCTCCCGCTCACGATGGAGTGCGCCCGCGAGGCGGGCGTCGACCGCCGCGCCGTCCGCTTCGTCCTGCCGCTGGGCAGCACGGTGAACATGGACGGGACGGCGCTCTACGAAGCCGCGGCAGCGCTCTTCATCGCGCAGGCCTACGGCGTGGAGCTGGGCCCGGCGCAGCAGGGCATCGTCTTCGTGACGGCGACGCTCGCGGCGATCGGCGCCGCCGGCATCCCCGAGGCGGGCCTCGTGACCATGGCGATCGTGCTGAGCGCGGTCGGGCTGCCACTCGAGGGCATCGGGCTGCTGCTCACGGTGGACTGGTTCCTCGACCGCTTCCGCACGGCGGTAAATGTGTGGGGCGATGCGGTGGGCGCGGCGGTGGTGCAGCGCTTCCTGCCGCCGCTGCAGGCGGAATGACGCGCTCGCCGAGGTAGCTCGCGAGCGGCGCTCGCCCGCGGCGCAGGCCCAGCTCGAAGCGCAGGCCGTCGGGTGCGGTGCCGGAGCAGCGGACCACGCCGGCGTGGACGCCGCGCAGATGGTGCCAGGCGCAGAGGGTGGTGCGGTTCGACAGCTCGTCGGAGCCGCCGGCCGAGCGGAACACGACGTGGTGGTCGTGGAGGTTGCGGTAGGAGGTGCAGCCGGGCGCGGTGCAGCGCCAGCCGTCGCGCGCGAAGACGCGATGCGCCTTGGGCAGACCCGGCTCGTCCAGATCCCAGGCCGTGAAGGCGTGGTCGAGCATGGCGCCGACGGCCTCGCCCTCGGTGGGGAGGCGTCCGGTCTGGCGCTCGAGGTGGCGGCGGACGGTGCACAGCAACGCGCGGAACAGGCGGACGAAGTCGCGCGGCGCGGTGAAGAAGAAGCGCATGTCCTCGGGCTCGCGGCCGTCGGTGCCGGCGCGGGCGTCGGCCCCGGCGGCATCCTGCTCGGCGACCGTCGGCTGTGCACACGTCTGGCGCTCGGTGGAGCCAAGCGCCTCCTGCGGGAGACCGCCCGTCCGGGTCCCGGCGACGGGGTCGCGCTCGCACTTGACCAGGGCGCGCTCCACGTCCTCCTCGAGCCGGCGCACCGTGACGCGTCCCGCCCACTCGATCCAGGCGGCGCGCCAGGAGCGCGCCTCGTCGAGCACGACGACTGGAACCAGGGCGTGGGCCTGGGTCCAGGAGAGCCGCCCCTCGCGCCAGGCGCGTCCGAGTGCCGGGCAGGCGCGCGAGGCGCGCTCGAGCCGGAGCAGGGCTCGCACCGTGCTCGGCGCCATGCCGAGCCGATCGCGGGCGTAGCTCGCGAGGGTCGCGTGTCCGAGCCGGCGGTAGAGCTTGCCCGCCGCGACCCGCGCGAGCCCGGGCGCGAGGTCGGCAAGGAGCCGCTGCTCGAGCGCGACGACGCGCCGGAGCCGGTCGTCGACCTCGAAGGGGTCGGCCGTCTCCAGGTCTTCGAGCAGCGCCCGCAACGGGGGCGGCAGCCCGGGCGCGGCCTCCTCGTCGTCCGGCGCGTCTCTCGCGCACACGTCTGGCGCTTCGAGCGGTGCGCGCCGCGGCGGGTCGCCCCCGGGCGACGCGGTCAGGCGCACCGGCTCTGGCTCCGCTTCGGGCGACACCTCGAGCGGCAACGCCGAGAGCACCTCGGCCGCGACCAGCTCCATGCATTGCCAGGGCGCCAGGTGCTCGCCCGCCACGCGCGGCGTGTGCAGGCGCGCGCGCCACAGGCCGCCGTGGACGCGGCGCGAGCAGCGGATCAGGACGGTCGCGCGCGGGTAGAGCGGACGGCCGTCCTCGTCGCACGCGCCGAGCGCTCCCGACTCGAGAGCGCCGCGGTCGACGGCCCGGACCTCGCGCTCGAGCGCGGCGACCGGCACGCGCCGCGCGTAGGCGATCCATCGGGTCTCGTCGCCGGCGTCGGCGACCCGCGCCACCAGGCGCGCCTTCGACCACGACAGCCGCCCGCGCAGAAACGCCGACTCCAGCCTCGGCAGCTCGCGCAGCCGCGCGTCGATGCGCGCGAGCTCGTAGACCTGGCGCGCCGAGAGGCCGAGGCGCTCGCGCGCATAGTCGGAGAGGCGGGCGAACCCGAGGCGCTCCCAGCCGCGTGCGGCCACGAGCCGTCCGGCGAGCGCCGCCAGCGTTCGGCGCAGCGGCGCGTGCGAGCGCGCCAGCGAAGCGACCTGCCGTGCGTCGCACGGATGGCGCCGGAGGGCGTCGGCCGCGCGCGAATCGGAATCGAGAGAGACCGCTCCGCAGGGACCGGCGGGAGCCTCCGTCACGCCGTGCGTCGCGACGGAATCGAAGGCGGCATCCAACGTCGAACACCCGCATCGGGACCGAGCGGGGCGAACTAGCCGACGATAGCGAACGAATAGCGAAAATCAACCCGGCTCCAGCTTCGACGGACCGTGGCTGATGGAGCCCTTGCCGCCGCCTCGGACGGAGACGTAGGCGACGGACCCGCGGATCGCGAAGCTGCAGGCGTCGATCGAGCCGCCGCGCGGCTCCGCGCCTGGAGCAGATGCACTGGGTCGACGCGGACGAGCCCGACGAGAACGCCTGGGGCTTCCTCGACTGCCCGGGCATGCTCGGGCGCGGTGTCACGCCGCTGATGCGGGCCTGGGCGCGATGGCCGGAGCAGAACGAGCTTCCCGCCACCTACCGCTCGGCACGGTCTGGCTCACGACCGAGGAGCACGCGCTGGCAGAGGCGCGCGGGGCGCTGGCGGCGCCGCGGTAGCGCCTGTCCGGGCGTCAGCAGCTTCACGCCGGCGACCTGGGCCGGACGCAGGACGCACTATCCTGAGCGGCCGCGAAGGGATGGCGGCGAGGTCGACGAGCGTGCGTCCGACGAAGCAAGAGCAGGAGCAGCGCGCGCTCTGTTGCAGCCTCACCCCGCGCGGCCAGCTCCGGCTGCACTCCGGCCCGGTCGAAGCGCAGCGCTCGCTTCCCGTTGCCGTCGAGGCGCGCATCCGGGCGGCGTTCTCGCGGGGCCGAGGCCATGGCGTGCTCCACCTCGGCGCGGCCGAGCGGGGCACCGAGCTCGACCCGACGCTCGGCTTCTGGCGCGATCTCGGACAGCAGTTCGTCGGCGCCGTCTGCGGCGCCCTGGACCCGACGGACCCGCAGTCGGTCGTCCTTCCGAAGGCAGACCTCGCCGCGCTCGATGCGCTGGCGGCGGCCGTGCCGCCCATGCCCGGCGCAGAGCTGGTGTCCGGCACGCTGCTGGCCGCGGTCTGGAGCGACATGGGCGAGGCCCTCGCGGCCGAGGCGCGAAAGCGACGCCAGGGGGTCCAGGGCTATCTCGAAGCGCACGACTCGGTCTGGAACGTGGTGGGGCGGGTCTGCTTCCACCTGGCCGAGAACAAGCGCGACGCGGGCCATCCCTTCGCATTCATGGCCACCTACGTCCGGCAGCTCTCGAAGCAGGCCAAGCCGCAATACGTTCCCCTGGGCCGCGCTCTGCAGGAGTATGCCGGCGCCAGGAACAAGAGAAGGCTCCTGTCCCTGCTGGCGCCGCTGCAGCGTGCCGCGGAGCGCAGCGAGCTGATTCGCGAGCTGGTGGATTCCGGCGACGTCTACCACCCGCTCGCGTGGACGGCGAACGATGCGCACGCCTTTCTGTGCGAGGCCGAGCGCTTCGAGCAGGCGGGCGTCGTCTTGCACCTGCCCGACTGGTGGAGCGCCAGGAGCCGCCCGCGGCCCGTGGTCTCCGTCATGGTGGGGGGCAGCGCTCCCTCGCGTCTCGGCATGGAGGCCATGCTCGACTTCGACGTCACCCTCACGCTCGGCGGCCAGCGGCTGTCGGAGCGGGAGACCGCGGCGCTACTCGCCGCGACGGAAGGGCTGGTGCTCATCAAGGGCCAGTGGGTGGAGGTCGACCGGGACCGGCTGGGCCAGGTGCTGGACCAGTGGCGCGACGTCCAAGCCCAGGCGGAAGCGGGTGGCGTGAGCTTCGCCCAGGCCATGCGCATGCTGGCGGGCACGGAGCTCGCCGACCCGTCGTCGGACGAGGCCAGCGAGGCCCGTCGCGAGTGGTCCGAGGTCGTCGCCGGCAGGTGGCTCGCTTCGAACCTCGACGCCCTGCGATCCCCCGAGATCCGGGCCGAGATCGAGCACGGCGCGGGCATCGAGGGGAAGCTCCGGCCCTATCAGAAGACCGGGGTCCAATGGCTGTGGAGCCTGCACGGCCTGCAGCTCGGCGGCTGCCTGGCCGACGACATGGGCCTGGGAAAGACGGTCCAGGTGATCGCGCTCCTCTCCATGCTGCGCCGCAAGAAGAGCGCCGGGAAGCGGAGGGATGGGGGCGCGGACCTGCTCGTCGTTCCCGCCTCCCTCGTCGACAACTGGCGCGAGGAGCTCGCGCGCTTCGCGCCTCGCCTCCGCGTCCTGATCGCGCATCCCTCGCGGATTCCGACCCGGGAGCTCGCGCGGCTCCCGGCTCCGGAGGTGGATGGACACGACGCGGTCATCACGACCTACGGCACGCTCGCGCGCACTCCGTGGATGCAGGAGCATCGCTGGCGCTGCGTCGTCCTCGACGAGGCCCAGGCCATCAAGAACCCCAGCGCCAAGCAGACGCGCGCCGCCAAGGCGCTGCGGGCCCGGTGGCGGCTCGCTCTGACCGGCACACCGGTCGAGAACAAGCTCGGCGACCTGTGGTCGATCTTCGACTTCCTGAATCCGGGGCTCCTGGGCTCCGCCAAGGCGTTCTCCGAGGCCTGCAAGCTCATGGCGGCGCGAGAGCACAACGCCTTCGAGCCGCTCCGGAAGCTCGTCCGGCCCTACATCCTGCGGCGCCTCAAGACCGACCCGAGCGTGATCTCCGATCTGCCCGCCAAGACCGAGGTCACCGCACACTGCCTGCTCCGAAAGCCCCAGGCAGCCCTCTACCAGAGGTCCGTCGAGGAGCTCGCCCGGGCCCTGGGAGCGCTCGAGGGGATCGAGCGGCGCGGCGTCGTCCTGGCCTTCCTGACGCGCTTCAAGCAGATCTGCAACCATCCCTCGCAGTGGCTCGGCGACGGCGAGTACGGGGCCGGTGACAGCGGCAAGTTCGCGCGGCTGCAGGAGCTGTGCGAGCCGATCGCGGCGCGGCAGGAGAAGCTCCTCGTGTTCACGCAGTACCGGGAGATGACGGCGCCGTTGGCGAGCTTCCTCGCCGAGACCTTCGGCCGGCCGGGTCTCGTGTTGCACGGCGGCACCGCCGTCGCGAAGCGCTCGGGGATCGTCAAGGCGTTCCAGGAGAGCGAAGACGCGCCCTTCATGGTCCTCTCGCTCAAGGCGGGCGGCACGGGCCTCAACCTGACGGCTGCCTCCCACGTCGTCCACTTCGATCGCTGGTGGAACCCCGCCGTCGAGAACCAGGCGACCGATCGCGCCTTTCGCATCGGGCAGACGCGGAACGTGCTGGTGCACAAGTTCGTGTGCAAGGGGACGATCGAGGAGCGCATCGACGAGCTGATCGCCGGCAAGCAGCAGCTCGCGGACGCGCTACTGGCGGGCGGCGTCGAGTCGGGGTTGACCGAGATGGACGACGACGAGCTGCTCTCCTTCGTCTCTCTGGACCTGCAGAGCGCGGTGGCCTCGTGACGCTCGCGGTCCTCGAGTTCGGCGCGGGCAGGCGATCGCGGAGCGAGCCGTGAGCGGCTACGAATGGCGGTCGTATGTGCCCGTTGCGCAGCGCCGCGCGCGGGCCGCGAAGAAGGTCGCGAGGCTGCGCACGTCGGGTCGCGAGGTCGCGCCCGTCAAGATCGAGGGCCGGAAGATCGCCAGGACCTTCTGGGGAGGCGCCTGGTGCCGTAACCTGGAGGCCTACAGCGACTACGCGAACCGCTTGCCGCGCGGGCGGACCTACGTCCGCAACGGGTCGGTGGTCGATCTGCAGCTCGCAGCAGGCCGCATCTCGGCGCTCGTGAGCGGGTCCGACTTGTACGAGGTCGAGCTGCGGGTCGAGCCGCTGTCGGCCGCGCAGTGGAAGCGCGTCCGCGCGCAGTGCGCGGGCCGGATCGACTCGCTGGTCGAGCTGCTGCAGGGTCGGCTCTCCGACGCCGTGATGGACGTGGTCACCCGCCCTGGCGAGGGGCTGTTCCCGACGCCGAAGCAGATCGCCCTCGACTGCTCCTGCCCCGACTGGGCCACCATGTGCAAGCACGTAGCGGCCGCGCTCTACGGCGTGGGCGCCCGGCTCGACCGGGCGCCGGAGCTGCTGTTCGTGCTGCGCGGCGTGGACCCCGCGGAGCTGGTGGGCGACGCGGTCGGCGACCTCGGGACGAAGCGCAAGCCGGCCCGGGGGCGAGTGCTCGCGGAGAAGGACCTTTCGTCCGTGTTCGGCGTGGAGATCGATCTGGGCGGAGCGGGCGACGCCGAGGCGCCGAAGGCGGCGCGCGGTCGCCGGGCGAGCGGCGGCAAGAAGGTCTCGAGGAAGCGAGCCGGGAGCCGGGCGGGGGCTGGCAAGGTGAAGACCCGCGCGAGCGCGGCGGCGGGGAAGAAGAAGAAGCCGGCGAAGAGCGCTGCGGCTGGGCGCAAGAAGAAGGCGACGGCTTCGCGAGCGAAGGGGAAGGCGAAGGCGTCGAAGAAGCGTTCTTCAGGGCGGAAGCCCCGGCGGTGAGCCGCCACGAGCGCCGACTCGATTCGACGGCTGCGGGGCGCGCTTGGTACTCGGCTGATCGTGCGGGCTTCTTGGGGGAGGCCCCGGGCTCGATCGTCGCGGAGCTTGCCAGCAGCGCAGCTTCGCAGGGCTGGCACATCGAGACGCAACAGCATCGGGAGTGGAAAGCAAGCGTCTCCATTCTGCAGAGTGGCATCCATCCCAGCGTCTCTTCTCGTATCGAGATCGTCCAAAGCGCACTCCGGGAGTCTGGGCTCGCGGCCTATACGGACGTGATTCTCGAGTACGACTTCCGCCGCCGTGGACTTCGGATTGATTGCATCCTCCTGGCGCCTGGGGTGATCGCCGTGCTGGAGTTCAAGCGATCGAGGCTCTCTCCGGCCGATGCGGATCAAGTTGCGAACTACTGTGTGAACCTCGTCGAGTTCCACGAGGAGACGCGACGGCTCTGCGGAGAGGAGCAATCCATCGTGGTTCCAATCCTCGTCCAGACGGAGGGCGAGCCCGCCAGCAGCGTCGATGAAGACCATGGCTTCTTTGAGCGTCCGTGGGCTGCCGTGCTGCGCAATCCGATCCGTTGCGGTCCGGGCGGGCTTAGCCGGGCTCTCACTGAGGCCCTCGAACTCAGGCGGGGGCAAGCCGCGCCGAGTCGAGATGCCTGGCTAGCATCTCGGTTTTCTCCATCGTCGTCGATCCTCGACGCTGCCATCTCGCTCTTCGGGGCCCACGACGTAAGCGCGATTCACGAGCACGCGGGCTCCATAGAGCAGATCGAAGCCACGATCGCCGAAGTGGCGAGCCAGATCGATCTTGCCCAGGAGCAGAAGCGGAACAGCATCGTGTTCGTCTCAGGCGCTCCTGGCGCCGGCAAGACGCTGGTTGGCCTCCAGCTTGCGTTCGACGAGAGGTATCGCGAGGACGCGGTCTTCGTTACAGGCAATGCTCCGTTGGTCGACGTGCTAACAGAGGCACTCAAGCGCTCCTACAAGAGAACGACGGCTCGGACAGGAGGAGTGCTCTCTGGCTATCCGCGCGAGAACGCGCGCCTGGTGATCGAGAACGCCAC
>JASJBO010000070.1 GCA_030066475.1 Myxococcota bacterium
CCCCTGCAAGCGCCCGGAGGGCGCGCGCAGTGAGGCGAAGCCGAACGAAGTCAGACCGCAAGCGCCCGGAGGGCGCGCGCAGTGAGGCGAAGCCGAACGAAGTCAGACAAGGAGGAGCGGCAGATGGCGGGAGCCGGGCACGAGAGCGCACTCGTCGCCGAAGCCGTCCGACTCGCGCGCCGCCTGCAGGAGCGCGCGCTGGCGCTCCAGACGCCCTCGGAGCGCCGCCAGCAGGCCGAGCTCGACCGCCTGATCCAGCACCCCGCCGACAAGGCGACGCTGGTGCAGATGACCGATCAGGCGTTCCGCTCGGCGGCGGCCGCCCGCGCCGCCGACCAGCTCACCCACATCCTCGACGTGCAGGGCGTGCCGCGCTTCTTCTCCCCGCTCGACCGCACGCTGCTGCGCGGCTTCCAGTCCTTCGGTGGCTACCTGCCAGGCGTCGCGCTCCCGCTCGTGAAGGAGAAGATGCAGCAGGAGACGGCCAACGTGGTGCTGCCGGCGGAGCCGGAGCTGCTGGCCGAGCACCTGCGCGCGCGCCGCGGCGAGGGCGTGCGCATGAACGTGAACTTCCTGGGCGAGGCGCTGCTCGGCGAGAAGGAGGCCGAGCGCCGTCTGGAGGGCTACCTCGGGGCGCTTCGGGATCCGGACATCGAGGTCGTGTCGGTCAAGATCTCGACGATCTTCTCGCAGATCTCGACGCTGGCCTTCGACGCGACGGTGCGGCGCCTCGGCGACCGCCTCGAGCTGCTGGTGCGCGCCGCCGCCCGCGAGCGCTTCACGCGGGCCGACGGCGCCCGGGTGCCCAAGCTCGTCTACCTCGACATGGAGGAGTACCGGGACCTCGCCGTCACCGTCGAGACCTTCCTCCACACCCTCGACCGGCCGGGCCTGGGCGCGGCGACCGCGGGCATCGCGCTCCAGGCCTACCTGCCGGACTCCTGCGCCGCGCAGCGCCGGATCACCGCCTGGGCGCGCGCGCGGGTGGAGGGAGGCGGCGCCCCGATCACCCTGCGCCTGGTCAAGGGCGCCAACCTGGAGATGGAGCGCGTCGACGCGTCGCTGGGCGGCTGGCCGGCGGCGCCGTTCCGGACCAAGCGCGAGACCGACGCCAACTTCAAGCGCATGCTGCACCATGCGCTCGAGCCGCGGAACGCCGCGGCCGTCCGCGTCGGGGTGGCGTCGCACAACCTGTTCGACCTGGCCTACGCGCGCGTCCTGTCCCGGGCGCGCGGCGTCGAGTCCTGCGTGCAATTCGAGATGCTCGAGGGGATGGCGAACCACCAGCGGCGGGCGCTGCGCGAGGAGTGCCCCGACCTGCTGCTCTACGCCCCGGCGTGTCGCCGCGAGGACTTCGTCCACGCCATCGGCTACCTGGTGCGGCGCCTCGACGAGAACACCGGGCCCGACAACTTCCTGCGCCACGCCTTCCGGCTCGCGCCGGACTCGGAGGCGTGGCGCCAGCTCGAGCGCGACTTCGTGGCGGCCTTCGACGCGATCCCCGGGCTGCCGGACGCGCCGCGCCGCCGCCAGGACCGGCGCCGCCCGCCCGAGGCGCCCGCGGCGGCCACGCGGCCGGCGTTCCGCAACGAGCCCGACACCGACTTCGCGCTGCCCCACCACGCGGAGTGGGTGCGCGCGATCGCCGAGCGCTGGGAGCCGCGCTGTGGCGAGCGCGCCCTCGAGGTGCCGCTGGTCGTGGCCGGCCGCGAGATCTTCGAGGGGCGGCGCGTCGAGGCGTCACTCGACCCGTCGCGTCCGGGCGTCGTCGTGGCGCGCGTCCGGGTCGGCACACGCGAGGACGTGGACGAGGCGGTGGCCTGCGCGCGCTCCGACCCGGACGGCTGGCGCGCACGCCCGGCCCGCGAGCGCGGCGAGGTGCTGCGCGCCGTGGCCCAGCGCCTGCGCGAGCAGCGCGCCGAGCTGATCGGCGTCGCCCTCGCCGAGGCGGGCAAGATCGTGCCCGAGAGCGACCCGGAGGTCTCGGAGGCGATCGACTTCTGCGAGCTCTACGCGCGCAGCGCGGAGGCCTTCGCGGAGCTGCCCGGGCTCGAGGCGCGCGGCGCCGGCGTGGCGGCCGTGATCCCGCCCTGGAACTTCCCGATCGCGATTCCCTGCGGCGGCGTCGCCGCCGCGCTGGCGGCGGGCAACACCGTCGTGCTCAAGCCGGCCCCCGAGACGGTCGCGACGGCCTGGCTGCTGTGCGAGTGCTTCTGGTCGGCGGGCGTGAGTCGCCGCGTCCTGCAGCTCGTGTTCGCCGACAACGACGACGGGGCCACGCGCCTCGCCACGCACGAGGACGTGGACGCGGTGATCTTCACCGGCGGGACCGCGACCGCCTTCCACCTGCTCGACCTCGCCCCCGGCATCCCGCTGCTCGCCGAGACCGGCGGCAAGAACGCCAGCATCGTGACGGCGCTGGCCGACCGCGACCTCGCGATCAAGCACGTGCTGCGCTCGGCCTTCGGCCACGCCGGCCAGAAGTGCTCGGCCACGTCGCTGCTGATCCTCGAGCGCGAGGTCTACGAGGACGCGGAGTTCCGCCGCGCGCTGGTCGACGCGGCCGAGAGCCTGCCGGTCGGCTCCGCCTGGGACCCGCGCACCGCGCTGGGGCCGCTGATCCGCCCGCCGCGCGGGCCGCTCGAGCGCGGCCTGAAGGAGCTCGAGGCGGGCGAGTCGTGGGCGCTGCGGCCGCGCCGGCCCGGGGACAACCCGGCGCTCTGGACGCCCGGCATCAAGTGGGACGTCGCGCCGCAGAGCTTCACCCACACGACCGAGCTGTTCGGCCCGGTGCTCGGCGTGATGAGCGCGCGGGATCTCGACGAGGCGATCGATCTGGTCCACCAGACCGGCTACGGCCTGACCTGCGGACTCCACAGCCTCGACGACCGCGAGCAGGCGCACTGGGCCCGGCGCGTCCGGGCCGGGAACCTCTACGTCAACCGCGGCACGACCGGCGCGATCGTGATGCGACAGCCCTTCGGCGGCATGGCCCGCAGCGCGGTGGGACCCGGGCTCAAGGCGGGCGGCCCCAACTACCTGGTCCCCCTGCTGCGCTTCCGCGAGCGCGAGCGCGAAGACACCGGGGGCTTCGTGCAGGACGTGGGCATCCGCGAGCTGCTCGACGCGCTCGAGCGCACGCGGACGCTGCCCGACGCGGAGCTGGAGCGCCTGCGAGGCGCCGCGCGCAGCTACCAGGCGGCCATGGCCGAGGAGTTCGGGCACGACCACGACGACTTCCGCCTGGTCGGGCAGGACAATCTGCGGCGCTACCGGCCGGTCTCGCCCCTGCGCGTGCGGGTGCACCCCGACGACGGCTCGTTCGACCTGTTCGCGCGGGTGGTCGCGGCGCGCACGGCGGGTTGTGCCGTGACCGTGAGCGCCCCCCCGGGTCCGCCCCGCGCCGACCTCGAGCGACTCCAGGCGCTCACCGAGTCTTGGGCCGCCGCGATCGAGTTCCTCGACGAGTCGGAGCCGGCGCTCGCCGAGGCGGTCCGTTCCGGGCAGACCGAGCGCATCCGCTACGCCGATCCGCGGCGGGTGTCGGACGCGGTGCGGCGCGCCGCCGCCGAGGTGGGGCTCCACCTGGCGACGGCCCCCGTCCTCGCGGTCGGGCGGATCGAGCTGCTGCACTACCTGCGCGAGCAGAGCCTGTGCGTCGACTACCACCGCTACGGGAACCTGGGTGCCCGCGCGGGCGAGGTCCGGGCCCCGGTCGACTGAGCTTGAACGGGGGGAAGCGGCCCCGCCGGCCGATTCCAAGACAAGTGCTGACCCGGCGGCCCGGTGCGGGAGGCGTCCAAACGCCGCTTTGCTCCGGCACAACGTGGGAGGTAGGATTCGAATTCCCCCGCCAGCAAGAGGGGGGACGAAAGGGCGGAGGCGGAGGGAGCGCATGCGATCGCTTCGGAGCTGTCTACTGGTGTTCGCGCTCGCGCTGACACTGTTCCCCGATCTCGCCGCGGCCGCGCGGGCCGCCTGGAACGGCGAGCGTGCCGCCGCCCTGGCGGCGCAGCTCCAGGAGCAGGCGCAGGGCATGCTCGACGCCGTCCGCGCCGCCGAGCAGAAGGCGCGCGCGGCGCTGCTCAACCCCGAGCGCGAGCCCGACGTGGGCGTGCGCACGGTGGTGATCCAGGACCTGTCCCATCTGAAGCAGCGCGCGAAGACCTTCCAGACCGCCGTCGAGGCCGGCCAGGGGCGCGAGGAGACCCGCTCGCTCTACGGCCGCATCGAGTCGCTCACCAGGCTCACCTCCACCGCGATGCGCAACCTCCCCGACTCGGGGGCCTATCGCGACGGCTTCGGGGCGCTCGAGCAGACGGTGAAGGCGCTCGGCCGCTTCTACACCGAGGTCATCGAGGTGGACACGCCCTTGGACCCGCAAGAGCAGCTCGACCCGTCGCTGCGCCGCTGAGCGCACGACGATCGCCAGCGCCGGCCCCCCGGTCGCCGCGAAACGCATGGAGTTCGCATGAGATCCCTCCCGTTCTGCGCCGGAGCGGCCCTCGGGCTGCTCGCCGTCTTCGCCTGCAGCGAGCCGCCGCCGCCGCCCGAGCCGATCCGGCCCGTGGTCGCCATGCAGGTGGCCCACGAGGGCGCCTTCGACGAGCGCTGGTTCCCGGGCCGCGCCAAGGCCACCCGCGAGGCCAACATCGCCTTCGAGGTGCCGGGCCGGCTGGTCGAGCGGCCGGTGCAGATCGGCGACCGGGTCGAGACGGGGCAGCTGCTCGCCAAGCTCGATCCCCGCGACTTCCTGAACTCGCTCAACCAGGCGCGCGCGGCCCGCAACCGCGCCTCCGCCTTCCGCGACCGCGTGGTGCAGGCCGCCCGCACCGGCGCCGTCTCCCGCCAGGAGGTCACCGACGCGCAGGCCGAGCTCGAGGCGGCCGAGGCCGAGGTCGAGATCCGCGCCAAGGCGCTCCAGGACAGCGAGCTGTTCGCGCCCTTCGACGGCAAGGTCTCGGCGGCCCTGGTCGAGAACTTCGAGAACGTGCTGGCCAAGCAGGTGATCATGCGCGTGCTCGACACCTCGAAGATCGAGATGGTGATCGACATCCCCGAGGCCCAGATCTCGAACGCGCCCTACGTGACCGGGATGCGGGTGCGCTTCACGCCCTTCCCCGACCGCGAGTTCCGCGGCGAGGTGATCGAGATCAGCAACGAGGCCACGGAGGCGACCCGCACCTATCCGGTGAACATCCTGATCGAGCAGCCCGAGGACCTGGAGATCCTCCCCGGCATGGCCGGGGAGGCGACCGCCATCCTCGACCTCCCCGACGACCCCGACGACCCGAAGGGCCTCGAGATCCGGCTCTCGGCGCTCGTCCCGGCCGACGACGGCACGTCGAGCTACGTCTGGGTGATCGATCGCGAGACGCAGACGGTGAGCCGCCGCCCGGTCGAGCTGGGAGACACCACCAGCCGGGGCATCTTCGTGCGCGGCCTCGAGCGCGGCGAGTGGGTGGCCGTCGCCGGGACGCGGACCCTGCGCGAGGGCCAGAGAGTGCGCCTGGTCGAGCCGGGGCGGCGCGGCTGATGACCCAGTTCTTCCTCGACCGCAAGGTCTTCACCTACTTCTTCACGGTCCTGCTCACCGTCGGCGGGGTGATCTCGTTCTTCTCGCTCGGCCAGCTCGAGGACCCGATCTTCACGGTCAAGAAGGCCCTGATCATCACGGAGTACCCGGGCGCCGACCCCTGGGAGGTCGAGCTCGAGGTCACCGACGTGATCGAGAAGGCGCTCACCGAGATCACCGAGCTCGACGACACCTACTCGTGGTCGCGCGCGGGGCGCTCGATCATCAAGGTGGAGATCAAGCAGCAGTTCTGGTCGGACGTGCTGCCCCAGAAATGGGACCTGGTCCGCAAGAAGATCAAGGACTACTCCTACCAGCTCCCGCCCGGTGCCGGCGTGCCGGACATCATCGACGACTTCAACTTCGTCTACGGCTTCGTGCTCGCCATCACGGGCGACGGCTTCAGCTACCGCCAGCTCGAGGACTACGCCGACGACATCAAGAAGGACCTCGAGGTCATCCGGGGCGTGGCGCGGGTGGACCTCTGGGGCGTGCAGCCGCGCGTGGTCTACCTGGACGTGCCCGAGAACCAGCTCAGCGAGCTGGGCGTCTCCCCCGAGAACGTCGCCGACACCCTCCAGATCCAGAACCGGGTGGTGAACTCCGGGTGGGTGGACGTGGTCGATCGGCGCATGCGCTTCGCGCCGACCGGCGAGTTCGACGATCCCTCCGAGATCGGCGACCTCGTGATCAACCCACAGCGCCAGGAGCTGATGCTCTCGCCCGGCCGCGAGGGCTCGTTCAGCGCCGCCCAGGCCCCGGTTCTCGGGGAGAAGTACCGGGGCCGCGTCGGCGGCACCTACGCGCCCTCGAAGGGGGCCCAGGAGGCCACCCAGGTCATCCGGATCCGCGACCTGGCCACGGTGCGCGACGACTACCAGGAGCCGCCGCCCGAGATCATGCGCTTCAACGGGCAGCCGGCGCTGGCCCTGAAGATCGCCGGGCTCGACGAGTTCAACGTCGTCGACACGGGCAAGCTGCTCGACGCGCGCATCCAGGAGCTCGTCGAGGACCTGCCGGTCGGGATCGAGCTGCACAAGGTGGCCTGGCAGGCCCGGCTCGTGGAAGAGGCGACCAACGGCTTCATGATCAGCCTGATGCAGGCGGTCGGCATCGTGCTCGTCGTGCTCATCATCCCGAGCGGCGTGCGCATGGGGCTGATCATCGGCTCGATGCTGATCTTCATCATCCTCGGCACCTTCGTCGGCATGGCGATCACGGCCACGCCGCTCCAGCGCATGTCGCTGGGCGCGCTGATCATCGCCATGGGCATGATGGTGGACAACTCGTGTTTCGTGGCCGACGACATGTCGGTCCGCATCCAACGCGGCCAGGATCGCAAACAGGCGGGCGTCGAGGCCGGCAACAAACGCGCCTGGCCACTGGCGGGGGCGACCGTCATCGCCACCATGGCGTTCTTCCCGATCTTCGCGTCCGACGTGGACGCGGGGGAGTACTGCCGGACCCTGTTCACCGTCGTGGGCATCGCGCTGGCCTTCAGCTGGTTCATCTCGATGACGCTGACGCCGGCGATGTGCTGCGACCTGCTGCCCGGCCCGAAGGAGGGCGACGACGCGGGCGACCCCTTCGACACGGCGTTCTTCCGCGGCCTACGGCGCCTGATCGAGGGCTGCATCCGCAACCGCTGGGTGACGCTCGGGGTGCTCGGCGCGGTCCTCGCGAGCGCCATCTTCAACTACCCGAACGTCCGGCAGATGTTCTTCCCGTTCGCCACGCGCGACCAGCTCAAGGTCGACGTCTGGGGTCCGGAGGGCGGCCGCATCCAGGACGTCGCCGCACTGACGCGCCCGATCGAGGAGAAGCTGATGGAGCACCCGTCGGTGGTGAGCGTGACCAACTTCATCGGCAACGGCCCCCCGCGCTACTACCTGCCCGAGGATCCGGAGAACCCCAACCCGACCTACGCCCAGATCGTCGTCAACACGCTCTCCTACGACGAGGTCAATCCGCTCGCCGTCGAGATCGAGCCGTGGCTGAAGGAGAACGTCCCGGTGCTCACCCGGGTGCGGCTCTACGACGTGGGGCCGGCCGACACCTGGAAGTTCGAGGCGCGCCTCAGCGGCCCGGCCCAGGCCGACCTGGACGAGCTGCGCAGCGTCGGCGAGCAGATCAAGGAGATCGTCCGGCGCAGCCCGCTCTCGCGCGAGGTGCGCAGCGAGATGCGCAACCGCGTGCTGAAGGTCGTGCCCGTCTACCACCAGGAGCGCGGGCGCTGGGCGGGCATCACGCGCCAGGAGCTGGCCAACGCCACCCTGCGCTCCTACGACGGCATGCAGGTGGGCCTGTACCGCGAGGACGACGACCTGCTCCCGATCGTGCTGCGCAACGTCGAAGCGGAGCGCCAGCGGGTCGCGGGCGGGGGCCTGGTGACGCTCCAGGCCAGCCCCAAGCTCGGCACCCAGACCGTCCCGATCGCCCAGGTGACCGACGGCGTGCGCATGGAGTGGGAGGACCCCATCGTCCACCGCTGGCAGCGCCGGCGGGCCATGACCGTGCAGGCTTCGCCCAAGTACGGCGAGACCTTCCCCTCGCTCTACGACGACGTGATCGAGGAGATCGAGGCGATGGACGTGCCGCCCGGCTACGAGATCTTCTGGGACGGCGAGTGGGACAGCAGCTTCGACGCCCAGGAATCGCTGCTGATCGGCGTCCCAGTCACGGTGGTGCTGATCCTGCTGATCGTCATGCTGCTCTACAACTCGGTGAAGGTGCTCGCCTGCGTCCTGATCACCATCCCCTTCGCAGCGATCGGGGTGATCTACGGCCTCTGGGCGCTCGACTCGCCGATGGGCTTCGTGGCGATCCTCGGCATCCTGAGCCTGGCCGGGATGATGATCAAGAACATGATCGTGCTGACGGACGCGATCAACGACGGTCTGGAGGGCGGCATGCACCCCTTCGACGCCTGCGTCCAGGGGGCCGTGAGCCAGGCGCGCCCGATCGCCCTGGCGGCCGGCACCACCGTGCTGGGGGTGATCCCGCTGTTCCCGGACCCGTTCTGGAACGCGATGGCGGCCTCGATCATGGGCGGACTCTCGGTGGGGGCGACGCTCACGATCGTGCTCTTCCCGACGCTCTACGCCACGCTGCACGGGATCTACCCGCCCGAGGCCGAGAGCACCGACAGCCCCGAGCCGAAGCAGGCCTAGAGGACCTCCAGATGAGATCGGTGAATGCGGCTCTCGCCACGGCCGCCCTGCTGATTCTCGCGCTGGCCGCGCCGTACGCGGCCTTCGCGAGCGGCGGAGGGCTCGCCGACCCCAGCGGCGTCGCGTTTCCGCCCCCGCTCGAGTCCTACGAGGACGGGGACCTCGAGGGCATCGGCGCCGTGCTCGCGCACCGGATCGCGGCCAACCCCTTCAACCTCGTGGGCACCCTGATCTTCCTGGCGGCGATCCTCCACACTTTCTCCGCGGGCCGCTTCATGGAGCTGGCGCACCGGTGGGAACACGAGCACGAGGAGAAGATCCGGTGCGGCGAGGCGCCCCAGGGATCGATGAGCATGAAGGCCGAGCTGTTCCACTTCCTCGGGGAGGTGGAGGTGGTGTTCGGCCTCTGGGCGCTGGTGCTGATGGCGGCCATCGTCGCCTTCTTCGACTGGGGCACGGCGGCCCACTACGTGGGCGAGACGGTCGACTTCACCGAGGCCGCGTTCGTCGTCGTGATCATGACGCTGGCCTCGACGCGCCCGATCCTGAAGCTGGCCGAGACGGTGATGGAAGGCATCGCGAAGCTCTTCGGCGGGACGCTGCGGGCGATGTGGCTCACGACCCTCACCCTCGGGCCGGTGCTCGGCTCCTTCATCACCGAGCCGGCCGCGATGACGCTCTCGGCGCTGGTGCTGTCCGAGAAGGTCTACGCCCTCGAGCCGAGCACGCGCTTCAAGTACGCGACGCTCGCCCTGCTGTTCCTGAACATCTCGGTGGGCGGCACCCTGACGGCCTTCGCGGCCCCCCCGGTGCTGATGGTGGTGGGCCCCTGGGACTGGGACACGACGTACATGATGACCCACATCGGCTGGAAGGCGATCGTGGGGATCGCTCTCGTCAACACCGTCTATCTGCTCTACTTCCGCGGGGAGTTCTCGCGGCTGCAGCACGCCTTCGCGCTCCAGCAGATGAAGGGCGAGATCGAGAAGCGCTTCGTCACCCGCTCGCGGATGGACGCGGAGTTCGAGCGGATCCTCGTGTACGCCGAGAGGGACGAAGCGCTTCGGGAGCAGGCCAACGCGGTGGTCACGGACATCCGGGCGCGCATGGAGCGAGAGACGCTCCCGGCGCTCATCGAGGAGGGCGGCGACCCCGAGCTGATCCGCGAAGCCTTCGACAAGCGCTTCGAGGAGATCCGGCTGCTCAAGCTGCAGCGCTACCTGCCGGGGCTGCTGCCCGAGGAGCAGCAGCCCCCCTTCGAGGATCCGCACTGGGACGAGCGCGAGGACGCGGTGCCCTTCTGGGTGACCGCGGTCCATATGGCCCTGATGCTGTGGACCATCGTGAACGTGCACCACTCCCAGCTCTTCGTGTTCGGCTTCCTGTTCTTCCTGGGCTTCACGCAGATCACGGCGCCCTACCAGAACCTGGTGCGGCTGCGCGCGTCCCTGCTGGTGGGCTTCTTCCTGGCGGGCCTCGTGATCCACGGCGGGGTCCAGGGGTGGTGGATCGCCCCCGTCCTCGGGGCCCTGAGCGAGCTGCCGCTGATGATCGTCGCCGCCACGCTCAGCGCCTTCAACGACAACGCGGCCATCACCTACCTGAGCACGCTGGTGCCGGGCTTCAGCAGCTCGCTGAAGCACGCCGTGCTCGAGGGCGCCGTGGTCGGCGGCGGCCTCACCATCATCGCCAACGCGCCCAACCCGGCCGGGCAGGCGCTGCTGAAGCACCACTTCGGCGGCGCCGTCTCGCCCGCCGGCCTGCTCACGTGGGTAATCGGCCCGACGCTCCTGATGGGGGCCTGCTTCTTCCTGCTGTAGGGCCGCCACTCACGCTGGTGGATCGCTGCGCCCGGTGGCATGATAGGTGCCGGGGAAACCGGGGGAGCCTGCTCATGGGAGCCGCGGCAGCACGCTGCCTGCTGGGATGCGCCTGTGCGCTGTCGCTCGCCGTCGCACCGCCGAGCGCCGCCGATACCGAGGTGGATCTCGACCATCTCGAGCCCGGGCCGTCGATCGACGTCGATTTCCAGTTCCCGTACAGCGACTTCCTGTTCGGGAACTGGCTCGGCGCGCGCGACCTGATGTTCGACTATGGGCTGGACTTCCGGCTCCACTACACCAGTCAGCCCATGTACAACGCCGCGGGCGGCCAGAAGAAGGGCGGGACCTATCTGCACAACCTGGGGCTGGACATCCTCTGGGACTGGGGGACGTTCGGCATCCCGAACACCAGCCTGCTGGTCCGGCTCTCGAACCGCGACGGCGACAGCGTCTCGAAGGAAGAGGTGGCGCCGCGCGAGGGGGGAAACACCTTCGTGGTGCAGGAGATCCACGGCGAGCAGACCGCCAAGGTGGTGAACGTCCAGCTCAACGTGAACTTCTTCGAAGAACACGTCGAGCTCGCGATCGGGCGCCTCGTCGCCTTCGACGACTTCACGGTCACGCAGTACAACTGCCAGTTCATGAACCTCGCGTTCTGCGGCGCGCCCCGGGCGGCCTTCCTGCAGAATCCCGGCGCGTGGACCGTCTATCCCAACGCCACCTGGGGCGCCCGCATCCGGCTCGAGAGCCCGGACCGCCGCTGGACCCTCCTCGGCGCGGTCTACGACGCCGACTACGAGAACCGGGAAGGCGACCCGACCCAGAGCAACAGCAACAACAACGGGACCGACTGGCGCTTCGGCGAGAACGGCGTGCTGGTCGCCGGCGAGCTGCACTACCACAACAACCGCGACGCCGAGGTCGGGCTGTCGGGCGTGTTCAAGGTGGGCGGCTTCTGGATGAACGAGGACTCCGAGAACATCGGCAGGACGGACGGCTCGACGGTCGACGGCAACGGGTTCCTGTGGTTCGTGGGGGAGCACCAGCTCTACCGGGAGCGCGACGGCGAGGACGAGGGGCTGGGCGCCTTCGGGAGCTTCCAGTACAGCCTCGAGGACAACGCGAACCAGATGGACTACTTCGTCTCGTTCGGGCTCGTGTACACGGGGCTGCTCCCCTGGAAGTCGAGGAGCCGGGACCGGACCGGCCTCGCGTTCGCGCACGGCGCGTTCAGCGACGCGCTGAAGACCCCGCGCCGGCAGCAGGGGCTCCCGACGAAGAAGCACGAGACCGTGATCGAGCTCAACCACCGCTTCGAGGTCGGCCACGGCATCGCGCTGCAGCCGGACCTGCAGTGGATCATCAACCCGGCCGGCACCCGGGACATCCCCGACGCCTTCCTGATGGGCGGCAAGATCTACGTCGAGTTCTGAGCCCGGGACGGCTCAGCCGCCCACCCGATAGCCCGACGCGACCGCGCTGAACGCCTCGGCCTGGGCCTGCGCCCAGGTCGCGTCCCGCCCGAGCTCGCGGCTCAGGATCTCCGCCACGCGCGGCGCCGCCTCGGTGGCGGCCTGCGCGTCGAACAGCAGCGCCCGGGTGCGGCGCGCCAGCACGTCGTCGACGCTGCGCGCCATCTCGCGGCGGGCCGCCCACTGCACCTCGGCGCCGGTGATCGCGAGCCGCGGGTGGAGCGGCTCGCCCATGCGCGGGTCGGCCTCGGCCAGGCCCTGGATCTCGGTCGCGTCCGAGCCGTAGAAGGCCAGGGCGCCGAAGCGCCGGGCGTTGCGGTGGTAGCCGTGGATCGGGAACTGCTCGGTGACGCACGCGCGCGCCGCGAGGTCGCCCAGCGTCATGGCGTGGTCGACGACGTCCTCGGCCATCTTGCGGTAGGTGGTCCACTTGCCGCCGGCCACCGTGATCAGGCCCGAGACGGGCTCGACCAGGATGGTGTGGTCGCGCGAGAGGGCCGCCGTGCTCTCGCCGTCGCCCATCTTCACCAGCGGGCGGATGCCGGCGAAGGCGCTGCGGACCTCGGACCGCGCGGCGGGCTTCGCCAGGTAGCGGTTCGCCGTCTCGAGGATGAACTCCACCTCCTCGTCCAGCGGCCGGGGCTCGAGATCGACCGTGTCGATCGGCGTGTCGGTCGTGCCGACCACGACGACGTCGTGCCAGGGGATCGCGAACATCACCCGGCCGTCGTCGGTGTGGGGCACCATGATCGCCGAGTCGCCGGGCAGGTAGGAGCGGTCGAGCACGATGTGCACGCCCTGGCTCGGCGCGATCATCGGGGCGGCGTCCGGCCGGTCGAGCCGGCGGACCCCGTCGGCGAAGGGCCCGGTGGCGTTCACCACGACGCGGCCCCGGATGCGCAGCTCCTCGCCCGTCTCGAGGTCGGAGGCCACCACCCCCTCGATCGCGCCCTCGCCGTCCTTCAGGAATCCCGTCGCCTGCGCGTAGTTCACCACGGTGCCGCCCTGCTCCCAGGCGGTGGTGGCGAGGTTGATCGCGAGCCGGGCGTCGTCGAACTGCCCGTCGAAGTAGCGCGTGCCCCCCAGCAGCCCGTCGGTCCGGATCGAGGGGATCTCCTCGACGATCGCCTCCCGGGAGATGTGCGAGGACTTGCCGAAGCCGTAGCGTCCGGCGAGCAGGTCGTAGACCTTGAGCCCGACCCCGTAGAACGGCGACTCCCACCAGGCGTAGCTCGGCACGATGAAGGCGACGTCGCGCACCAGGTGGGGCGCGTTGCGCAGCAGCATGCCGCGCTCCTTCAGCGCCTCCATCACCAGCGAGACGTTGCCCTGCTGGAGGTAGCGAACGCCTCCGTGCACCAGCTTGGTGGAGCGGCTCGAGGTGCCCTTGGCGAAGTCCGACTGCTCGATCAGCACGACGTCGAAGCCGCGCGCGGCGGCGTCGACGGCGGTGCCGAGGCCGGTGGCGCCCCCGCCGATGATCACGAGGTCCCACGGCTCCTGCCGTTCGCGGATGCTGGTGAGCATGTCGTCGCGGTTCATCAGTCCGACTCCTCTTCCCAGTCCTTGGCGCGCTCCACGGCCTTGGCCCAGCGCTCGCGCAGCCGGCCCGCGTCGGCGGCCTTCATCTCGGGCTCGAAGCGGCGGTCGACCTGCCAGTTGTCGGCCAGCTCCTCGACCGACTTCCAGTAACCCACGGCGAGCCCCGCCATGTAGGCCGCCCCGAGGGCGGTCGTCTCCAGGACGTTCGGCCGCACCACCGGGATCTGCAGCACGTCGGCCTGGAGCTGCATCAGCAGGTCGTTGGCGGCGGCGCCCCCGTCGGCCCGCAGCTCCGGGATCTTCGCGCCCGCGTCCTGCTCCATCGCGGAGACCAGGTCGGCCACCTCGTAGGCGATCCCCTCCAGCGCGGCCCGCGCGATGTGGGCGTCGGTGGTGCCGCGCGAGATCCCGACCAGGGCGCCGCGCGCGTAGGGGTCCCAGTGCGGCGCGCCGAGACCGGCCAGCGCCGGCACCAGCACGACGCCGCCCGTGTCGTCGACCTTCTGCGCCAGCGCCTCGACGTCCTCCGAGTCGCGGATGATGCGCAGGCCGTCGCGCAGCCACTGCACGATCGCGCCGCCGATGAAGACGCTCCCCTCCAGCGCGTACTGGACGGGCTCGTCCTGGCGCTGCCAGGCGATCGTCGTGAGCAGCCGGTTCTCGGAGGTGCGGGCCTCGGTGCCCGTGTTCATGAGCAGGAAGCAGCCGGTGCCATAGGTGTTCTTGGCCATGCCGGGCTCGACGCAGATCTGGCCCATGGTGGCGGCCTGCTGGTCGCCGGCGATGCCCGCCAGGGGCACTCCGGTGGCCATCAGGCTGGTCGAGACCTCGCCGTACACCTCGGAGCTCGGCCGCACCTCGGGGAGCATGCTGCGCGGGATCCGCAGGATCTCGAGCAGCTCGTCGTCCCAGTCGCCCTCGTGGATGTTGTAGAGCAGCGTGCGCGAGGCGTTGCCAACGTCGGTGAGGTGAAGCTTCCGACTCGTCAGCTTGTAGGCCAGCCAGCAGTCGATCGTCCCGAAGGCCAGCTCGCCGCGCTCGGCCTTCTCGCGCGCGCCCTCGACGTTGTCCAGGATCCAGGCGATCTTCGTGCCCGAGAAGTAGGGGTCGAGCAGCAGGCCCGTCTTGCTGCGGAAGGTGTCCTCGAGCCCGTCGGCGCGCAGTCGGTTGCACAATGACGCAGTGCGACGGTCCTGCCACACGATCGCGTTGTACACCGGCTCCCCGCTCGTCCGGTCCCAGACGACGGCCGTCTCCCGCTGGTTCGTAATCCCCACGGCGGCGAGGCCCTTCGCTCGCGTATGGGCCCGGCCCAGCGCCTCGACCGCGACGCTCGCCTGGGTCGACCAGATCTCGACCGGATCGTGCTCGACCCAGCCCGGCTTGGGGAAGATCTGGGTGAACTCCTTCTGGGCCACCGACACGATCCGCCCGGTGCGATCGAACAGGATCGCGCGCGAGCTGGTGGTTCCCTGGTCGAGCGAGAGGACGTAGGACATCGCGTCTCCCTGCCGGCTGCTGACCGCCTCCCGGCTGTGTATCGTCCCGCATACTATGGATGAAGCCAACCGCGGTTCGCAAACCGCCTCGTTTCCATGACGCCCTGGGTCGCCGAGCTGCTCGGCACCATGCTCCTGGTCCTGGGCGGGAACGGCGTGGTCGCCAACGTCGTGCTGAAGGACACCAAGGGGAGCGGCGGGAGCTGGATCCTGATCAACGCCGGCTGGGGCATGGCGGTCTTCGTCGCGGTGCTCTGCACCGCCGAGCACAGCGGCGCCCACCTCAACCCGGCCGTGACCCTGGGCCTCGTCGCGGAGGGCGTCTTTCCCGCGGAGGACCTGCCGGCCTACATCGCCGCGCAGGTCGTGGGCGCCATGCTCGGCTCGGCGCTGGTCTACCTGATCTACATCCAGCACTACCGGGCCACCGACGATCCCGCCACCAAGCTCGCGACGTTCAGCACGGCGCCCAACATCCGCTCGGTGCCGCACAACCTCGTGAGCGAGGTGATCGGCACCTTCATCCTGGTGTTCACGGCGCTGAGCATGAGCGGGGGCCACTTTCAGGCGTTCTCCGAACCGGAGGTGGCCGGGGAGATCTCGCTCGGCTCGGTGGGAGCCCTGCCGATCGCGCTCGTGGTATTCGGGATCGGCATGTCGCTGGGCGGCACCACGGGCTACGCGATCAACCCGGCCCGCGACCTGGGCCCGCGCATCGTGCACCAGCTCCTGCCGATCCGCGGCAAGGGCGACAGCGACTGGGGCTATTCCTGGATTCCGGTCGTCGGTCCGTTCGTCGGCGGGCTGCTGGCGGCGCTGGTGCACCGTCTCCTCGTGACGGAGTAGCGGACTGCGTTGACGGGTGCAGAACCCTGCGAGACCATTTGAACGGAGGTCGCAGCATGTCCGACGAGAAGCCGGGAACGAACGAACCCCAGACTCCGTCGGCGACGGACGCCCAGCCCGGGGACCCGCCGGCGGGCGGCAACGAGGAATGGCTCGACGAGCCCTCGCGGCGCGCGTTCTTCAAGCGCGTCGCCGTCGGCGGCGGCGCGGCGCTGCTGGCCGGGGGCGGGACCTACGGCGTGATGCGGCGCCAGATCCAGGGCCGGGCCGTCGGCAAGGACGCCGTGTTCGAGACCGACGAGAGCTTCAAGCCGAAGGATCAGCGGGAGGTGGTGCTGACCTTCGCCGCCAGCAAGGCGCTCAACGAGCAGCATCCCGAGCGCAACCAGCAGTACAGCAAGCTCAACGACAAGGAGTTCCACTTCCACGAGGGCTTCCTGGGCTTCGAGCGCAGGCTGCCGTGGGACAACAGCAAGCCGGGCTTCACCCAGAAGGATCGCGCCCTGCACCACGCGGCGTGGTACCCGCTCGACGCGTCCGAGACCCACACGATGGCCTTCTGCCAGCCCGACACGCGCATGCTGCGCTGGGACCAGTCCGACGTCGAGGAGGAGCAGTACCAGTTCGCGTCCAAGCAGGAGGCGGCGACCTGCATCAAGAGCGCCGCACGCGTCTGGGGCGCGGTCCGCTGCGGCATCACCCCCCGCGACAGGCGCTTCGACTACGACCCGCTCTTCGACATCCTGGGCAATCGCACCCTCAGCTGGGAGAAGGACTTCCCGTTCGAGCCGAAGACGGTGATCGTGATCCTGGTGCCGATGGACTACGACAACATCGCCACGGCACCGGCCTGGACGGCCGAGGGCTCGGTCGGCCACGGCTACGTCGTCATGGCCCAGATCGCCAACCAGATGGCCAAGTTCATCCGCGGCCTCGGCTACCACGCCGTCGGCGCCGGCAACGACCTGGGCAACAGCGTCGCCTACGGCATCGCCGCCGGCCTGGGGCAGGGCGGACGCAACCAGCAGCTGCTCGCGCCCGGCCTGGGGCCGCGTCATCGCATCTGCAAGGTCTACACCGACTTCGAGTACGTCGAGTACGACCAGCCGCACGACTGGGGCATCACCAATTTCTGCCTGAGCTGCGGCGAGTGCGCGAAGTCCTGCCCCTCCGGCGCCCTGCCCCTGCTCGAGGAAGTGGACAGCGGCTACGGCTTCGGTCCCACGATGGAGCACAGCGACGAGCCCGGCTACACCTGGAGCAACCACCTCGGCATCAAGAAGTTCCATGCCGACTCCAAGAAGTGCTTCGACTTCTGGATCGAGAACGACAGCGCCTGCGGCAACTGCATCGCCTCGTGCACGTACAACGAGCCCGACTTCTGGCACCACTGGCTGACCATGGCGACGACCACCGTTGCGCCCGGCTTCCTGCACCACACGATGTCCAAGATGCATCCGATGTTCGGCTACGGCGGGGTGGACGATCCGGCCAAGGTGGAGAAGTTCTGGAAGACCGGCGAGGGCATGCGCGTCAACCCGAGCAGCAAGAACAACAGCGGTAACTCCGGCAAGGCCTGAGGGAGACCGAGCGCCCCGCTCGGCCTTCTCGCGAGCCTCGACGACGTTGTCCAGGATCCAGGCGATCCTGGTGCCCGAGAAGCAGGGGTCGAGCAGCAGTCCGGTCTTGCGGCGGAATGTCCCTTCCAGCCCCTCGCCGCGCAGGCGGGCGCACAGCGCCGCGGTGCGACGATCGTGCCAGACGACCGCGTTGCAGTTCGGCTCCCCGTCGAGGCGCTGGGCCGGGCCCATCCGCGCGCGCACGAGCTCGCCGCCGTGGGGATCACGGCGTCCAGGGGGACGGGTGCCGGTTGGCTCTCCGACACGCCGCCGCGCCGGCGGCGGGTGGCAGGCCACGCGGTTGCCGTCGGGCCCTGCGTCCTGCATCGTCTCGCTCGGTCGCGAGGAGGGCGAATCATGGCCGAAGAAAGGCCGGGGCCGAAGGATCCGCAGGCTCCGTCGAACGTCGATCCGGCTCCGGCGGGCGAAGCCGCGAGCGGCGGCCACGAGGAGTGGCTCGACGAGCCCTCGCGGCGCGCGTTCTTCAAGCGGGTCGCCGTCGGCGGTGGCGCCGCGCTGCTGGCCGGCGGCGGCACCTTCGGTCTGGTGCGGCGACAGATCCACGGTCGCCCCGTGGACGGCGACGAGCTGCTCCAGACCGACGAGACCTTCGAGCCGAAGGACCAGCGGGACGTGATCCTGACCTTCGGAGCGAGCAAGAAGCTCAACGAGCAGCATCCGGAGCGCAGCGAGCAGCACAGCAAGTTCATCACCAAGGGCTTCGACTACCACGAGGCCATCATGAACTTCGAGTACCGGCTGCCGTGGGACAACAGCAAGACCGGCTTCACCCAGAAGGATCGCGCCATGCACCACGCGGCCTGGTACCCGCTCACGGCGACGGGGGTGGAGCCCATGAAGTTCTGCCAGCCGAATACCCCGCTGCTGAGGTGGGATCAGTCCGACGTCGAGGAGGAGCAGTACCAGTTCGCATCGCCGCGGGAGGCGGCGACGTCGATCAAGAGCGCCGCGCGCGTCTGGGGCGCGGTGCGCTGCGGCATCACGAAGCGCGACAGGCGCTGGGACTACGACCCGATCTACGACATCGAGAACGAGCGCACTCTGAGCTGGGAGAAGGACTTCCCCTTCGAACCCAAGACGGTGATCGTGATCCTGGTGCCCGAGGACTACGATTGCATCCAGACCGCGCCGGCCTGGACCGCGGAGGGCGCCGTCGGGCACGGCTACGTCGTCATGGCCCAGATCGCCAACCAGGTGGCCAAGTTCCTGCGGGGCCTGGGCTACCACGCCGTCGGGGCCGGCAACGACCTCGGCATCAGCGTGGCCTACGGGATCGCGGCCGGCCTCGGTGAGGGCGGGCGAAATGCGCAGCTGCTCGCGCCGGGCCTGGGGCCCCGCCACCGCATCTGCAAGGTCTACACGGACTTCGAGGACGTCGAGTACGACCAGCCCCACGACTTCGGCATCACCGAGTTCTG
>JASJBO010000422.1 GCA_030066475.1 Myxococcota bacterium
GAAGGCAACCCCGCAAGCGCCGCAGGCGCGCGCAGCGAGCCGCAGGCGAGCGAAGTCCACCAGCCGGTCAGCACTTCGGTGCGGTCCGGACGTGGCCGTGCAGTGCGGGCGGCTTCGCCGTGCCGCCGTGTTCCTGGAGGTAGCGGCAGGCGGCGATGACGTCGTCCGCCAGGTTGTCGATCACGTTCCGGTTGAGATGGGGACGCACGACGGCGCGCAGCGAGAAGACGTCCTCCGCGTTCGGGGGCATCGAGTACGCTGAGAGCACCCACCCCTTCTCGCGCACCTTGAAGGAGACGTCGAACTCGTTGAAGTTCCCGAACTCCTCCTTCAGCGTGAGCGCGACGACGGGAATCCTCTGCGTCTGGTTCATGATGTCGAAGTAGCCGCTCTCGACGAGTCGCGCCCGGAGGTGCTCCGCGTTCTGCACGGTCAGCCGCATGATGCGCTCGTACCCACTGAAGCCGAGCCGGATGAACAGGTAGGCCTGCGCGACGAGCTGCGCCGCGTTGCGGCTGAAATTGAGCGTCGCGGTCGGCGACTCGCCGCCGAGGTAGTTCACGTAGAACACCAGGTCCTCGTTGAAGACCTCGCGCTGGCGGAACACCACCCAGCCGAGACCCGGATAGACCAGCCCGAACTTGTGCGCCGAGGCGTTGATCGAGAGCACCCGCGGCAGCCGGAAGTCCCACTTGTAGTCCGGGTACAGGAACGGATTGACGAAGCCGCCGGAAGCCCCGTCGATGTGCATCGGGACCGAGATCCCGGTCCGCTCCTCGTAGTCGTCGAGCCAGTCGTGGATCGCCTGGATCTCGTCGTCCTCGCCAGTGAAGGTCTGTCCGGCGATCGCCACCACGCAGATCGTGTTCTCGTCGACGTGCTCCTCCAGGTGCTCCGCCGTGAGCCGGTAGTTCCCGGGCTGGAGCGGCACGATGCGCGGCTCCACGTCGAAGTACTTCATGAACTTCTTCCACACGATCTGGACGTTGCCGCCCGTCACCATGTTGGGGCGGCTGGCGTCCTTGCCCGCGGCCCCGCGGGCCTCGCGCCAGTTCCACTTGTGGGCCAGCCCCGCCAGCATGCAGGCCTCGGAGCTGCCCACGCACGCCGCCCCGTAGGGCTCGACGCCGGCCGGGCCGTTCCAGAGGTGGTGCAGCATCCTGACCATGCGCTTCTCGAGCTCGTAGCACTGTGGATACATGTCGTGGTCGATGTAGTTCACGTGCACGTGGTCGTTCATCAGGTCGCGGAGCTCCGGCTCCGCAAAGGTCGTCACGAAGCTCGAGAGGTTCAGCATGGGATTCGAGTCGGTCCACATGCTCGCCTCGAGCGAGGTGCGGGCGGCGCGCGGGGTGAGCCCGTCGGCGGGAAACCGGTCCTTCGGGATCTCGGCCTGGAAGTCCTCGTAGTCGCTCAGGTTCGAATGGTCCATCGTGTCTCCTCCTCGGGACCAGAGCGTGCTCCGGTTCCCGGCCTCGCCGTCCGCTGCGTCGGGTTACTGCGCTTCGGCCACCCGTGCCAGCACGTAGGCCTGGATCTGGCGCGCCTCCTCCGCGCTGAGCACGTCGCCGAACGACACCATGCCGTTCGGCTCGCGGATGCCGCCCAGCACGATGTCGACGAAGCGCTCGTGGGTCTCGCGGCTGGCGAAACGCAGGTCGGGCACGGCGCCGCCGCCGATCGCCTTGATGCCGTGGCACACGGCGCACCACTCGTGGAACTTGAGCGCGCCCTGGTGGACCTCCTCGGCCGAGGCCTCGAGCTGGAATGGCGCGGGCGGCGGGTCGCCCGGAGGCGGCGTGACCGGCGGCAGCGGCGCGGTCCCGCCCAGCTTGAAGGTCAGCACGCGGCCGACGCTCTGCACGCCGGCCATCGCGGCGGCCTCGCCGAAGACCAGCGCGTAGGCGCCGCCCCAGCCGGCCATCACCGTCACGAACTGCTCGCCGTCCACCTCGTAGGTGATCGGCGCGGCGATCACGCCGGTGCCGGCCGGCGCCTGCCAGAGCTTCTCGCCGTCGGTGGCGCGGTAGGCGACGAAGCGCCCGTCGGCCGTGCCCTGGAACACCAGGTTGCCGCCGGTGGTGAGCGTCCCCCCGTTCCAGGCCGATTCGTACGGGACGTGCCAGGCCTCCTTCCGCGCCACCGGGTCCCAGGCGACCAGGCGGCCCTCCACCAGGTCGCGCGCCCAGCCGTCCTCGAGCTCGATGTTCACCTCGATCTGCGTGCCCGTGTTCCAGCCGCGCGGGTCGTACTCGAACTCGGCATCGAACTGGTGCTGGACCGGCATCTCGTTCGCCGGGATGTAGACCAGCCCGGTCTCGGGGTTGAACGACATCGGGTGCCAGTTGTGCCCGCCCAGCGTCGAGGGGTAGACGAGCTTGACCTCCTGCCGGTAGTCGCCCTCGGGCGACTCGACGGGTCTTCCGGTCTCCGGGTCGACCCGCTCGGCCCAGGTCACCTTCACGTAGGGCTCGGCCGAGAGGAACTCGCCGGTCACGCGGTCGATCACGTAGAAGAAGCCGTTCTTGGGCGCCTGCAGGATCACCTTGCGCCGGCGCCCGTCGAGATCGAGCTCCGCCAGGATGATGTGCTGCGTCGCCGTGTAGTCCCAGTTGTCGCCCGGGGTCGTCTGGAAGTGCCAGATGAGCTTGCCGTCGGAGGGGCGCAGCGCGAGGATCGACGACAGGTAGAGGTTGTCGCCGCCGCCCGGGCTGCGGATGTGCCGGCTCCAAGGCGAGCCGTTGCCGGTGCCGACGTAGAGCAGCCCGAGCTCCGGGTCGTAGGCCATCGAGTCCCACACCGTGCCGCCCCCGCCGACCTCCCACCACTTGCCGCCCTTCCAGGTGGCGGCCGCGCGCTCGAGCGCCTTCGACTCGAACGGCTGCGAGGGATCGCCCGGCACCGTGAAGGTGCGCCAGAGCAGCTCGCCCGAGTCGGGGTCGTAGGCGGAGACGTAGCCGCGCACGCCGAACTCGGCGCCGCCGTTGCCGATGACCACCTTGCCCTCGACCACGCGCGGCGCCCCGGTGATCGTATAGGCCTTCGACTGGTCGACGGTGACCGTCTCCCAGACCACCGCGCCCGTGGCGGCGTCGAGTGCCAGCAGCCGGCCGTCGAGCGTCCCGGAGAACACCCGGCCGCGGTAGACGGCCACGCCGCGGTTCACCACGTCGCAGCAGGCGATCCGGCCCCAGCGCCGCGGCACCTTCGGATCGTGGGTCCAGATCATCTCGCCGGTGCGCGCGTCGATGGCGTACACCACGCTCCAGGGGCCGGTGGCGAACAGCACGCCGTCGACCGCGATCGGCGTCGACTCCACCCCGCGGTTGGTGCCGAGATCGATGCTCCAGGCCAGGCCCAGCCCGTCGACGTTGCCCGCGTGGATCTGGTCGAGCGGGCTGAAGCGCTGCTCGCTCTGGGTGCGGCCGTGGGCGAGCCAGTCGCCGGGGGGCGAGCCCGCGTCGCGCAGCCTGGCTGCGTCGATCGCCGCGGTCGCCGCGCGGATCCGCTCGCGGCGGGCCTCGGCGCTCTCCGGGGCCGGTGCCGCCGGACCCGGCTCGGCATCCGGAGCCGCGGCCCGAGAGGCGGACTGCTGCGCCGCGTCGTCCCCGCCGCCGCACGCCGCGGCGACGAGCAGCGCGGCCAGCAGCCCCGCCGCGGCGAATCCGGTCGATTGGCGCATGTCCCCTCCTCCGCCAGGCTCGCGAGGCCGCCATCATACCCCCGACGGCGGGCGCCGGGACCAGCAGGCTGCCGGGGCGGCGCCCGAGAGGTTGTGCCAGATGCTGAACAGCGCGCTGGCCGACTCACGTCGCTTCGACGCGCTCCAGCACGACGTCGAGCAGGGCGTCGTGCACGCCGAGTGGCTCGCTCACTCGCACCGCAACGCCGGGATGCCGCCGGGTGGCCTCACGCACCAGCGTGGGGATGTCGCGGGTGGAGTGGCGGCCCGGCACCAGGAAGTAGGGGTGCACGACGATCTCGCTCGCGCCCGCCGCCACGCAGGCGTCGATCGCCTCGCCGAGCGTGGGCGAGGCCAGCTCCATGTGGGCCGGCTCCACCAGGCAGTCGGGGCGGCGTCGGCGCAGGCGCGTCGCAATCTCGTCGAGCACCGCGTTCGCCTCGGCCCTGCGGCTGCCGTGGTCGACCAGCACGATGGCGCGCTTCACCGCGCCTACCAGTAGCGGGCCCGGACCGCCACGTCGCCGGACACCCGGACCCGGCAGGCCAGCCGCAGGTTCGACGGCGTGCGGTTGCGCGCCTTGGCGCCGCGCTCGGCGTCGGTCTCCGGGCCGGCCGCGCCGCGCAGGATCTCGACCCCGCAGCGGGCGCACAGACCGTCGGCGCCACAGGCGCGCGCAAGCGGCAGCCCGGCGAGTCGCGTCGCCTCGAGCAGCGTCGTCCCCGCGGGCACGGCGACCTCGCGATCGGAGGGTGCGAAACGGACCCTTACCACGCGCGCAGCATAACCCTCGGCGCGCGCGCATGGCGAGCGGGGCCCACCGGACGCCCTGCTATGCTGCCGCCATGCCGACCGCCGCCATCGTCGTCATCGGCAACGAGATCCTCTCCGGGAAGGTCGTCGACACCAATTCCCCCTACCTGTGCCGCGAGCTGCGCGAGGTCGGTGCCGAGGTGGGCCGCGTGCTGGTGATCCCCGACGACGTGGAGATCATCGGCCGCGAGGTGCGAGCGCTCAGCGACGCCTTCGACTTCGTGCTCACGTCGGGGGGTGTGGGCCCGACGCACGACGACATGACCATGGACGGCATTGCCCGCGCCTTCGCGCGCAAGATCGAGATCAACGAGTCGATCGTGGCGCGCATCGCCCGGGCGCAGGGCAAGCAGCCCAACGAGAGCCAGGTGAAGATGGCGGCGATTCCCGAGGGCGCGACCCTGATCGACGCCGGCGACCTCTGGTTCCCCGTGGTCGTGGTCGAGAACGTGCACATCTTCCCGGGCATCCCGGAGCTGTTGCGCCAGAAGTTCGAGGCGATCCGGCTGCGCTTCAAGGGCGTGCCCTTCGTGCTCAAGCGCGTCTTCGTGCGCAAGCGCGAGAGCGACATCGCCGAGACGCTGAACGAGCTGCTCGGCGACTTTCCCGACCTCCAGCTCGGCTCCTATCCGAAGATCGCGCAGGAGGAGTTCCGCGTGATGCTCACGCTCGAGTCCCGCGATGCGGGCTACGTGCAGCGCGCCCTCGACGCGTTGCTCGAGCGCCTGCCCGCCGGCGCCGTGCACCGGGTGGAGTGACTGGACCCCGCAGCCCGCGATCCGCTGCTGCGCGCGCTCGCCTACGGCCATCCGCTGCTGATGCTGCTGGCGCTGTCGCTGGCCGGACTCGCGCTCCAGAGCGGTCTGCGGCTGCGGCGGCTGCGGCGCGGCGGCGCCGCGGCGCGCGCCGATCGCGCCCGGCACCTGCGCCTGGCGAAGCCGGCGGTCGCGCTGGTGCTCGTCGGCTTCGCGGGCGGCCCGCTGTCGATGGCCTTCCTGCGCGGCCGCGAGCCGTTCGACACCGCTCACGCGCTGGCCGGCACTACCGCGGCGCTGCTCTTCGCCGCGACCGCCCTGCTGGGCCGTCGCCTCGAGCGGGGCCGTTCGCGACCACACGAAGCCCACGCCCTGCTCGCCGCGCTGGCCACGCTGGCCGCCGGCGCCGCCGCCATCACGGGCTTCGTGCTCCTCCCGTGAGTCCTAGGGCACCGACACCAGGTCGGCGAACAGCGAGTAGAACTGACCGTTGCGCGAGACCTCGACGCCTTGGAGCTGGAGGCCCAGGAACTCCGGCAGCGGGAAGCTTCCCAGCCCGGCGGCCAGGTCGGGCAGCACCAGCGCCAGCAGGTTCGGCAACACGATCTGGAGCACCGCTTCGTTGGTGTTCACGAAGTTGTCGAGCAGCGCCACGGTGATGTCGG
>JASJBO010000423.1 GCA_030066475.1 Myxococcota bacterium
CACCAAGACGAGCCCGCGCCGGCATCGAGCTGGCCCGCAGGGGGAAGCCGCAAGCGGAGGCGAAGCCGGAGCGCGCAGCGAGCCGAAGGCGAGCGGAGTCCACCAAGACCGGAGGCGAAGCCGAAGCGCGCAGCGAGCCGCAGGCGAGCGGAGTCCCCTAAGGCCAGCTCGCCTTGCGGACGGTGAACTCTTCCGACTCGGTGAACAGCTTGAGCGGCTGCCACTCGGGAACCTCGGACATACGCGGCATGCCCGACACCATGGCGCCGGTCGGGTCGATCACCCAGGGGTCCTGGGGATCCTCGAACCAGAGCGTCACCATGTGGTGTTGGCCGTCGGAGGGGCGGACCACGATCGCGCGAAACACGCGGTCGGCGCCCAGGTCGCGCAGCGAGTGGAAGACCAGCAGCTCGAGTCCGTCGCAGTCGTCGCCGTTGGCGTCGAGCGTCTCGTCGAGCGTGGCCCAGTGGTCGAAGGTCCCGTCGGGCACGTAGTGGGCGCGCGCCTGGTCCTGGATCCAGCCGGCCAGCTCGCGCGCCATGGCGCGGCGGCGGTCCTGCCGGAACGCGATGTACTTGTCGCGCAGCGCCTGGCCGTCGCCCTCGTGCAGGCCCGGTCCCGCCTCGGCCACCGGCGCCAGCGCGTCGGACTCGGTGCGGCGTTCGCGCACCTGCCAGCCAGCGATCTTGGCGCTCCAGGGGTCGGCGGGGTCGGGCGCCTCGAAGTAGCGATAGGCGGCGAGCGGGGCCACCTGGCCGGGCGCCGCGCAGCCCAGCACCGGCCCCACCGCGAGGGTGCCGATCACCAGGGCGATGATCGCAAGCGCGGGAGAGAGCGGGGATCCGAGGCTGCGCATGGGCTCGCCATCGGCTGTCCCCAGGCCGACATTGAGCTTCAACTAGCTGAAAAATCTGATGTTTCTGATCGAGCGCAGAGGATCTACTGAAGCCACTGAGGGGTAGAAGCCCCGCTGCCGGTTCGCGAGCAGGCAAACGGCCCGCAGTGGCACAGCAGCTCAGAGGAAGGTGGGCACGGCGCGCGGAGAGGCGCCTCCGCGGCGTGGGGATCGGGCTATGCCGGGACGCCGCAGCCCTTCACGCCGACGGTGAAGAGCAGCACGAAGAAGCCGACCATCGCGGGTATGCCCCCCACCACGTAGAGGATCGAGACTGCGTCGAGCTTGCCACCGCGCTGTTCGGACATCGGCTCTCCCCCCGGCCTGTGCGCTCCAGGATCGTTCGCTCCAGGATGAGGAGCGCCGCGGAACCTAGCGGCGGGCGGGTCGCACGTCCAGCGGCCGGATGCGGGAACGGGCCGCCCGGGCCGCCCCCTCTCGGGTGACGGCCCGGTCGGTCCGGTGCGGGCGCCTCCCGGGAGTCGGACTGCGGGCGACTTCGTGCGCGGCCACCTCGCGTCCCGCCTTCCCGCCGGGCTCTGCGCCCCTTCGCGCTCGCCCTGGCGGCTCCGACTCCCTGCATCCGCAGTTGCCCCCGACTCGAAGCAAGCGGAATGCCAGGATGGGAGGCACCGACACCGACGCGCAGTCGACGAAGCCAAGGGTCCCTTCAACCGAGGGGATTCACCTAGGACCTGATCTCGAGCGGAGCTGCTATTTCCCGCGGGGAATTCCGGAATCGTTCGCGACGGTGGAATTCGTACGTGACGGGGCGCCGCGCCATGTGTCAGGGACCCCTGCCAGGTTCGCCTCGACGTCGAGATCGCGCAGCCGAGCCTGGGCTCGCTGCAGATCGGCGCTGTGGCGGTCGATCTCCTTTCGCAGGCGCTGGCTGAGCGGGGCGTCGCTCGAGTCGCCGGTGCTCGGGAGGCCGGGCGGCGAGAAGGTCCAGGCGTCTTCGGTGCCCGAGATCTCCTCGAGCTCGGCCTGGGCTTCGGCCAGCCCCACGGCCGCCGAGTCGCGCTCCTGGTAGGCGTCCTCGAAGCGCTGCTGCCACTCGGCCCGCGTCGCGCCACCGCGCCGCTCGGTGTCGTAGCGGAGGTCGGACGGCAGCTTGAGCAGCCGGTCGAGCTGGACCGGCGGCGGCGACGCGGACACATCGTCCTGGGCCGTCGCGAGCGAGGGCGGGAGCAGCAGAGCCATTGCCAGCAGCGGGCGAAGGGAAACGAGGAATCTCACGTCGTGAGTATAGCCAAGGCGATCGGGCGGGAGCGGTCAAGGCGCGTCCCGAAACGCCGATACACACGGTCGGACCCGGACTCGGGCGGGGCTCCCGCGCGTCTGCGCGACGCACCCCGCACCGCTGAGTACCCCGGGGAGGACAGGGGCCCATGGAACGGGAAAAGCTCTATCGCCTCCTGAGACTCGGCCTGGAGAAGGGGGCGTCGGACATCCACTTCCAGGTGGGCTACCTGCCGCTCTACCGCTTCCACGGCGACCTGGTCGAGCTCCGCTACAAGGTGCTGACGCCCGAGGACACCGAGGAGATCGCGCGGCTGCTCCTCGAGGCCGACCCGCGGCCGCTCGACATGGAGTTCAACGAGATCGACCTGGCCTTCGAGCTGCCCGGGGAGGGCCGCTTCCGGGTCAACATCTCGCGCCAGCGCCGCTTCTACAACATCGTGCTGCGCGTGATCCCGCTCCAGATCCGCAGCTTCGAGGAGCTGAACCTGCCGAGCGTCCTGCGCGACATCGCGCAGATCAAGCGCGGCTACGTGCTCGTGACCGGCGCCACCGGCCAGGGCAAGTCGACCACGCTGGCCACCATGGTGCAGGAGATCAACAAGGAGCGGAAGGCGAAGATCATCACGATCGAGGATCCGATCGAGTTCGTCTTCACGCACGAGCGCAGCATCATCACGCAGCGCGAGATCGGCGCCGACACCGAGTCGTTCCCCGAGGCGCTGCGCGCCGCCCTGCGCCAGGACCCCGACGTGATCATGGTCGGCGAGATGCGCGACCTGCAGACGGTGGATACCTCGCTGAAGGCGGCCGAGACCGGCCACCTGGTGTTCTCGACGATCCACACCAACGACGTGGCCTCGACCATCGGCCGCCTGGTCTCGTTCTTCCCGACCGAGGAGCAGCCCCAGGTCCGCGCGCGACTCGCGGAGAACCTGAAGGCGGTCGTCTCGCTCCGCCTGATGGTGAACAAGAAGCAGAGCGGCCAGGTGCCGGCCGTCGAGATCATGCGCAGCACGCGCAGCATCCAGGAGTGCATCAAGGACCCCGCCCGCACCTCCGAGCTGGTGGAGTTCATCGGGCGCGGCCGCAGCGAGCGGATGCAGACCTTCGATCAGCACCTGTTCGACCTGGTGCGCGCCAACAAGATCTCGGTCGAGACCGCCCTGGCGGCGGCCTCGAACCCGACCGACTTCCAGACCAAGCTCTCGCTCGAGGGGGCCGTCGACGTGGGGGGAGAGGGCATCGAGGAGCCCCCGCTCGAGCGGCTCGAGATCGAGCCGGACGAGCGCTTCTAGATGGGAGAGCGCGCGGTGGCTGCGGCAGAGCTCTCGACGACCAACGGTGCGAACGGCCTCGACGCCGTGACCCTGCGCGACCGCGCGACCCGCGTGGCCAGTCTCGTGGAGGGGGCCGCCCTGGTGTTCCTGGCCGACGGCGGCACCCAACGCCTGCGCAGCGCGGCCGGCGTCGCGTCGCCGGACCTGGCGCGGCGCGCCGCGGTGGCGATCAACGAGCCGGTGGCCCGGGTGGCCAGCGAGGGCAAGGCGATCCGCGCGCCCGCCGTGGCGGCGCTCGAAGAGCGCGGCGCCGGCGGCTTCGTGCTGCTGCCGCTCGCGACGCGGCGCTCGCTCGTCGGCGTCCTGGCCGTCGCGACGCCGGAGGAGCTCGACGCGACCGATCTGGTGGCGCTCGAGTTCGCCGCCGAGGCGCTGGGCGCCCAGATCGAGCTGGCCTCGATCTCCGACGAGTCCTCGCACCTGCGCGAGCAGCTCGACCAGACCGACCGGATCGCGGAGGAGAAGAGCGACGAGGTGCTGCGCCTCTCCGAGGCGCTCTTCGCCCAGGACATCGAGCTGCTGCGCAGCAACGAGCGGCTCGGTCAGGTCGAGAAGCTCAAGAACGACTTCATCGAGAAGATGTCGCGCGAGCTGCGCACGCCGCTCAACAGCATCATCGAGGCGATCATCGCGGTGCTGGCGGGCGAGAACGACGTGCTCTCGGAGACCGCGCAGCAGTGCCTGCGGCGCGCCCTCGACGACGGCACCGCGTTCCTGCGCACGCTCCAGAACATCCTGGACCTGTGGCGGATCAAGCAGGGCGAGATGCAGGTCGAGGTGCAGGACGTCAACTTTCGCGAGGTGGTCGAGGAGGCCATCTTCAGCGTCCAGGACACCGTGGGCAACAACCCGGTCACCATCGAGAAGCACTTCGAGGAGCCGCTGCCCAAGGTCAAGACCGACCTCGCCAAGGTCAACCACGTCCTGTTCCTGCTGCTGGACAACGCCGCCAAGTTCACGCGGCAGGGCGAGATCGAGATCCGTGCCCGGGTCGAGGGCGGCGAGCTGGTGTGCGAGGTGAAGGACTCGGGCATCGGCATCTGCCCGGACGACCAGCAGTTCATCTTCGACGAGTTCTACCAGGTCGACGATCTGGCCTCGACCAAGTACCGCGGCTCGGGCCTCGGCCTGGCCCTCGTCCGCGACCTGCTCAACCTGCTGGACGGCGGCCTCTCCGTCACCAGCGAGGTCGGCACGGGCAGCAGCTTCACGTTCCACGTTCCGGTTCAGGTCGTCGGCTAGAGCTTCGATCCGTCTGGATGGACTCCGCTCGCCTGCGGCTCGCTGCGCGCTTCGCTTGCGGCTTCCCCCTTCGGTCCATTGCGATGCTGGCGCGCTGGCGTCTTGGTGGACTCCGCTCGCCTACGGCTCGCTGCGCGCTCCGGCGGGGGGACCCGCCTCCGCTTGCGGCTTCCCCCTTCGATCCTGGCGGAGATGGCTACGGGAGCTTCGGGCGTGAGGCCGTCTCGCCGGCCTGCCAGCTCGGCGCGAAGCCGCCACGGTCGCCCGCGCAAGCGCCGCCGGTTCCTCCGGCGGCGCGCGCAGCGAGCCGAAGGCGAGCGAAGTCGATAAGGCCGCCTCCGCGCCAGCAACGACCCCCTACGCGGGCACCCGCGCAAGCGCCGCAGGCGCGCGCAGCGAGGCGAAGCCGAGCGAAGTCCATCAGGCCGGCGCGGCCCGTGGCCGCGCCGTCGCCAGCTGGCTATTCCTCGTCGCGCTCGGGGTAGTCGGGGGCGATGTAGCCGGCGGCGATCTCGCGGAGGGAGGTCACGACCTCGCGGTTCTCGGTCGCCTGGATCAGGGCGCGCGAGCCCCGCTTCAGCTGCTTGGCCCGGATCGCAGCCATCTGGACCAGGTGGAAGCGGTTGGGGACGCGCTCGATGCAGTCTTCGACGGTGATCCGAGCCATGGAACGGGGCCTCCGGAGCGAGGGGCATTCCCGGGGGGAAGGGAGCCGGGCGCCCCGCAGCCTACTGGACGCGTGCAGGAAAGGAAACCCCGGCCGGCGCGAACGCCGGCCGGGGACCCAGGCCTTCCTGGGAAGGCCTTCGACCTGACTCGCTGCGGCTAGGCCGAGCGGCGCCGGGTCGCCTTCTTGCGCGTGGCCTTCTTGCGAGTCGCCTTCTTGCGCGTGGCCTTCTTGCGAGTCGCCTTCTTGCGCGTGGCCTTCTTGCGAGTGGCCTTCTTGCGCGTGGCCTTCTTGCGAGTCGCCTTCTTGCGAGTCGCCTTCTTGCGCGTGGCCTTCTTGCGGGTGGCCTTCTTCCGCGTGGCCTTCTTGCGAGTCGCCTTCTTGCGCGTGGCCTTCTTGCGAGTCGCCTTCTTGCGCGTGGCCTTCTTGCGGGTGGCCTTCTTCCGCGTGGCCTTCTTGCGAGCTGCCATTCTTGGGTCACCCCCCTTGTCATGGTCTCAGCGCCGCGGCCATGCCCCCC
>JASJBO010000006.1 GCA_030066475.1 Myxococcota bacterium
GGGGGAAGCCGCAAGCGAAGGCGAAGCCGAAGCGCGCAGCGAGGCGAAGCCGAGCGGAGTCCACCAAGACGTGCCCGCGCCGGCATCCAGCTCTCTCGAAGGGGGAAGCCGCAAGCGAAGGCGAAGCCGAAGCGCGCAGCGAGGCGAAGCCGAGCGGAGTCCACCAAGACGTGCCCGCGCCGGCATTCAGCTCTCTCGAAGGGGGAAGCCGCAAGCGAAGGCGAAGCCGAAGCGCGCAGCGAGGCGAAGCCGAGCGGAGTCCTAAGGCTCTGGCGAGTACCAGATCGGCGAGGTCCAGGCGCGCTCGCGGAGCGTCTTCGGCACGTCGGGATCACAGCAGGCCGCCAGCGGCCCGCGCGGGCCCGCGAGTGCGTCGCAGTCCACCTCGGCCTCCAGGCAGACTCGCCACGACCAGCGACACGTCGGGTTCTCGACCACGCGCGCGTAGTAGAACGCGGGCTGCGCGGGATCGAAGTCCGGGTCGCGCCAGACCGTGCAGAGCGAGTCGGCGCCGGCGCCGCGCAGGCGGCAGTCGTCGAGCGACACGCTCGCCCCGCGGTCGCCCCCGACCACGTCGAGCACGCGCTCGCGCTGCGCGTCGCCCTCGAGCCAACCCTTCACGATCTGGATGCGCTCGAGCGGCGTGCCCGGCGAGTCCGGCGTTCCCGGGTCGCGGAACGCCTGCACCGCGAACGCCGGACTC
This sequence comes from Myxococcota bacterium, assembly GCA_030066475.1. The sequence continues at coordinate 704 of JASJBO010000006.1, forward strand.
GCGGCGCCCGCGGGAGACCCCGGCAGCTCGCCTCCCATCGGCACGCCTTCCGCGTAGCCGCGCGCGGCGAAGTCCGGCGCCTCGCACAGCTCCGGATCGAGCTCCCAGCCGCCGAAGAAGCGCACGACCATGCGCGGGCCGCTGGTGCCGTAGACCTCGCGCCGCCGCAGCGCCTCGAAGATGGCGTCGCGCGAGTTCTCCTCCGCCCACACCGCCGCCAGGCCGCCCGGGTTGAAGTCGGGATGGTCGGGCAGCGGCGGGACCTCGAGCCGCGCAGAGACGATCCCGGCCGCGTGCCCCGGGAACTGGTCCTCGTCGACCAGCCCGGGCGTGCCGAGGTGGGTATCGGTCGCGCCGATCAGGCCGAGCCGGAACGGGTTCACGCCCAGCTTCCGCTGCTGGCTCAGGCCCTCGAGCAGGCCTTCCCGCACGTAGACGCGCGGCGGGACCGGCGTCTGCATGAAGCGGCTCGCGTGGCCTGCGAGGTCGCCGTAGCCCGGCGTCTCGAACGCGCACAGCGGGTCGGCCTCGCTGGCGCGGCACTCCGAGTCGCCCTTGTGCTGCGTCACCTCCACCAGCGGCTCGAGCGCGGCGCGTCGCGCGGCCAGCTCGCGCGTGAGGCTCCGGCCGCCCGGGCCGTCGCGGGTCCAGAACATGCTCCCGCCGCTCCAGTTGGAGTTGTGCGGGATCGCCAGCGCGTCGCAGCCCGTGCCGGCGCGCAGGCACTCCGCCTCGAGCCGTTCCCACAGCCGCACCTCGTCGCGCTCGTCGTCGATCGCGTTCATCGGCGCCGCCGGCACGACCGCGTTCCGGAACACGACGTTGCGGTGGATCATGCCCACGCGCGATCCGCTCCACTCGAAGCCCACGAAGGTGGTGAGCCGGCAGGCCGGGCTGCGGTCGTAGAACTCCTCGGCCGCGTCGCGCGTCGCCTGCCAGGGGCCCGCCGCGGCGGCGCGGCAGGCGGCGCCGTCGGCGCCGCACAGGTCCGCGCGCCGCCTGCCGCTCGTGCTCCACTGGCTGTTGACCACCATGTAGCCGAGCGCCGGCCAGCGCCGCAGCAGCACGCACACGAAGCGGTCGTATCCCGAGCTGCCGGGGGTCTGGCACAGACCGGTCTCGCCGAGCATCTCGGCGTGGTCGGTCACCGCGGCGAAGTCGAGCGGGCGCCGCAGCCGCACCGTACGCCGCACGGCGCCGTCGGCGCCGAAGGGCTGGATCGGCACCGCCTCGCCGCGCGCGAAGCGATAGGCGTCGCGCGGATCGTTGCGCGTGCCCTGCGCCCAGGCGTCGAACGAGAAGCGCGTATGCACGTGGGTATCGCCGAACAGCGGCTGGCGCAGCGGCTGGTGGTTGGCGCAGTCGGCGCGCTCCTCGGTGCGCTCGAAGGCGAGCGCGTGGGCCGCGGGCAGCGCCGCCAGCGCCAGCGCCAGGGCCAGCGCGCGCGTCGGGCTCACTCGAAGAGGCCCGGCCAGCGGGTCCGGGACGCGACGTCGTCGAACGGCGTCCGGTACACCGGCAGGCTCACCGCGAGCGCGAACGTCAGCAGCACGATCCCCCACACGAAGCGCACTCGCAGCGCCTCCGGCACCCAGCGCGCCAGCAGCGCCGCGGGTACGCGCAGCAGCAGCCCGTAGACCAGCGCGTGCAGCAGCAGGATCGCGGTCAGCGTCCAGGCCACGCCGGAGCCGTCCACGAAGCCGGAGTAGGCCGCCGTGACCACCCCGAGCAGCAGGAAGCGGGCCACCGGCACGCTGCCCTCGACCAGCCCGACGTAGGGCAGGGGCACCAGCAGCAGGGCCCCGAGCCACAGGATCGTTCGCGCGCGCGCGGTCGACACCGGAGGCCGATTCTACACCGCGATACCATGCGGGCCCCAGCGAAGGAGGTCGCATGATCCTGCAGGACCAGACCCTGGTGGTGTCGGGCGTCGGCGCCGGCCTCGGGCGCGAGATCGCCCGCCTGGCGCTGCGCGACGGTGCGCGCGTGGTGCTCGCCGCCCGCACCGAGAGCGTGCTCGAGTCGACGGCCAAGGACCTCGACCCCTCGGACGAGCGGGTGGCGTGGGCGCGCACCGACATCACCGACGCCGACGACTGCGCCGCGCTGGTGGCGCTGGCCCGGGACCGCTTCGGGCGCATCGACGCGATGGTGCAGGTCGCCGCCTACGAGAACGTGTTCGGAGGCCTCCACGACACCGACTTCGAGGCCTGGCGCCGCGCCTTCGACACCAACGTGCTCGGCAGCATGGCCCTGGTGCGTGCGATCGCCCCGGCGCTGAAGGAGGCCGGCGGCGGCTCGATCGTCCTGATCGGCTCGCAGTCGATGGTCCAGCCCCAGCTCCCGCAGGCGGGCTACGCCGCCTCGAAGGGCGCCCTGCAGTCGGCCATGTACTACCTGGCGGACGAGCTCGGGCCCGACCACGTTCGCGTCAACATGATCGTGCCGAGCTGGATGTGGGGCCCGCCGGTCGAGGCGTTCGTGAAGATCCGCGCCAAGGCCGAGGGCCTGAGCGAGGAGGCGGTGCGCGGCCAGATCGCGAGCCGCATCCCGCTGGGCGACATCGTGCCCGACGAGGACGTGGCCGAGGCGGTGCTGCTGCTGGCATCGGACCGCGCGCGCGGCATCACGGGCCAGACGCTCATGGTCAACGGCGGGGAGCTGATGCGATAGCTGGAGGTCTATGGACGACTTCGCTCGGCTTCGCCTCGCTGCGCGCGCCGGCGGCGCTTGCGGACTCCGCTCGGCTTCGCCTCGCTGCGCGCGCCGGCGGCGCTTGCGGACTCCGCTCGGCTTCGCCTCGCTGCGCGCGCCGGCGTTCGCCGTCGCTTGCGGGGGCGCTCTGCTCGCGGGTCCAGTGCTCGCTTCGCCCCGCGACCGCCTCCGTACTAGAGTCCCGCTCCGGCCGCCCGGTGGCCGCGTTCATCCACCGAGGAGCCCCCGTGTCCGAGCCGCTCGTCCTGGTCGAAGCCGAAGGTCCGGTTCTCACCGTCACCATCAACCGCCCCGCCAAGAAGAACGCCGTCAACGCCGAGGTGATGTGCCGGCTCTACGACGCCTGGGTGCGCCTCGACGAGGACCCGGCCCTGCGCGTCGGCATCCTGACCGGGCGCGGCGACACCTTCTGCGCCGGCATGGACCTGGCCGAGATCGGCAAGCTGCGCTCCGGCGTGGTCGACAACGAGTGGCTCGAGCGCGTGCGCGCGGAGCCGCACGTGATCATGGGCTGCTGGCTCAAGACCTACCGGCCCACGAAGCCGGTGATCCTCGCCGCCGAGGGCTTCGCGCGCGCGGGCGGCACCGAGATCCTGCAGGGCACCGACATCCGCGTGGCGGGCGAGAGCGCCTGCTTCGGGGTGACCGAGGTGCAGCGCGGGCTGTTCCCGATGGCGGGCTCGGCGGTGCGGCTGCGCCGGCAGATCGGCTACGCGGTGGCGGCGGAGATGCTGCTGGCGGGCGAGGACCTGCCCGCGCGGCGCGCCTTCGAGCTGGGCCTGGTGAACCACGTGGTGCCCGACGGCCAGGCGCTGGCGAAGGCGCAGGAGATCGCGCAGCGCATCGCCGAGAACGGGCCGCTGGCGGTCCAGGCGATCCTCGCCACCCTGCGCGAGACCGAGACGCTGCCCGAGGAGGCGGCCTTCGAGATCGAGCAGCGCCACGGCATGCAGGTGATGATGTCGAAGGACGCCGCCGAGGGCCCGCGCGCCTTCCTCGAGAAGCGCAAGCCGAACTTCACCGGGGAGTGAGCGCGCCAGGTCCTTCGTGCGGATCGACGCCGGTAGCCTGCACACCCACATGAACCACGAGAGCCACGCCCAGCTCTACGTGCGGATGATCACCGAGAACTTCGAGGAGGCGGTGCGGGCCCGCCGCGAGAAGCGCGCGCCGGTCTACACCGACACCCGCGATCATCCGCCCGGCGAGTGACCGGGCGGCACAGAACGCCCGGCCTCAGGGCAGCGGCGTGACGTAGATCACGTCCTCGGTCGCGACCACGCCGTTGCTGCCGTCGAGGATCAGCTCCGCTTCCAGGCTCTCGCTGCCGTCGGCCTCGAGCAGGATGCTCTCGCCCGGGTCGTCGAAGTCGCCGTCGCCGGAGTCGTCCACCAGCAGGCGCAGCCCGTCGCCGTCGTGCACGACCGCCCAGGTGCCGTCCGCGGCGAAGGCCAGGTCGCAGGCGGTGGTCCCGGCGCCGCCCAGCGACATCCGCTCGCCGGGGTCGTCGAAGTCGCCGTCGCCGTCGAGGTCGCGGGCGGTCTCGACGGTGTCGAGCACCGACCAGACGACGGCGAGCCGGTCGGCGTCGTCGAAGCGTGCGCCGACGCAGCGCGGCAGCCCGAGACCGGTCTCGACGTCGACCACCTCCGCCACGCCGCCCGGCGAGTCGTCGAAGTCGCCGTCGCCGCTGCGGTCCCACGCGACGCGCAGCGCGTTGGAATTCTGTCGGAAGTAGGCGAAGCCCACGCGGCCGGTCGAGTCCACGTCGAGCTCCCCGACGCGCATCGACTGCAGCCCGCCCACCATCTCGATCGTGACCAGCTCGTTGGTGCCGGTAAAGAGCCCGTCGCCGTCGCGGTCGTGGGCGACCGTTGCCTCGGTCGAGAAGGTGTTGGCCAGGTAGCCGAGCGCCGGGCGTCCCGCCGGGTCGAAGGCGATCGACGGCGACCAGAGCTTGGCGGCGCCGTTCAGCGACTCGATCACCACGGGCGTCTCGTCCTCGAGGTCGCGGTCGCCGTCGGCGTCACGCAGGTACTCGACGTCGCAGTTGCTGGCGCTGCGGCAGCGCAGCCCGACGACCGCGCCGGTGGGGTCGAAGGCGACCGCGAGCTGGCCGGGGAAGGTCACGGCGCCCCCGTTCGTGGCGAGCGGCAGCACGAGGTCCGGCGCGAAGTCGTCGTTCGTGTCGACGGCGTACTCGAGCGTGCCTCCCACCAGAGTGGTGGAGGTGCCGCCGATCAGATCGAAGCTGAGCTGCGTCTCGTCGGACACCGCGACCGGGTGGACGACGTCGGCGGAGAACTCGAAGAGGCCCGGCGCCGTCACGCTGTTGCCGTTGGGCAGCGTCACCTGGACGTCGACGAGGCCGGCCGGCTGCGGGCCGACCGTGACGTCGAAGCTGGTGTTCGTGACGTTGGTGGGTGTCGGTGTCTGCGAGCCGAACACGACGCTCAGCCCGGGAACGAAGTTCTGCCCGTTCACGGTGACGGACGTGGCGAATACGGCCGTCCCGACGCCGGGCGACACGCTGTCGATCACCGGCTCGACGTAGAAGAACTCGAACGGGGTCGATGCCTGCTCTCCATTGAGGCGCGTCACGGTCACGGTGACGAACCCGGGGGGCTGCGGTCCGACTTGGACGTCGAAGCCGTTCGACGTGAGGTTGGAGGGGGTCGGGTTCTCCGGGCCGAACTGGACGCCCATGCCGGGCTCGAAGTTCGAGCCGCTGACGGTGACGGTGGACGAGACGAAGCCGTCGGCCCGGAGGGGGGCGAAGCTCGCGATGACCGGCGTCACCAGGTTGATGTCGCTGCCCTGCGCCACCTCGAGGCCGTCGTCGAGGCCGTCGCCGTCGTTGTCCGGGTCGACGAAGTTCGCGATGCCGTCGCCGTCCACGTCGGCGAGCCCCTCGCTGGCGTCCGCGTTGCCGGGGCCGGTGCCGTCGAGGTTGGTGTGCTCGTACAGCTCGCTGACGACGTCCGCCGAGAGGCCGCCCACGGTGAGCGCCTCGCTCGCGCTCTGAGCCGTGTCGGCACTCACCGCACTGGTCGCGCGCAGCGCGTACGGCACCACCAGGAGCTGGGTGCGCGCCAGGGGCCCCTCGCTCCCGACCGTGACGGCCAGGAAGCGGCTCGGCCCGGTGGGTCCCACGTCGCCCGCGAGCGCCGCCACCAGGTCGGTGGTCAGCGGGTCCGTCGGGGTGTCCGTGGCGTCGCCGCTCGGGCCGAGCTGGACGGTGAACACGCCGTCGGTGAGCGGCACCGCCGAGAAGCCCTGCTTGTAGACCAGCGTGCCCCCGGTCGCGGCGTCGTAGAGGCGGAGGGTCAAGTCGACCGAGCCGGTCCGCGGCAGGCCGGCGCCGTCGAGCAGCACGCCCTGGTACGAGACCGAGGCCGGGACCGACGGAGGCGCCGCCTGGCTCGAAGGCGCCGACGCTCCCAGCAGGAGCCCGACGACGAGCATGGGAAGGAGTCGAGCCATGGAGCCCCCTCCGCGGCTCTCGGGCCCGCCCGATCGCCTCTAGCGCGGATAGTTGTGGATCGGGTCACGGCCCTTTGGGTAGTCCGGATAGCTGCGCCGCGCCTTCTGCAGCTGGCGACGCAGCTCCAGCGCCGCGCGCAGCGCGTCGCGCCGGCTGACCTGGCCGAGCAGCATGCCGTTCTGCACCACCGGCAGCCGCCGCACGTGCAGGGTCACGAACGCGTGGGCCAGCGCGAACAGGTCCTGGTCGGGAGACACCGTGTGACAGGCCTTCGTCATCAGCTCCGCCACGGTCTCGACGGCGTCGTGGGAGTCCATCTCGAACTCGGCGGACGCCACGGCCCGCAGGCAGTCGTACTCCGAGAGCAGGCCGAGCAGCCGACCGTCCGGATCGACCACCGGGGCGCCCGAGATCGCCCGGTCGACCAGGATCTTCGCCGCGTCCACGGCAGGCATCTCTGGCTTCAGCGTGACCAGCGAGCGCGTCATGATGGAGCGTGCCCTGGGCACCGTGTGTCGGTCCATGCCGAGCCCTCCCGTAGCGTCCCTCTGTACAGGAAATAGTACCACGAGGGGAGGCGCGCCCGCCTAGCGAAGGCCGCGTCACAACTCTAAATTCAGACGGCCGCGGCCCCCGCGCCCCGGCGGAATCCCGAGTTTCTGGGGGGAGTTGCGCTTGGCAGTGCACCGGCTCAGGAAGGGCCTCGATCTGCCCCTTGCCGGGGAGCCCGAGCAGCACGTCGTGGTGCCCGGGCCCGAGATCTCGCGCGTGGCCGTGATGGGCGACGATACGCCGGGCGTGCGCGCCCGGATGGCGATCTCCGAGGGGGACCAGGTCAAGCGCGGCCAGCTGCTGTTCGAGGACCGCACCCGGCCCGGCGTCCGCTACACCGCCCCGGGCGCGGGGCGGGTGGCCGCGATCTTCCGCGGGCACCGGCGCATGCTCCGGTCGGTGGTGATCCAGCTCACCGAGAGCGAGCGCGTGGGAAGCCCCACGGACGCCGACTGCGTCGCCCTCGAGACCTGGCGCGAGGCCGGCGTCGCCGACTGGACGGGCGAGCAGGTCCGGGCCCTGCTGGTCGAGTCGGGCCTCTGGACCGCGCTGCGTCAGCGGCCGTTCGGCAAGGTCCCGCTGCCCGAGAGCTCCCCCCGAGCGCTGTTCGTCACCGCGATCGACACGAACCCGTGCGCGGCCGACCCGGATCCCCTGGTGCAGGCCGCCTACGACGACTTCCAGCGCGGGCTCCAGGCCGTGTCGAAGCTCTGCGACGGACCCGTCTACCTGTGCGTCCGCAAGGGGTCGGAGATCCGCTCGTGGGGCGACGATCGGGTCTCGGTGGAGCAGTTCCAGGGGCCTCACCCCGCCGGCAACCCGGGCGTCCACATCCACCACCTGGCCCCCGTCTCGCGCCACCGCAGCGCCTGGCACCTGGGCTACCAGGACGTGATCGCGGTGGGGCGCCTGCTCGCCACCGGTCGCCTGCCCGTCGAGCGGGTCGTGGCCCTCGGCGGCCCGATGATGAAGGAGCCGCGCCTGGTGCAGACCCGGCTCGGCGCCTCGCTCGACGAGCTGCTGCGCGACGGGCTGCTCGACGGCGACGTGCGCGTCATCTCGGGCTCGGTGCTCTCGGGCAAGCGCGCGATGGGCCCCGAGCTGGGCTTCCTGGGGCGCCACCACCTGCAGGTGAGCGCCGTGCTCGAGGGCCGGGCGCGCCGCCTGTTCGGCTGGCTGGCGCCCGGGGCCGAGGACTTCTCCGCCACCCGGACCTTCGTGTCGAAGCTGATGTTCTGGAAGCGCTTCGACATGACCACCGACACCAACGGCTCGCACCGTCCGATCATGCCGCTCGGGACCTACGAGCGGGTGATGCCGATGGACATCGTCGCGACCTACCTGCTCCGCTCGCTGGTGGTGGGCGACATCGAGCAGGCCGAGGCGCTCGGCGCGCTGGAGCTGGACGAGGAGGACCTGGCGCTTTGCACTTTCGTCTGCCCTGGCAAGAACGAGTTCGGCCCGTACCTGCGGAAGAACCTCGAACGCATCGAGAAGGAAGGCTGAGGTGAAGCCGCTCCGCGACGCCCTGGACAAGGTCGCGCCCAACTTCGAAGAGGGCGGGAAGCTGGAGCGCCTGTACCCGCTCTACGACGCGATCGACACGATCCTCTATACGCCGGGCAAGGTGACGCGCACCGGGTCGCACGTCCGCGACGCGCTCAACTACAAGCGGATGATGATCCTGGTGGTGGTGGCGCTCCAGCCCTGCTTCGTGTGGGCGTCGTTCAACGTGGGCTACCAGGCGAGCCTGGCGATCGCGGCCGGCGCCACGCCGCTGGCCGACTGGCAGAACGCGCTGTTCCAGTACCTGGGCTTCGCCTACGACCCGGGCGACATCCTGGCCTGCACGCTGCTCGGGGCGATCTACTTCACGCCGGTCTACGCGGTCACGATGGCGGCCGGCGGCACCATCGAAGCGCTCTTCTGCCTGGTCCGCGGGCACGAAGTGTCCGAGGGCTTCCTGGTTACGGGCGCGCTGATCCCGCTGGTGCTGCCGCCCACGATCCCGCTCTGGCAGGTGGCCCTCTGCACCGTGATCGGCATCGTGTTCGCCAAGGAGGTGTTCGGCGGGGTCGGGATGAACTTCCTGAACCCGGCGCTCTCCGTGCGCGCCATCATCTTCTTCGCCTACCCCGCCTACATCAGCGGCGACCAGCCCTGGATCGCCGCCGACTTCATCGGCGTGGACGGCTTCACCGGCGCCACCTGGCTGGCCCAGGCGGCCGCCACGCACGGCGCGCTCGCCGAGGCGTCCTGGACGGACGCGTTCCTGGGCCTGATCCCCGGCTCGATGGGCGAGACCTCGACGCTCGTGGTGTTGCTGGGCGCCGGCCTGCTGCTGCTGACCGGCGTGGGCTCCTGGCGCACGATGGCCGGCGTCTTCATCGGCACCGTGGTGATGGCGAGCTTCCTGAACGCCGTCGGCTCCGAGACCAACCCGATGTTCGAGGTGCCCTGGTACTGGCACATGGTGCTCGGCGGCTGGGCCTTCGGCACCGTGTTCATGGCCACCGACCCCGTCAGCTCGAGCTACACCGACAGCGGCAAGTGGCTCTACGGGATGGGGATCGGCGTGCTCTGCGTGCTGATCCGCTGCGTCAACCCGGCGTACCCCGAGGGCATGATGCTGGCGATCCTGTTCATGAACATGTTCGCGCCGCTGATCGACCACTTCGCGATCCGGCGCAACGTGGCACGGAGGCTGGCCCGCAGTGGAGCATAACTCCCGCAACACGGTGATCTTCACCACCGTCCTGTGCGTGGTGTTCTCGGTGCTGGTGTCGGCCGTGGCCGTGGCGCTGAAGGACCGTCAGGACGAGAACAAGCGCCTCGACCGCATCCGCAACGTCCTGGTCGTCGCCGGTCTCGTGGAGCCCAGCGAACGGCCGGCGCGCGAGGAGTTGATGCGCCGCTTCGAGGAGAAGCTCGAGCCGCGCGTCGTCGAGCTCTCGACCGGCCGCTATCTGGACGACGTCGATCCCCACACGTTCGACCCGCAGCGCGCCGTGCGCGACCCCGACTCGAGCAGCGACGCCCCCGAGAACGCCGCCAAGGTGCGCCGCCTGCCGAACCACACGCTCGTCTACGTGCTCAAGGAGGGCGGCGTGATCCTGCCGATCGAGGGCTACGGGCTGTGGTCGACGCTGTACGGATACCTCGCGCTCGAGTCCGACGCCGAGACGATCCGGGGGATCACCTTCTACCAGCACGGCGAGACCGCCGGCCTGGGCGGCGAGGTCGACAACCCGCGCTGGAAGGCGCTCTGGCCCGGCCGGCGCGCCTTCGACCCGTCGGGCGACGTCGCGATCCACGTCGTCAAGGGCATGGCGGGACCGCCCGACCAGGCTCCCTACGAGGTCGACGGACTCTCGGGCGCTACTCTCACGTCGAACGGCGTCACGAACATGCTGCGCTTCTGGCTCGGCGAGAACGGCTTCAAGTCGTATCTGGCCGAATTCCGCAAGCAGCGGGGGATGGGATGAGCAAGCCGAACGAGGTCCTGCTGGACCCCCTGATCGAGAACAACCCGATCGGCCTGCAGGTCCTGGGCATCTGCTCGGCGCTGGCCGTGACGACGAAGCTCGAGACGGCCCTGGTGATGAGCCTGGCCGTGCTGTTCGTGCTGGCCACCTCGACGGTGGCGGTGAGCGTGCTGCGCAAGCTGATCCCGCCCAGCGTGCGCATCATCACGCAGCTCACCATCATCGCCTCGATGGTGATGGTCGCCGACCAGTTCCTGCGCGCCTACCTGTACGAGATCAGCCTGCAGCTCTCCGTGTTCGTGGGGCTGATCATCACCAACTGCATCATCATGGGCCGCTGCGAGGCGTTCGCCATGCAGAACGGCCCCTGGCTCAGCTTCCTCGACTCGGTGGGCAACGCGGCGGGCTACAGCCTGGTGCTGGTGCTGGTGGCGGCCTTCCGCGAGCTGTTCGGCTCCGGACGCCTGCTCGGCGTCTCCGTCCTTCCCACGGTCTCCGAAGGAGGCTGGTACGTACCCAACGGCCTGATGGTCCTGGCGCCCGCCGCATTCATCCTGATCGGCTGCTTCATCTGGGTGGTGCGGAGCGTTCGGCCCGAGCAGGTCGAGGAGGAGTTCCACGTTGGAGCACTACCTGAGCCTGGCTACGAAGGCGATCTTCGTTGAGAACATGGCCCTGGCCTTCTTCCTGGGGATGTGCTCCTTCCTGGCCATCTCCCGGAAGGTCGAGACCTCGTTCGGCCTCGGCCTCGCGGTCGTCTTCGTTCTCGCGCTGACCTGCCCGCTCAACCAGTTCCTCTACGAGAACCTGCTCGAAGAGGGCGCGCTCGCGTGGCTGGGCGCGCCGTCCGTCGACCTGTCGTTCCTGAGCTTCCTGGTGCTGATCGGCACGATCGCCGCGGTGGTGCAGATCGTGGAGATGGTGATCGACCGCTACGCGCCCGCGCTCTACGGCTCGCTGGGCGTGTTCCTGCCGCTGATCGCCGTCAACTGCGCCATCCTGGGCGGCTCGCTGTTCATGGTCAACCGCGACTACACGCTCGGCGAGGCGGCGGTGTTCGGCACCGGCGCCGGCATCGGCTTCCTGCTCGCGATCGTGGCGCTTGCCGCGGTGCGCGAGCGACTGCGCTACTCCGACGTGCCGCCCGCGCTGCGCGGTCTCGGCATCACGTTCATCACGGTCGGACTGATGGCGATCGCGTTCATGTCGTTCTCGGGAATCCAGCTTTAGGAGTCGCCGATGACCACTGTCCTGTTCGGAATGCTCGGCTTCACCGTGACCGTCGTGGTGCTCACGGTGCTGCTGCTCGTCGTGAAGGCCCGCCTGTCGCCCGGCGGCAAGCTCAAGATCGAGATCAACGGCGACCCCGAGAAGGCCCTCGAGGTGGACGCGGGCGGGACGCTGCTCGGCACCCTCTCGGCCAACGGCATCTTCATCCCATCCGCGTGCGGCGGCAAGGGCACCTGCGGCGTGTGCCGCTGCGTGGTCGACTCGGGCGGCGGCGCCCTGCTCCCCACCGAGGTCTCGCACATCACGCCGAAGGAGGCGCGCGCCGGCCTGCGCCTGGCCTGTCAGGTGAAGGTGAAGGAAGACATGGAGATCGAGCTGCCGCCGGAGGTCTTCGACGTGCAGCGCTGGACCTGCCGGGTGCGCTCGAACGACAACGTGGCCACCTTCATCAAGGAGCTGGTGCTCGAGCTGCCCCAGGGCGATGAGGTGCCGTTCCGCGCCGGCGGCTACATCCAGATCGAGTGCCCGCCCCACGTGGTCGAGTACAAGGACTACGACGTCGAGGAGCAGTACCGCGGCGACTGGGACCACCTGAACATGTGGCAGTACGTGTCGAAGGTGGACGAGGGCGTGACGCGCGCCTACTCGATGGCGAACTACCCCGAAGAGAAGGACGTGATCATGCTGAACGTGCGCGTGGCGTCGCCGCCGCCCGGTCAGCCCGACGTCCCGCCCGGGATCATGTCGTCGTGGATCTTCGCCCTGAAGCCCGGCGACGAGGTGGTGATCTCCGGCCCCTACGGCGAGTTCTTCGCCAAGGAGACCGGCAACGAGATGTGCTTCATCGGCGGCGGCGCGGGTATGGCGCCGATGCGCTCGCACATCTTCGACCAGTTCCGCCGCCTCCACACCGACCGCAAGGTGACCTTCTGGTACGGGGCGCGCTCGCTGCGCGAGGCCTTCTACGTCGAGGACTTCGAATCGATCGCGGCCGAGAACCCGAACTTCGAGTGGCACCTGGCGCTGTCCGAGCCGCTCGAGGAGGACCGCTGGACCGGCCTCACCGGCTTCATCCACCAGGTGCTCTACGACAACTACCTGAAGGACCATCCGGCGCCCGAGGAGATCGAATACTACCTGTGCGGGCCGCCGATGATGATCGACGCGTGCTCGCGCATGCTCGACGACCTGGGCGTGGACCCCGAGAACATCGCCTTCGATGACTTCGGGGGCTAGCGAGCCGAAGGCGAGCGTCGTCCGCCCAGGCGAGGGCCGGCCCGAGATCCTGACGCCACGCGCCCGCGCGCTGCTCCCGCTGTTCCTGGTCGCCCTGATCGTACTGGCCGTCCATCGGCTCTGGATCGCGGCGCCGCCGCGTGCAGTGCTGCGCGGCGAGGCGATGGGGACCACCTGGTCGGTGACGCTCGACGCGAGCGGGCGCTCGCGCGAGGACCTCGACCGCGCACGCGAGGCGATCGAGGCTGAGCTGGCGCAGGTGAGCCGGCTGATGTCGACCTGGGACGCCGACTCCGAGCTGTCGCAGTTCAACCGGCACGCCTCGCTGGATCCGTTCCCGCTCTCGCGCGAGACGCTCCAGGTCCTGCGCGTGGCGCGGGCGGTGAGCGATCGCACCGGCGGTGCCTTCGACGTGACGGTGGGGCCTCTGGTGGCGGCCTGGGGCTTCGGCGCCGGAGCGCGCGCCCCGGGGCCGGGTCCGGAGCCAGCCGAGCTCGCGGCGCTGCGGCGCCGCGTGGGCTACGCGCTCGTCGAGCTCGACCCCGCTGCGGGGACCGCCCGCAAGCAGCGCCCCGACGTCGAGTGCGACCTCTCCGCGATCGCGAAGGGCTTCGGGGTCGACCGCGTGGCGCTCACGCTGCAGGGCCTGGGCTGGGGCGACTGGTTCGTCGAGGTAGGCGGCGAGGTGCGCGCGCGCGGGGCGCGGCCCGAGGGGGGCGCCTGGCGCGTCGGCATCGAGCGCCCCGACGAGAGCGGCCGGGCCGTGCACGCCGCGCTCGAGCTCGCCGCCGGCGCGCTCGCCACGTCGGGCGATTACCGCAGCTTCTACGTCGAGGACGGCGAGCGCCGCAGCCACGTGATCGATCCCCGCACCGGTCGCCCCGTCACGCATGCACTCGCCTCGGTGAGCGTGTTGCACGCGGACGCGGTGCACGCCGACGCCTGGGCCACGGCGCTCACCGTGCTCGGTCCCGACGAGGGCTTCGCGATCGCCGAGGCGGAGGCGCTGGCGGCCTACTTCATCGTGCGCGCCGAAGGCGGCGCGTTCGAGACGCGCGCCACCAGCACGTTTCCGGCGCTCGCCTCCGCGCCGGCCCCATAGTCGCTGCCGTCGCGCTGCCGCCTCGCTGCGGGCGCGTGGAGCGGATTTCGACGCCGGGTCGAGGTGATAGACTGGGAGCGTCGCTCGAAGAGGAACCGATGGCCAACACTCCGCCGTCTTCCGACGAGACTCCCGCCGGCTTCTCCGTCGACCGCCTGCTGCGCGAGAGCGCCGAGGAGCCGGCGTCGCTCCAGTTCACCTGGCCCACGCTGCGCTCGCTCGAGGCCCGCTTCCACTCGGGCGAGCTGTGCCTGATCGCCGCGCGTACGGGGCACGGCAAGACCGTGATGCTCGCCAACCTGATCGTCGCGAACCTGCGCGAGAGCGCCGGGGACGAGGCCGGTGCGCTCGACGTGCTCTACTCCTACGAGGAGTCCGAGCGCCGCATCTTCCACCGCCTGCTCGCATTGCTCACCGGCACCGATGCCGGTAGCGCCTGGAGCGCCAACCAGGTGCGCGACTACCTGCGCGACCCGCAGTCCGACCGTTTCCCCTCGGTCGACGCGCTGAAGCGCGCCGAGGCGGATCTGCGCGGCTGGCAGGACCGCCTGCTGATCGTGCACCGGCCCGCCTGGGAGGTCGAGCGGCTCTGCGAGCACCTGCGCGGCCTCGCCGCGGAACGACCGATCCGCGTGGCGCGGATCGACTACCTCCAGGCCATCCCGGGCGGCAGGGACGCGTGCCGCACGGCCCGGGCGCTCAAGCACTGCGCCCAGGACCTCGACATCCCGATCGTGGCCTGCTCCCAGGTCGACAGCGACCGCCTGCCCGCCCGTTACTACGAGCGCATCGCCGAGGCGGGCTCGTACGGGGCCGCCATCGACGTGATCCGCGAGTCGCGTCCGACCCTGGCGGACGTGGTCGCGGCGGGCTGCGAGCAGGAGCCCGACCTGATCCTGGGCATGCTCAACTACGCGGCGGACTACCGGATCAACGTCGGCCGCGGCGGCCAGCGCGAGCTGCCGCACGTCGGGCGCCTCGAGCTCGGCACCTTGAAGCAGCGCTACGGCCCGATCGGCCGCTGGGCCGCCCTTGCCTTCGAGGGCCACCGCGGCCGCGTCCGTGAGCCGGGCTTCGCCGACGAGGTCTGAGGCCGACTCGGAGGCGTTCGCTAACCTCTTCGTATGGCCACATTCGTCGCCACCCTGGTGATCTTCGGGATCGTCGTGCTCGCGATGGCGCTCGGCGCGATCGTACAGGGCCGCCACCTGCGCGGGAGCTGCGGCGGCGTCGGCAGCAACTGCCAGTGCAGCCCGATCGAGGCGCGCCGCTGCGAGCTGCGCAAGCAGCGCGAGGCCGATGCTCGCTCCTGAGCCGCCCCCCGGGCCTCAGACCCGCTCGCGCTCCCTCTGCGTCATCGTCTCGGTGAGGAAGAAGGTCCCATTGGCGCGCGCCAGGACCTTGCCCGCCTCGTTCACGATCTCGCCCTCGGCGTAGGCCAGCCGACGCGTCATCTCGCGCATCCGGCCGATCGCGCGGATGCGGCCGCGCTGGACCGGGCGGAAGTAGTTGATCTTGAGCTCCACGGTGGCGCAGCCTCGCCCCGCGGGCAGGTGCTCGATGATGGCGCGGCCCAGGCAGGTGTCGAGCAGGGTGAAGAGCACCCCGCCGTGCGCGCGCTCGGCCCGGCTCATGTGGTCGGGACGCAGCGCCAGCTCGAGCGCGTACGCGCCGTCGACCACGCCCAGGTACTCGACCCCCATGTCGTCGGTGAACTCGCCCAACCCGGCCTCCCGGAAACGACTGCGGGCGGTATCGTAACGACATGGGCCATTCGGCGCCGATCGCCGCGGCGGAGCTGCGCGCGCACCTCGAGCGGATCGAGCGCGACGGCTACAGCCTGATCGAGGACGTCATCGATCCGGCGCACGCCGACGCGCTGGCCGCCGACCTGCTGCGCCTGGAGCGCGAGCTCGGCACGTTGCCCTCGCAGAACGAGTTCGAGGGCGCAAGCACCTGGCGCATCTACAACCTGCTGACGCACGGCAAGCTCTACGAGGAGATCCCGGTCCACCCGCGCGTGTTGCCGGTGGTCGAGGGGGTGCTCGACCGCGGCTGCCTGGTCTCGTCGCTCTCCTCGATCTCGATCGGACCCGGCGAGAGCGCCCAGATGATCCACGCCGACGACCAGCTGATTCCGCTGCCCAGGCCGCACGTCCCGATCGTGTGCAACACCATGTGGGCGCTCACGGACTTCACCGAGGCGAACGGCGCCACCCGCCTGGTGCCCGGCAGCCATCGGCGCGACCACGCGCCCGACGTCACGAAGTCCTACGAGTCGATCGCCGCCGAGATGCGCCGCGGCAGCGTGCTGGTCTGGAACGGCAGCCTGTGGCACGGAGGCGGCGCCAACCGCACCGGAGAGCGGCGCGTCGGCGTGGCGATGAACTACTGCGCCGGCTGGGTGCGACAGCAGGAGAACCAGCAGCTCGGCATCCCGCGCGAGATCGCGTGCGGCTTCGCACCGCGCCTGCGCGAGCTCGTGGGCTACGGCGTCTACCGCAACCTGATCGGCCACGTCGACAAGCGCAGCCCCGTCGAGCTGCTCGGCGAGGATGGCCGCCTGCGCACCGTCTGGGACGGCTGAGCCGGACCCGCGCACGACCCGTTCCCAGCCGAGCAGGAGCAGCGGCGCAGCCCACGAGCGCGAAGCCCGCACGAGGTCAGCCGAGCTCGTGCGCCAGTGCGGTGACCGCGCGCTCCATCGCCGCCAGTGCGCGGCGGCGGCTCAGGCGCTGGTCGCTGCGCAGGCGGTCCCAGGCCTCGAACGAGGCGGCCAGCTCGAGTGCGTCGGTGAGCTCCGCCGGGGCGTCGGCGAGCTCGGGCAGGCAACGCAGCAGATCCGAGCGCAGCTCGCGCACCAGCGCGCCGTGCTGGCTCTGGAGCACGGCCGAGCGGCCGCCCTGCAGGTTCGCTGCGCGCTTGTAGGGCGCGATCCGCTCGAAGCAGTCGGCGCGGCGGTGAACCAGGGCGCGCGCCCGCTCGAGGAGACTGCCCGAGTCGGCGCCCTCGCGCAGCAGCGGCGCGATCTCCGCGCGCAGCCGCGCGTCCATCTCGGTGTAGAGCGTTTCCATGTCGGAGTAGTGGCGGAACACGGTGCGGATGCCGACGCCGGCGCGCTCCGCCACCTGCTGCGCGGTGGGACGCAGCGACCCCTCGCCCACCAGCTCGATCAGCGCGCGCACGATGGCTTCGCGGCTGCGCTCCGAGCGTCGCAGCCGGCCGTCGACTGCCGGCAGAGAGGCCGCGTTTCCCATGCCTGCATTATGGCATATGACGTGCCATCATCCCGCAGGACAGGACCCCGGAAGGAGACAGCGATGAAGCTCGGAATCGGCGCGATCAGCTTCGGCAAGAAGGCGCAGGTCAACCTCGACCTGATCCGGCGGGCCGAGGAGCTCGGCTTCGACTCGGCCTGGACCGCCGAGGCCTACGGCAACGACGCGGTCACGACCGCCACCTGGGTGCTGGCACAGACCGAGCGGATCAAGGTCGGCACCGCGATCATGCAGATGCCCGCGCGCACGCCCGCGATGGCGGCGATGACCGCGATGACGCTCGACCACCTGTCGGGCGGCCGCTTCATCCTGGGACTCGGCCCGTCGGGCCCGCAGGTGGTCGAGGGCTGGCACGGGGTGCCCTACGGCAAGCCGCTCACGCGCACGCGCGAGTACATCCAGATCATCCGCCAGATCATGGCGCGCGAGAAGCCGCTCGAGTTCCACGGCAGCGTCTACGACATCCCGAACACCGGACCGGGCACCACCGGGCTGGGCAAGCCGCTGAAGAGCATCCTGCACGGCGACCCGAGCATCCCGATCTACACCGCGTCGATCAGCCCCAACGGACTGCGCTGCGCGGGCGAGGTCGCCGACGGCGTGTTCCCGATGATGCTCGATCCCGAGAAGGTCGACGAGGTCTACCTGCCGTACCTCGAGGAGGGCTTCGCGAAAGCCGGCGGCGGCAAGAGCCTCGCGGACTTCGCGATCGTTCCGGGCGTCACCGTGATCGTGAGCGACGACATCGAGAAGGCGCGCATGCCCGTCAAGGGCCACATGTCGCTCTACATCGGCGGCATGGGCGCACGCGACAAGAACTTCTACAACGACCTCGCCGTGCGGCTCGGCTACGAAGAGGCGGCGGCGCGGATCCAGGACTACTTCCTGGACGGCAAGAAGATGGAGGCCGCCATGGCGGTGCCCGACGAGCTGGTGGACGCCTGCCACCTGGTCGGCCCGCGCGACCACATCCGCGAGCGCCTCCAGGCCTGGAAGGCCGCCGGCAACAAGCACTGGGTGCACACCATGCAGGTGGGGACCCCGCAGCCCGAGGCGCTGGAGCTGCTGGCCGAGGAGATGCTGTAGCAGGCGGCCGTCTCAGCAGGCCCCGTTGCCCGGGATCGTCGCGGTCCCCGTGTAGCCGGGCAACACCACTCACTCGCGGCGGGGGAACGCGTCCTCGTAGTCGGCGATCGCCGCCTCGACCACCGCGTGCGCGCGGTCGCGGCCGTAGCGCGCCTCGATCCGGACCTCGTGGTCGCTGCCGGGCAGGGCCTTGTAGGTGGCGAAGTAGTGGTCGAGGCGGTCGACGATGGCGGTGGGCAGGTCCGCGAGGTCGGTCGCGTCTCCCCACATCGGGTCGCCCACGAGCACGGCGATGATCTTGTCGTCCGCCTCGCCGCCGTCGAGCATGCGGAGCCCGCCGAGCACGCGGGCGGTCAGCGTGATGTCGGAGCGGTCGATCGTGCGCTCCGAGATCACGCAGACGTCGAGCGGGTCGCCGTCGGCGACCTCCACGCCCGGGCTCAGCGCGGCCACGCGCGGGCCGCAGTACGTCCGGGGGATCAGCCCGTACAGGGTGGGAGGCGTGGCGGCGCCCCGGTGCGGGCGGTCGACCGCCAGGTAGCCGGTCTGCTTGTCCACCTCGTACTTCACCACGTCGAAGGGCGTGATCTCGACGTAGGCCGTGATCACCCGCGGCGGGTCGGGACCCACCGCCAGCCCGTGCCAGGGGTGGGGTCGCCAGGCCATGAAGCCGGTTCTGGGCATGGGCTCACGCTACCTCGGCCGCGGCTCCGGTGCCGGCTGGGACGGACGGGCGCCGGCGACCGTTCTGGGGGACACTCGAGAGTGGAGGGAGCCGATGGCAGCTCGGCACTCCTGGCCCCTCGTGCTGGCAGGCCTGGTCCTCGGGCCGTCCCCGGCGGGCAGCGACCTCGTCCCGCTCGGTCCGGACTTCCAGGCCGCGGCAGGGGACTCCGACTTCGCACCCGACGTCGCGGTGGCGGCGGACGGCGACATCGCGGTCGCCTGGCAGCTCATCCTGCTGCCCGGGTTCGCGGAGATCCACGCCGGGATCTACGACGGAGAGACCGGGCTCCCGCAGGTCCCGGCGTATCCGGTCAACAACCTGGCCGCCGGCACCGAGCAGGTGCCGGTCCTGGCGATGGACGGGAACGGCGGCTACGCGATCGTCTGGGAGAGCCAGCTCTCCGATCCGAGCGACAGCGACGGCTTCTCGATCCAGGCGCGGCTCTACGACGCCGCGGGCGACTCCTCTGCGGGCCAGTTCCGGCTGAACGACCACACGACCGGGGACCAGCGCAATCCCGCGGTGGCGATGGATCCGGCCGGTCACTTCGTCGTGGCCTGGGAGAGCGACAGCAGTCCGGCGGACGACGCCTCGCTGGGCTCGATCCAGGCGCGCCGCTTCGACGCGAGCGGAGTCGCGCTGGCGCCCCAGTTCCAGGTCAACACGTCGACCCTGTCCGATCAGCGCGAGCCGGCCGTGGCGCGGGACGCGCTCGGCGGCTTCGTGGTCGTCTGGACCAGCACCAACGGGCTCGGTGCCGACACCGATACCGCCGTGCTCGGGCAGCGCTACACGGTCGAGGGCACGCCGCAGGGCGGGGAGTTCCTCGTCAACTCCTACACGGACTCGACGCAGGGGCGCCCCTCCGTCTCCTCGCATCCCGACGGTCGCTTCGTGGTGGCGTGGGAGAGCCTGGGCAGCGCCGGGGACGACGCCGACGGCTACTCGATCCAGGCCCAGCGCTTCGGATCGGACGGCATGCCCGACGGCGACGAGATCCAGGTCAACACCTTCACGGCCGGTGACCAGCGGGACCCGGACGTCTCGACGAGCGCCGACGGCGGCTTCGTGGTGGTGTGGCAGAGCGAGGGCAGCGGCGGGACCGACGACGACGACTTCTCGATCCAGGTGCGCCAGTTCGATGCACGCGGCCTCCCCGCGACGCCGCAGAGCCAGGTCAACACCTTCACGAGCGATCGGCAGGCGGTGCCGGTGATCGCCCAGAACGCGGGCGGCGAGGCGATGATCGCGTGGAGCGATCTGATCGGGAACCCGATCGCCGTGCGCGCGCGCCGCTACCTGGTGCCCGAGCCCGCGGCGCCCGCGGCGACGTCGGCCGTGATGGCTGCGCTCTGGCTGCTGCGGCTCGGGCGCGGGCGTCCCGACGGCTGCCGGGTCGTCGGGTCAGACGCGAAGCTCGATCAGCTCGGGCACGAGCCGTCTGCCCGCGACCTCGATCCGGGCCACTGCGATCGGGAGCGTGAAGCGGCGCGGACCCGCGCTCCCGGGGTTGAGGAAGAGCACCCCCTCGCGGACCTCGGCGCGGGGACGGTGCGAGTGGCCGCTCACCACGGCCGCGAAGCCCGCCGCGGCGGGATCGAGGTCGAGCTCGGCGAGGTCGTGCAGCAGGTAGAGGGCCAGCGGTCCGATCTCGGCCACCTCGGTCGTCGGGAGCGCGTCGGCCCACGCGCCCCGGTCGACGTTCCCGCGCACCGCGGTGACGGGTGCGAGCGCACGCAGCGCCTCCAGCACCTCGCGCCGGCCGACGTCGCCCGCGTGGAGGATGTGCGAGCAGCCGCGCAGCGCGTCGAGCGCCTCCGGCCGCACGAGGCCGTGCGTGTCCGAGATGACGCCGATCGTCGCGCTCGACATGCGCGGGAGGGTATCGCGCGGAGCCCCGAGGCGGTCTAGAGCCGGCTCTCGAGGAAGGCGAGCGTCCGCTCCGCCGAGCCCTCGTCGACCGGGACGACGACCGCCTCGAGATCGCTCACCCCGAGCGCGCGCAGGCGGTCGAGACCGGCGCCGAGCGCCGACTCGTCGCCCACCAGCGCGAGCTCGACCGGGTGCCCCACGCCCTCCTTGTCGAGCATCGCCCGGTAGCTCGGCAGCCGGCGGTACACCTCCATGCGCTTCGCCATGCGCTCCCGCGCCGCGTCGGGATCGGCGGTCAGCAGGATCTGGAGCCCCGCCACGATGCGCGGCTCGGGCCGGCCCGCCGCACGCGCTGCGGCACGCAGCTTGGGTGCGATGTGCGTCTCGATGGCACGCGGGCCCGTCATCCACAGGATCGTCCCCGCCGCCGTGCGCCCTGCGATCTCGAGCATGCGATCGCCGAGGGCGGCGACGAGGACGGGCACGGGCCGGGCGGCCGGCACCTCGAGAGAGAGGTCCACGCGGAACTCCTCGCCCTCGAAGTGGACCGCCTCGCCGCGCAGCAGCGGACCGAGTACCGCGAGGTACTCGCGCATGTGCCGGGCGCGGCGGGCGTAGGGCAGTCCGAGCAGTCCCTCGATCACCACCGGATGGGACAGCCCGACCCCGAGCGTGAAGCGCCCGCCGCAGGCGGCGCCCGCGGTCAGCGCCTGCTGCGCGAGCGCCGTGGGGTGGCGCGGGTGGGTGGGGACCACGGCGGTGCCGATCTCGATCCGCTCCGTCTCGCGTCCGATCACCGCGCCCGCGGTGACGGCGTCGAGGCCGAACACGTGCGGGAGCCACGCCGTGGCAAAGCCGCGGGCCTCCAGCTCGCGAGCCTGGGCGACGAGGTCGTCGAGACCGTTGCGGCCGCGCTCGACGCCGACCATCGCTCCGATGCGCATCGCTCTCTCCCCCCTGCGGCCAGAGCCGCCGTCGCCGGGTCGGACTCAACGCTCCCTGCCGTCCAGCCGCTCGATCGGCTCGCCGGTCGGCGCGCCGCGGGTGTGCGGCGCCTGGGGGACGCCGCGCGCGGCGGCGCCGCGCACCAGCATCTGGGTGCTGATCGGGACGGTGATCAGCACGAACACGACCAGCAGCACCTTCTCGAGCCAGTACGCGGCGTCGCCGAGGCCGTAGGTGAGGATCGAGCCCGCGGCGGCGAGCAGCAGGCCCAGGGTCGCGGCCTTCGCGGGCGCGTGGGCGCGCGTGTAGAAGTCCGGCAGCCGCAGCAGTCCGATCGCCGAGACCAGGAAGAGCAACGCGCCCAGCAGCGACAGCAGCGCGCCGGCGAGCGGCAGGGCGGACTCACTCATGGGGGAACTCCCCGCGGCCCAGGAAGTAGCCGAGCAGCACCGTGGTCACGAAGGCGAACAGCGCCAGCCCGAGCGCCGCATCGACCGCGAGGTTGGTGTGGAGCAGCAACGCGGCCACCATCACCAGGGTCAGCGTCTCGAGCGCCACGGCGCGGTCGAAGACACTGGGTCCGCGCCAGGCGCGCACCAGGATCAGCACGGCCGAGAGGGCCAGCACGATCAGGCTCGCGTCGTGGAGGAGATCCGTCACGAGGTCTCCATGGCGCGCAGTGGCGCCTCGAAGCGGCGCACCTGCTCGAGCTGGCGGACCTCGTCGCGCAGGTCGAGCACGTGCAGGCCGATCATCATGCCGCCGTCCTCGGCGGGCGTCTCCTCGTAGGTCACGCTGCCCGGCGTGAGCGAGAGCATCGCGCCCAGCAGCGCGCGCAGCGCGGGCGTCTCGAGCTCGGTGCGGAAGCGGAGCCAGCCCGGCTCGACGTCGATGCGCGGCGCCAGCACGATGCGCAGCTGCTGGGCGTTGGCGACCAGCAGCTCCCACAGGAAGTAGAGCGCGAGGCGGAGGCCCAGCCAGGACAGGCGCAACGCGCGCACGGTGGCGAACGGGCGGCGCGAGCGGGCGCCGCCCACGCGCCAGAGCACCAGTCCCAGGACGGCGCCGGTGGCGAAGGTGCCCACCCCGGTCTCGGCGATCAGGGCCATCCACACCAGGCCCGTCGCCACGGCGACGAAGAAGCTCGACATCAGGGCACCTCGTCCGGCCGGACGGGCAGGCCCGGCGCGCCCGACATCGCCTCGGCATAGGCCGACCCGTCGAGCAGGGCGAGCGCCGTGGCGGCGCTGTAGTCCTGCACGGGACCTGCCGCGAACCCCAGAGCGAGGATCAGTCCCAGCATCGCGACCAGCGCGCCGGAGCCGGAGCCCGCCGCGGGCGCCGGCTCCGGCGCGCCGCCGGGCGTGCGCTGGAACGCGAAGCGCCAGATCTTGAGCATGCTCGCGAGCGTGAAGACCGACGCGCCCACCAGCAGCGCCAGGCCCGCCCAGGCGCCGCTCGCGACCGCCGCCTGGAACACGCCGACCTTGCCGAAGAAGCCCGAGAAGGGCGGCATGCCCGCCAGCGAGAAGGCGGCGACGCCGAAGCAGACGGCGAGCGCGGTGTCGGACGCGAGCCGGAAGTCCATGCGGCGCAGGTCGCGGCTGGCGTTGCGACGCTCGAGCTCGTCGGCCACCAGGTAGAGCGCCGACTTCACCAGCGAGTGGTGCAGCGCGAAGAAGATCGACGCCGCCACGCCGGCCGGGCTGCCGAGTCCGAGGGCCAGCACCATGAAGCCCACCTGCGACACGCTGTGGAAGGCGAGCAGGCGGCGCAGCTCGTACTGCGACAACGCCGCCAGCACGCCCAGCAGCGCGGAGACTCCACCCGCCCAGAGCAGCACGTCCGTGAGCAGCGGGTCGATCGCCACCAGCGGCAGCACGCGCAGCAGGGCGTACACGCCGAGCTTGGTCATGATGCCGGCGAACAGCGCCGCGAGCGGCGCCGAGAGCGTGGGGTAGGTGGCGGGCATCCAGAAGCAGAGCGGCACGACCGCGGCCTTGGTGGCGAACGCCACTACCAGCATGCCGAGCGCGACGCGCCGCGGCGTCTCCGGCACCTCGCCGAGCGCGCCGGCCAGGTCGGCGACGTTCACGGAGCCGGCGAAGCCGTAGAGCAGCCCGAGGCCCGCCAGGAAGATCGCCGACGCCACCAGGTTCACCACGACCGCGGGGATCGTGCCCGCCAGCGAGCGGCGCGTGCCCGGCACCTGGAGCAGCAGGTAGGAGGTCACCAGCACGAGCTCGAACATCACGAACAGGTCGAACAGATCGCCGGTCAGGAAGCCTCCGAACAGGCCCAGCGAGAGCATCAGCAGCAGGGGATGCGCGCGCTGCACCACCGTCTCGCCGTGGGCTCCCGGGCGCAGGGCCAGCAGCGTCACCAGCAGCAGCACCGCGTGGAGCACCGCGAACAGCGCCGAGAGCCGGTCGGCGGCGAAGGCGATCCCGTAGGGCGGCCGCCAGCCCCCGAACGCGTGCACCAGCACGGTCCCCTCGGCGGTGGCGGCGGCGAGCTGGAGGCCGAGCACCAGAACGATCCCGCCGACGGCCAGCGAGGCCGACCGCGAGGTGGCCGCGCTCGGTCGCACCAGCCACAGCAGCAGCGCCGCGACACCGGGCAGCGCGAACAACAGCACCGCGGTCACGCGCCCTCCTCCCGGCCCTCGAGCTCCGCGCGCAGCGATGCGGGCGTGCGGTCGCCGTCCGACTCCGGCGCGGGGGCGATCTCCGGCACGCCGCCGCGCCGCGCCTTCGTGGCCATCGCCGCCAGCAGGTAGAGGGTGAACGCCATCGAGATGACGATCGCCGTGAGCACGAACGCCTGCGGCACCGGGTCGGCGAGGTCCTCGACCCGGACGCCCCCGACCGCCAGCGGCGCCGCGCGCCCCCAGCGCCCGCCGCTCAGCACCAGCAGGTTCACGGCGTGGCTCAGGCACCCGAGCCCCAGCACCACGCGCAGCAGACTGCGGTGGAGCAGCAGGAAGACCCCGACGGTCACGAGCAGGAACACGGCGACGGCGACGACCGGGAGCACGGCTACCTCTCTCGTCCCGCCCGGGAGGGCGTCTCCCAGAGCCACAGCGCGGCCGCACTGAGCGCGCCGCCCACGCTCAGCACCACGCCGATCTCGAATCCCAGCGTGCTGTGCAGCTTCCAGACGACCGAGCCGGCGCCGATCTCTCCGTGGTAGCTGGTGAGCCCCGCATCGCCGAGCAGCAGCGGCAGCAGCAGGCTCGCGATCAGCACGAGCCCCCCCAGCACGGCCACCCGGTCGGGCTCGACCGGGATGCTCGCGTGGAAGCGGCGCGCCCCGTACGCGGTGAAGCCGAGGATGCCCGACACCGCGAGCGAGAGGCCGGCCACGAAGCCTCCGCCCGGCTCGTCGTGCCCCTCGAGCAGCAGCGCGAGTCCCAGCAGGAGCCCGAACGGCAGGATCGCGCGCGCGAGCTGCTGGAGCAGGAAGCTCTTCATCGGCGCCCCTCCGCATCGGCCCGCCCCGGCGCGATCTCGCGGCCCAGCAGCAGCGCGATCGTCCCGAGGCCGGCGAGCAGCACGACCAGCGTCTCCACCAGCGTGTCGAGTCCGCGGAAGTCCGCGAGCACGAGATTCACCAGGTTCTGACCCTCGGCGAGCCGCGGTCCCGCCTCGATGTAGTAGTCGCGGACCAGCGCGCTCTCGGGGTGCTGGTGCACGGCGACCACCAGCGCAGCCACGGCGAGCCCCGCCACCGCGCCGAAGCCGAGCCGCACGGCCTGGGCGGCCCGCGACGGGCCCGCACGCGGCTCGCGGTCGGCCACGAAGCGCACCGCGAGCAGCAGGAACACGGTCGTGAGCACCTCGACCAGGAGCTGGGTGAGCACCAGGTCGGGCGCGTTCAGGAAGCCGTAGAGCGTCGCGACCGCGAAGCCCACCGCGGTGAAGGCGAGGATGCGCCCCACCTTGCTCTCGAGCCCCACGAGCAGCACGAGTGCCAGCGCGAGCAGACCGAGCACGATGGCGCCCGCCGTGTCCCAGCTCGCGCCGGCCAGAGCGGACAGCTCGCCCAGCAGCGGCAGCGCAGCGGCCAGCGCGAAGGCGAGCAGCAGCGCGAAGTAGGTGCGCGGCGAGGCGCCGGCCAGCGCCCGGTTGCACCACCCGCCAGCGCCCTGCGCGCCGGCCAGGAAGCGCTCGAAGAGCTGCGGTCCCGTCCACGCCTCGGGAGCGCCCGGGAAGCGCCGCCGCTCGGAGAGCCAGAACAGCAGGAAGCCCAACGACAGGATCACTCCGCTCAGGATCAGCGGCACGTTGATCCCGTGCCAGAGCGCCAGCTGCGGCACGTCCAGGCGGACGCCGAGCAGCGCCGCCGTCATCGGCTCGAGCAGCCAGCGGTCGACGTAGCCGGCGCCCAGGCCGCCCGCCAGGCTCAGCGCCCCGAGCAGCGCGGGCGCGAACAGGAAGCCGAAGCCCACCCGGTGCGCGCGGGCCGCGCCGTCGCTGCGCGGCCGACCCAGGAAGGTGTCGAAGAAGAAGCGCGACGTGTAGGCGACCGTGCCGATCGAGCCCAGCACGATGCCCAGCACCGCCACGTCGTGGACCGACGTGTCGGCCAGCAGCAGCTTGTCCAGCACCAGCTCCTTGGACAGGAACCCGGCGAACGGCGGCAGCCCCGCCATCGAGCCCGCCAGCACCGCGACCGCGGCGCACAGCAGTGGCGTGCGCCGCGCCAGGCCGCCGAGCCGGGAGAGGTCGCGCGTGCCGGCCGCGTGGTCGATCGCGCCGACGCCGAGGAACAGTCCGGCCTTGAAGACGGCGTGCGCGAGCAGGTGCAGCAGCGCCGCGCGGATGGCCAGGTCGGTGCCGAGGCCCGCGGTGATCGTGATCAGGCCGAGCTGGGACACCGTCGACCACGCCATCAGCAGCTTGACGTCGTCCTGGCCGAGCGCGCGGTAGCTGCCCCAGACGCAGGTGATGGCCCCGAGCGGCACCAGCGTCCCGCTCCAGAGGGCCGAGTCGCCCAGCACCGGGAACAGGTAGAGCAGCAGGATCAGCCCGGCCTTCACCATCGTGGCCGAGTGCAGGTAGGCCGAGATCGGCGTCGGCGCCGCCATCGCACCCGGCAGCCAGAAGTGGAAGGGCGCCTGGGCGCTCTTGGTCAGGATGCCCGGCAGGACCAGCGCCAATGCCAGCGTCTGGAGCGGCACCGGCAGGTCGAGCGTGACCAGGGCCGACAGGCTCCCGGTGCCGGTCTCGTGGATCAGCACCACGAAGCCGATCAGCATCGGCAGCGCGCCGCCCACCGTGACCACCAGCGCCTGCTGCGCCGCGGCGAAGGTGTCGTCGCGCTTGTCGGCGTCGGTGTCGATCAGGAAGAACGAGCACAGGCCGGTGAGCTCCCAGAAGGTGAAGAGCAGCAGCAGGTCGTCGGCCAGCACCAGCCCGAGCATCGAGGCCTGGAACAGGCACAGCACGCCGATCGCGCGCCGGCCCTTGTCGGAGCCCCCGAAGTAGGCGCCGGCGAAGTGGAGCACCAGGGTACCGACCGCGGCCACCAGCGCGGCCAGCGCGAGCGTGGCGAAGTCGAGCCGCCAGGCGACGCGCACGCCGAGCGCGGGCGCCCACTCCCAGGCCACGGCCAGGCCCGAGGCGCCGTCCCACAGCAGCGCGACGAACCCCAGCAGGGCGCCGAGCGAGGCGGCGACGCCGAGCCCGCGCGCGAGCCCTGCGCCGCGCGGCAGCGCGAGCAGCAAGGCGCCGGCCAGCGCCGGCAGCGCGACGGCGCTGGTCGCGATCCAGACGGCCGCACGGCCGGTCGCCCCGATGGTCTCGACGGGGGGAATCGCCGGTCTCCTGCGAAGGGAGCACGCAGGGTAGACCCCAGGTGTCACCCTTGGCGAGTGCCTATGCTGTGGAGCGCGTGGGTGGAATCGGACTCGCACTCGTCTCCGCGATCCTGTTCGGGGCGTCGACGCCCGCGAGCAAGGTGCTGCTCGACAGCCTGGGCGCCTTCCAGCTCGCGGGGCTGCTCTACCTCGGCGCGGCGCTCGGCATGGCGTTCCCACTCGCGCGGGAGCGCCGCCGCCGGGCCTTCTCGCGCCTCGACCGGCGCAACCGCGCGCGGCTGGCCGGCGCGGTGCT
Organism: Myxococcota bacterium; assembly: GCA_030066475.1. The sequence goes on from JASJBO010000006.1 coordinate 28,532, forward strand.
GTTCGGCGGGCTGCTCGGACCGGTGCTGCTGCTGCTGGGTCTGCAGCTCACGCTCGCGGGCTCGGTGTCGCTGCTGCTCAACCTCGAGATGGCCGCCACCGCCGCGCTCGGCGTGGCGCTGTTCCGCGAGCACCTGGGCCGGAGCGGCTGGATCGGGGTCACCGGCGTGGTCGGCGCGGGCATGGTGGTCTCGTCGGGCGGCGGCTGGCCCGGCTGGATCGCGGCCGGCCTGGTCGCGCTGGCCTGCATCTGCTGGGGCCTCGACAACCACCTGACGGCGCTGATCGACGGCATCACGCCGGCGCGCAGCACGTTCTGGAAGGGGCTCGTGGCGGGCGGCACGAACCTCGCCATCGGGCTCGGCGTCGAGCCCTGGGCCGGGACGACGCCCGTCGTGGGGGCGGCGCTCGCCGTCGGCGCGCTCTCCTACGGCGCCAGCATCGCGCTCTACATCGCGTCGGCGCAGCAGCTCGGCGCGACGCGCGCGCAGGCGGTCTTCGCCAGCGCGCCCTTCGTCGGGGCGGCGCTCTCGTTCGGCCTGCTGGAAGAAGCGGTGGCTGTGGCGCACGCGCTCGGCGCCGCGCTGCTCGCCGCCTCGGTCGTCGTCCTGTTCCTGAGCCAGCACGAGCACGAGCACGTCCACGAGGCGGTCGATCACATCCACACCCATCGCCACGACGACGACCACCACCTGCACGAGCACCCCGACCTCGCCCCGGGCGTCCGGCACGCGCACTGGCACCGCCACGAGCGTCTGGTCCACGCCCACCCCCACTGGCCCGACCTGCACCACCGGCACGCGCACGACCCCGCGGGCGAGGCTTGAGCGTCCGCTGGACGGGCCTGTGAACCGTGTCACAGGCAGTCCCGGAGGCAGGCGCCACACTCCCGCCGACGCGCCGGCCCGGGCCGTGGCCGCGTCGAGGAGGGTCCCCATGAGCCCGTCGTCCCCCGCCGCCCGTCTGCTCCGGTCCGTCGCCTTCCCCGCAGCGCTCGCCCTCACGCTGGTCGCGCCGGCCCACGCCGCCGACCGCGACGAGGACGGCGTCGAGGACAGCGTCGACAACTGCCTCGAGGTGGCGAACCCCGACCAGCGCGACGTCGACCGCGACGGGAAGGGCAGCCTGTGCGATCCCGACTTCAACCAGGACGGCCTGGTCGGCATCCCCGACTTCAACCGGCTCCGCGCCCAGTTCGGTCTGCGCGACGGCGATCCGGGCTTCGACCCCAATGTGGACATGAACGGCGACGGCGGGGTGGGCGTCCCCGACTTCAACATCCTGCGCCGGTACTTCGGCAGCCCGCCCGGTCCCGCCGGCGCGGTGGCCACCGAGACGCTGCGCACGATCGAGCCGGAGCCCGACGACTCGCTGCTCGAGGCCGTCAAGCGCTTCGAGGAGTCCGATCCCGAGGCCTCGTTCAGCTTCTTCAACGGCGCCGTCGACAGCTTCGCCACCGCGCCGAAGCCGACCGTGCCCGAGTACGCGCTGCCGATCCTCGAGGCGCTCGGCCTGCCGACGCGTCCCGCCATCCAGAACCGGCTGCCGCGGCCGGTGCACAGCGACGACAGCCCGAAGCCGGCGCGCGACCTCGACGGCGACTTCACCACGCTGCTGCCGATCCTGCCCGAGACCCAGTTCGACCAGCCGCTCCCGAGCGAGGGCCGCGACGACGACAACGACAAGCCGATCGGCGATCTCCCGGGCGAGGAGAAGCGCACGGAGCCGCCCAGGGACCCGCAGCAGCTCTTCCCGTGGGAGCCGCCGAGCGACGAGCTGGTGCGTCGCGAGCGGCAGGCGGCCCTGCCGATCCTGCGGGCCTTCCTCGACCTGCACAAGGACGTGTTCCAGGTGGACCCCGGCGCGCTGGGCGGCCCGCAGGGCCAGGGCCTCCTCGCGCCGACCGGCTACCGGGTCGACGCCTTCCTGCGCAGCGCCTCGTACCAGCAGTGGTACGTCCCCGGCGTCGCGCTGCTCGACGGACGCACCCTGGTCCAGTTCGACGCGAACTGGAACGTGGTCACCGTGAGCCGCATGCTCACCACGCGCGAGAAGCTCCCGATCCCGCTCGACGACGCGATCGGATCCGAGCGCGCCGTCGCGATCGCCTCCAAGTCGGCGCCGTTCCGGGAGTGCCTGGGCCGCCCCTTCCGGGTGCTGCGCTCGCAGCCGAGCGCGGACCCGATCCGCCAGCGGCTGGTGTGGGACGTCGATCTCGTCAGCGAGGACGGCGACTGCCACTGGCGCACCCTGGTGGCCGCCGCCGACGGCGCGGTGCTGAACGTCAGCGACGAGATCGACCGCGCCTTCACCGACGCCAAGGTCAACCGCTGGTACTTCCCGGGCGGCGACCAGTTCGGCCCGCAGCAGATCGTCTCGAACAACATCTACACCCGCAACGACCGCCGGCTCGAGCACGACTTCTTCTACGTCATGAACGATCACCGCTGCGAGGGCGACCCGGAGTCGAGCTGCTCGGCCACGTCGCACTCGTCGGTCTGGTGCGACGAGGCGCACGGCACGACCAACGGCGACTCGTACATCCGGGCCACGCGGCGCACGGCGCGCGACTTCGACCAGTACTATCCGAGCGGCGCCTCGGAGACCTTCGCCGAGACCAACGCCTACTACTGGGCGCGCTCGTTCTCGCAGTGGCTCAAGTCGTCGCTCGACGCGCTCGGCGTGCTCCCGAGCTCGGCCAGCAACTTCCCGCGCGTGCTGATCATCACCGACGCCTGCCGCAGTGGCTCGGTGCACAACAGCTCCTACGACGTCACGACCGACGACAACAAGGGCGAGGGCACCAACGTGATCCGTCTCGCCCACCGCAACCCGGGCGGGTCGTCGAACCACAACGCCGGCTGCCAGGGCGGCGGCTGCTTCGACAACCCCAGCAACATCGCCCACGAGCTCAACCACTTCTACCTGAAGCGCTACTACGGCGTGGGCTCCGGGCTCGACTGCGGATCATCCAACCAGCTCAAGTTCACGCACGAGGGCATCCTCGGCACCGCGGTGCCGCAGGCCTACTGGCACTACTACTACGGCGTGGGCTACGCGCCCGACACCGACAAGCTCTACTTCTCGCACTCGTCGATCGGCCAAATACACCACAACAAGTCGACGCGGATGACGATCGGCGACTGGCTGTGCGTGAACAACACCGACGATCCCTACAGTGCGGGCCGGGTGGTCGGGCAGGCGCTCTGGAAGTTCTACCACGGCCGGGAGGTGGTGGGCTCCTCGTCCGTGGGCGCCTGGCGGCCGTCGACCGACCGCGACTTCAACGTGCTGGTCTACTGGGCGGCCGACCTCCAGGCCGCGTCCACCTGGAAGGACCGCTACGAGTACGCCAACCGCCTGATGGAGATCCTGGACAAGCACAGCAACTGGAGCAGCGCCGGCAAGGCCCAGTACTGCGACATCTTCGACGCCCACGAGGTCGACAACTTCATCGCCGCGGGGTACTGCAACTAGAAGTCTTCGCGGCAGAGCCCCCTGCAAGCGCCCGCAGGGCGCGCGCAGCGAGCCGCAGGCGAGCGAAGTCCACCAGCTAGGCGCC
>JASJBO010000071.1 GCA_030066475.1 Myxococcota bacterium
GCAAGCGCCCGAAAGGCGCGCGCAGTGAGGCGAAGCCGAACGAAGTCCTTGGAGCCGGCGCGCGCAGTGAGGCGAAGCCGAACGAAGTCCTCAGAGCCGGCGCACGCAGTGAGGCGAAGCCGAACGAAGTCCTCAGAGCCGGCGCGCGCAGTGAGGCGAAGCCGAACGAAGTCCTTGGAGCCGGCGCGCGCAGCGAGGCGAAGCCGAACGAAGTCCACCAGATTGGAGGAGAAGCCGTGGCCCGTCTGCCCTACGTCGATCCCGAGACCGCGTGCGAGCCGGTGCGCGAGGTGTTCGCCGCCCTGCCGGTGCACCTCAACATCTTCAAGCTGATGGCGAACGCCGAGACCTGCTTCCGGCCGCTGCTGGGCCTGGGCACCGCGATCCTCGGCCGCCAGAAGCTCGACGGGAGGCTGCGCGAGCTGGCGATCCTGCGCGTCGCGCGCCTCACCGGCGCCGAGTACGAGTGGGTGCAGCACGTCCCGATCGCCAAGGCGGCGGGCGCGAACGACTCCCAGGTGGCCGCGCTCGAGCGCGACGACCCCGCCGACGGCGCCTTCGACGCGAACGAGCGCGCCGTGCTCGACTTCACCACCGAGCTGGTGCGCGACTTCACGCCGAGCGACGCCACCTTCGCGACGCTGAGCGAGCACCTCTCGCCGCAGGAGGTGGTGGAGCTGGTGCTCACCACCGGCTTCTACATCACCGTGGCGCAGCTCATGAACACCGCCCAGATCGACCTCGAGCCGGCCGCCGACACCAAGATCGTCGACGCCCTCCGCTAGCGCGCGCCGTGACGCTGCGACTGCACGCGTTCACCTGCGGCTGGCTGGAGACCGGCCTCGGCGCCTTCCTCGAGGGCGAGGAGGGGCGGATCCGGGTGCCGGTGCCGGCCTTCGCGATCGAGCACCCGCGCGGCACGGTGCTGTTCGACTCCGGGCTGCACGTCGACACCCAGCGCGACCCCGAGGCCCGCCTGGGCTGGCTCGCCAAGGTGTTCCAGGTCGAGTTCGCGCCGGGCGAGGAGGTCGCCGCGCGCCTCGCAGCGCTCGACCTCGACGCCGGACGCGTCGACTTCCTGGTCACCTCGCACCTGCACTTCGACCACACCGGCGGCAACGCCGCCGTGCCGAACGCCCGCTGGGTGGTGCAGCAGCGCGAGTGGGAGGCCGGCCGCGAGCCCGAGGCGATCCAGGCCAACACCTACGACCCGCGCGACTACGACCTCGGGCACGACCCGCTGCTGGTGGACGGCGAGCACGACCTGTTCGGCGACGGCAGCGTGGTGTGCATCCCGACCTACGGGCACACGCCCGGCCACCAGTCGCTGCGGGTGCGGCTCCCCGAGGGCGACGTGGTGCTCGCGGCCGACTGCTGCTATCTGCGCCGCACGCTCGAGACGCTCCACCTGCCGCCGACCCTGTCCGACCGCGAGGCCGCGCTGGCCTCGCTACTGCGCCTGCGCGCGCTGCGCGAGGCGGGCGCGAAGATCTGGTTCGGGCACGATCCCGAGCAGTGGGAGCGGTAGCTGATGGACTTCGCTCGCCTACGGCTCGCTGCGCGCGCCCCCTGGGCGCTTGCAGGGGGCTTCTGCCGCGCAGACGCCAGCGTCTGACTCCGTTCGGCTGCGCCTCACTGCGCGCGCCCTGCGGGCGCTTGCGGGGGCTTCTGCCGCGCAGACGCCAGCTGGTGGACTTCGTTCGGCTGCGCCTCACTGCGCGCGCCCTGCGGGCGCTTGCGGGGGCTTCTGCCGCGCAGACGCCTGGCCGCTCCGGGTGAAGAGCCGGTAGAACGGCAGGCCGGCCGCCAGGATCGCGAGCCCCACGCCACACTCGAGCGGCCGCTTCACCAGCATGGTGACGGCGATCGCGAGGTTGCCCGCGATGTAGAGCGCGGGCACCAGCGGGTAGCCCCACGCGCGGTACGGCCGCGCGCGGTCGGGCTGGCGCCGGCGCAGGGCGTAGAGCGCGGCCACGTCGGCCATCGTCGCCAGCAGGATCGCGAAGGTCGTGTAGTCGAGCGCGCTCGGGAAGGTGCGCAGCAGCGCGACGATCGCGATCGACGCGACGGCCTGGATCGCGATCGCGACCGAGGGGGTGCGGTACTCGACGTGCGCGGTGTCGACGCCGCGGAAGAACAGCCCGTCGAGCGCCATCGCGTACGCGATGCGTGGCCCCACCAGGATCGTGGCGTTGAGTGTCCCCAGGATCGAGGTGAGCACGAGCAGCGCCACCAGCGTGCCGCCGACTGCGCCGAACAGCGCCGAGGCGGTGGACTCGCCGGCGTTGGCGACGCCGCGCAGCTCCGCGACGGGCGTGGCGTACAGGTAGAGCGCGTTCACGACCAGATAGACCGCGGTCACGATGGCGAGGCCGAGGAACAGCGAGCGCGGCACGTTGCGCGCCGGGTCGCGGATCTCGCTGGCCACGTAGATCGAGGAGTTCCAGCCGAGGTAGCTGAACAGGACGGGCGAGAGCGCCAGCGCGAAGGCGCTCGCCGGCACCGCGCCCGCGGCGACCGGACTCGCGGCCAGCCCGGCGAGCTCGCCGCGCCCGGTCGCGAGGCCGCCGGCCACGAACAGCAGCAGGGCGCCCACCTTGATCGCGGTCGTGACGTTGTTGGCGCGCGCCCCCCAGCGCACACCCGCGAAGTTGAGGGCCGAGGTCGCGACGATCAGGGCCACGGCGAGCGCGATCTGCCCGCCGGTGCCCAGCCCCCACAGCTCGCCGACGCCGGCCGCGAAGCCGGCGGCCAGCGCCGCGATCGTGCCGGCGAAGATCGCGAAGAAGCTGAGCCAGCCGACCAGGAAGCCGGCCACGGGGTGGAACGCCTCGCGCAGGTAGACGTAGTCGCCGCCCGCGCGCGGATACATCGCCCCCAGCTCGGCGTTGGCCAGCGCGCCCGCCAGCGACAGCAGGCCGCCCGCCATCCAGGCCAGCAGGAACAGGCCCGCGTGCGGCAGCAGCTCCGCGATCCGCCCGGGCGTCAGGAAGATGCCCGAGCCGATCGTCGCCGCGACCACCAGGAAGCTCGCGTCGGTGAGCGAGAGCTCGCGCAGCAGCCGGTCGCGCGGGTGGCGATCCGGCTCGGCGGCGCTCACCTGTCGGGGCGGATCAGGCGAGGAACGGGATGATGATCAGCGCGACGACGTTCACCAGCTTGAGCATCGGGTTGATCGCCGGACCCGCGGTGTCCTTGTAGGGATCGCCCACGGTGTCGCCCGTCACCGAGGCCTTGTGCGCCTCCGAGCCCTTGCCGCCGTGCGCGCCCGACTCGATGTACTTCTTGGCGTTGTCCCAGGCGGCGCCGCCGGTGGTCATCGACAGGGCCACGCACACGCCCGCCACGATCGAGCCGATCAGCAGCCCGCCCAGCGCCTGCTCGCCGAGGAGCAGGCCCACCAGCAGCGGCATCAGCACCGGGATCAGCGCCGGGGCGATCATCTCGCGCAACGCGGTGCGCGTGACGATGTCGACGCAGGTGCGGTAGTCGGGCTTCGCCGTGCCCTCCATGATGCCGGCGATCTCGCGGAACTGGCGGCGCACCTCCTCGACCACCTGGCCGCCGGCGCGGCCGACCGCGTCCATCGCGAGCGAGGCGAACAGGAACGGGATCATGGCGCCGATGAAGAGGCCGGCGAGCACGTCGGTTTGCGAGAGGTCGAAGCTGGTCTCGATGCCGGCCAGCCGGCGCAGGTCCTCGATGTAGGTCGCGAACAGCACCACGGCGGCGAGGCCGGCCGAGGCGATCGCGTAGCCCTTGGTGACGGCCTTGGTGGTGTTGCCGAAGGCGTCGAGCGGGTCGGTCACGTTGCGGACCTCGTCGCCCATCTCGGCCATCTCGGCGATGCCGCCGGCGTTGTCGGTGATCGGGCCGTAGGCGTCGATCGCCACCACGATGCCGGCCAGCGAGAGCATCGCCATGGCGGCCACCGCCACGCCGAACAGGCCGCACAGGCCGTAGCAGGCCAGCATCGCGACCACGATCACGAGCACCGGCACCACCGTGGCCTGCATGCCGATGGCCAGGCCGCTGATGATGTTGGTGGCGTGGCCGCCGACCGAGGCGTCGGCGATGCGCTTCACGTAGCGCGAGCCGTCGCCGGTGTAGACGTCGGTGATCCACATCATGACCGCCGTCACGACGCCGCCGAGCGCGGCGCACAGCCAGAGGCCGAAGCCGGAGATATCCTGACCCGAGACGGTCCGCTCGGGGATGTCGATCGCCCAGTTGACCAGGATCAGCAGGAAGAGCATGAGTCCGGTCGCCACGCCCAGCCCGTTGTACATCGCGCGCATCACCGCAGGGTTCTGCCCCGCCGGCGGCTCGTCGATCTTCACCACGAACAGCGCGCCCAGGGTGCCGAAGATGGCCACCGCGCCCACTGCGAGGGGGTAGAGGAACATGGTCTGGCTGGCGGGAAAGAGCAGGAACGCCAGCAGCATGGCCGCAACCGCCGTCACCGCGTAGGTCTCGAACAGGTCGGCCGCCATGCCGGCGCAGTCGCCCACGTTGTCGCCCACGTTGTCGGCGATCACGGCGGGGTTGCGCGGGTCGTCCTCGGGGATGTTGGCCTCGACCTTGCCGACGAGGTCGGCGCCCACGTCGGCGCCCTTGGTGAAGATGCCGCCGCCCAGGCGCGCGAACACCGAGATCAACGAGCCGCCGAAGGCGAGGCCGATCAACGCCTCGATCTTCCCGTGATCGAGCGCCGCGAAGCCGCCCTCGAGCATCGCCGAGGCGAACAGCGCCAGCGACAGCAGGCCCGCACCCACCACCATCAGGCCCGTGACGGCGCCGCCGCGGAACGCCAGGTCGAAGGCGCCGCGGAAGCCGCCCTTGGCGGCCTCGGCGACCCGCACGTTGGCCTGCACCGAGACGCGCATCCCGATGATGCCCGCCGCAGCGCTGGCGGCGGCGCCCACCAGGAAGCCCATCGCCATCCACAGGTTGAAGAAGATCCAGAGGATCACGGCGACCGGCACGCCCACGATCGCGACGGTGCGGTACTGGCGGGCGAGGAAGGCGCCGGCGCCCTCGGCGATGGCGTCCGAGATCTCGATGGCGCGCTGCTCGTTCGCGGGGGCGGAGCGGACGCTCGTGTAGAGGGCCACGGCCGCGCCCAAGGCCACGAGGGCGGCGACCAGGGAGAGGAAGATCATGCTGGGTCTCCAGGCAGGTCGGTGTGTGAGCGGATCGCGAGTCGTGGTCGCGCAGGCTGCGACCAACGCCCGTTCCCTGCGGGGGCACCCCGGCTGGGGCGCACAACCTAGTGATCCGCGAGCGAATCTGCCAGTTTGCGGCCCGATGGGGACGGATCCGGGCGGGAACGCGGCCGAGGCCCTGGTTCGGACGGCGCTCGGAGCCGGGCTGGAGCTGTGCCTGGCGAATCCGGGCACGACGGAGATGCCGCTCGTCGCCGCGCTCGACGCTGCGCCCGGGCTGCGCCCCGTGCTGGGCCTGTTCGAGGGCGTCTGCACCGGGGCGGCCGACGGCTACGCGCGCGTGGCGGGACGCCCCGCCCTCGTGGTGCTCCACACCGGGCCCGGGTTCGCCAACGGCATCGCGAACCTGCACAACGCCGCCCGCGCCCACACGCCGATGGTCGTCGTGGTGGGCGACCAGGCGAGCTGGCACCGTCCGTTCGATCCCCCGCTCGCGGCGGACGTCGATGGACTGGCGCGCTCGGTCGCGCGCTGGGTGCGGCGCACCCGGTCGGGGCGCGAGCTGGCGGGCGACTTCGCCGCGGCGCTGACCGCGGCGCTCGAGCCCCCGGGCGGACCCGCCGTGCTGATCGCGCCGGCCGACGTACAGGCCGAGGCGGGGGGCGGCGTCGCACCGGTGCCGGCGGCGACGACGCCGGGGCCGGTGGAGCCGGGGCGCGTCGAAGCGGTGGCCGGCGCGCTGCGCGACGCGCGGCATCCCGCCTTCTTCCTGGCGGGGTCCGCGCTCGACCGGCCCGGTCTGCGCGCCGCCGCCCGGGTGGCCGCCGCGACCGGAGCGCGGCTGATCTGCGCGAGCTTCCCCGCCCGCGTCGCGCGCGGTCCCGCGCTGCCGGCCGTCGAGCGCCTGCCCTATTTCCCCGACGACGGCCGGCGCAGCCTGGCGCCGGTCTCGGATCTGGTGCTGGTAGAGACGCCCGAGCCGGTGACCTTCTTCGGCTATCCGGGCGTGCCGAGTCGGGTCGCGCCGGAGGCGTCCCGCCGACACGAGCTCGCGTCACCGGCTCAGGACGGCCTGGCGGCGCTCGAGGCGCTGGCCGAGGTGCTCGACGCTCCGTCCCTCTCCCGTGGACCGGGACCGGGGGCGGAGCGGCCGGCCGCAGCGAGCGGCCCGCTCGATCCCGAGCGGCTGGGCGCCACGCTGGCCGCGCAGCAGCCGGAAGGTCTCGTGCTGGTCGACGAAGCGCTCACCTCGGGCGCCGCGCACTGGGCCGCCGCGGCCGGCGCCCCGGACTACACGCACCTGTGCCTGACGGGAGGCGCCATCGGGATCGGCATGCCGTGCGCCACGGGTGCCGCGCTCGCCGTGCCCGGGCGGCCGGTGTGGTGCCTGCAGGCCGACGGCAGCGGCATGTACACGCTCCAGGCGCTCTGGACCCAGGCGCGCTGCGGCCTCGACGTCACCACCGTGGTGTGCGCCAACCAGCGCTACCGCATCCTCGAGATCGAGCAGGCCCGGGCAGGCGTCGAGACGCCGGGGCCGGCCCAGCGCGCCTTCGCCGAGCTGTCCCCTCCGGCGCTGGACTGGTGCGCCCTGGCGCGCGGTCACGGCGTCCCGGGCGTCCGCGTGGAGCGCGCCGAGGACCTCGCGCGCGAGCTGGCACGTGCCGCCTCCGAGCCGGGTCCCCATCTGATCGAGGCGGTGCTCCCACCCGGCGCCGCGTAGCCGGTGGTGGCGGCCTCGGCGCGCATCTCGGCGAGACGAGCACGACACCCGTCCGTGTTCTCTCCGAAGCGCGACCCGGCGCCGACCGCCAGCTCCATCAGCTCGATGGCCCCCCCCGCGGTCACCGCTCGCCAGGAGCAGCTCCGCCGCACGGCTGTAGGACGCCTGATCGGGCCGCAGGTCGAGCATCTGCTGGTAGTGCCGCTCGGCGGTCTCGAGGTCGCCCGTGGCGAGGGCCGCGTCGCCGAGCAGACCGTGGGCCCGCGCCTGCCCGGGGTCCAGCGCGAGCGCCCGGGCGGCGAGCGCGCGGCTGCTCGCGAAGTCGTGGAGGTGGCCGCTCACCCAGGCGCGACCGACCAGCGCGCCGACGCGGTCGGCGTCGCGTGCCAGGGCCTGGAGATGGACCTCGTCGGCGAGCCAGACGTCGCGCAGGTCCAGCGTCTCGCGGCTGCGCTGCACCAGGGCGTCGCCGAGTCGCGTCCACGCGGAGACCTGGACCCAGGGCCCGAAGTCGAACCTACGCCCGGACCGCCGAGGAACACAAGCAGGATCCGCTCCGATCCGGGCGAGGGCTACCCCCGGAGGAAACGGCGGAGCCGCTCGAAGTACGGCTCCGGGAGGTCGCGGTAGACGCCGTGGCCCGCGTCCGCGAAGCGCGCCAGCTCGGCGACACCGGACGGGAGCGCCTGCTGCAGCTCCTCGGCGGCCTCGATCGGGGTGATCGGGTCGAGCTCGCCGGCCATCACCAGCGTCGGGCAGCGGATCGCGCCGAGGAGCGGGCGCAGGTCCATCGCCAGGCCCTCGGCGCGGTTCCAGGCGTAGGTGAGCTCCATGTGGAAGCGCGTGCGGGGCAGCCCGTCGGGGTCCTGCGCGCTGCGGCTGTAGTGCGGCATGCAGACGCGCATGTAGTCGCCGACGGTGTCGGGACCCGGATCCGCCCAGAAGCGGCTCGCGGCCTCGCGCACCTCCGGCCCGGCGATGCGCTCGAAGGCGGCCAGCACGCGCGGCACGTCGAAGCGGCAGGCGGTGCTCGACAGCACCAGCTTCGCCGGGTGATCGGGATGCCGGGCCGCGTATACCTGCGCCACGAAGCCGCCGAACGACTGCCCCAGCACCACCGGCCGCTCGATGCCGAGCGCGTCGCAGAACTCGCGCACGTCGTCGGCCCAGCGCTCGAGGCGCCAGTCGTCGGGGTCGCCGCGGTCGCTGCGCCCCTGACCCCGGTGGTCGAGGTAGATCACCTGCGCCACGTCGGAGAGCGCCGCGAAGGCGGGCTTGAACGAGCTGTGGTCGAAGCCGGGGCCGCCGTGCAGCAGCAGCAACGTCGGCCTCTCGCGCATGGCGGGGCCGTCGGGCACGAGCCCGGCGCCCTCGACGTCGAAGTACAGACGGACCTCGCCGACGCGGACGTACACGGCTAGACGGGCGCCGGGCCGGCCGGGGCGGGAACGGACTTGCGGCGCAGCCGCGCCCGCAGCCAGGCGATCCCGTCGTCGAGCGCCAGGTAGAAGACCGGCACGACGAGCAGCGTGAGCAGCGTGGACGAGAGCATGCCCGCAGCGGTCGCGATTCCCATCGGCTGGCGCGTCTCCGCGCCCGGCCCCACGCCGATGGCCGCCGGCAGCACGCCGAAGATCATCGAGACCGCGGTCATCAGCACCGGGCGCAGCCGCACCGGCGCCGCGGTGCGCATCGCCTCGACCTTGCCCATCCCCTCGGCGCGCAGCTGGTTGGCGTAGTCCACCAGCAGGATCGAGTTCTTGGTGACCAGCCCGAACAGCAGGATGATGCCGATCAGGCTGAACAGGTTGATCGTCATCCCGGTCACCCAGAGCGCGCCGAGCGCACCCACCATCGCGAGCGGCAGCGCCAGCATCACGGTGAGCGGGTGGACCAGGCTCTCGAACTGCGCCGCCAGCACCATGTAGATCACCAGGATGCCGAGCAGCATCGCGGTGGCGAACTGCGCGTTGCCCTCCTTGAACGCCTCGGCCTGCCCCGAGAGGCCGAGCGACATGCCCTCGGGAAGCACCGCGTCGGCCACCCGTCTTGCGCGCGCGATCGCCTCGCCGAGTGCCAGGCCCTCGAGATTGCCCGAGATCGTCACGCTGCGCTGGCGGTTCGAACGCGTGATCGTCGACGGCGCCGCCCCCGTCTCGATCTCCACCAGGTTGCGCAGCTCCACCACGCCGCCGTCGCGGGTGCGCACGTAGAGGCGCTCGATCGCGTGGGGGTCGCTGCGGTGCTCCTTCTCCAGCCGCACCCGGATGTCGTAGCGGCTGCCGGCCTCCTTGAAGGTGGCGACGTCCATGCCGCCGATCAGCGCCTGCACGGCGGTCGCGAGCGAGGCGGCGTCCACGCCGAGCGCGGCCGCCTTGTCGCGGTCGGGGATGACGCGCACCTCGGGCAGGCCCAGCTTGAGGCTCTTGTTGAGATCGACGAAGCCCGGCTGGTCCGAGAGCCGCTCGATCAGGCGGTCGGCGGCCGCGTCGAGCCGGTCGAGCGGCAGGTTGCCGAGCAGCTCCACCTCGAAGGTCTTGCCGCTGGCGCCGGCAGCCATCATCGAGGAGAAGTCGAGCACCTCGACCTTCTGGCCGGGGATGCCGCCGAGCGCGCGTCGCGCCAGCGGCACCAGGTCCTGCACCTTGCGCTCGCGCTCGTGCTGGCTCTTCAGGATCACGAACATCAGGCCCTTGTTGGTCGCGGCCGCGCCCTCTCCTCGCGAGCCGCCCACGGCCGCGAACAGGCCGGCCACCTCGGGCTGCTGCAGCACCCACTGCTCGTTGCGCTTCAGGTACTCGAGGGTGGCGTCGAGCGTGGTGCCCGGGGGCGTCTCGAAGTCGATGAAGAAGCGGCCCTGGTCGGAGGGCGGAAAGAACTCGGCTCCGAGCCGGTTGCCGAAGCCCACGGCGAGGAAGAACGACAGCACCGCCACCCCGAGCGTGGCGGCCCGGTGCGCCAGCGCCCAGCCGAGGACGCTCCGGTAGCCCTGCTCGAGGGCCGCGAAGCCGCGCTCGAGGCGGTGGTAGACGCTGCCGTGCGCGCGCTCGGCCGGAGGGGGCATGCGGGCCGCGAGCATGGGCGTGAGCGTGAGCGCGACCACCAGCGACACCATCACCGAGATCGCCACCGTCGCGCCGAACTCGCCCAGGAAGTTGCCGACGATGCCCTCGACGAAGACCACGGGCAGGAACACCACCGCGATCGAGACCGTCGCCGCGGTGGCCGCGAAGGCGATCTGGCGGGCGCCCTTCGAGGCCGCCGTGTACGGCGACTCGCCCTCCTCGCGGTGCCGCTCGATGTTCTCGAGCACCACGATCGCATCGTCGATCACGACCCCCACGGCAAGCGCCAGGGCCAGCAGGGTCATGGTGTTGAGCGTGTAGCCGAGCAGCCAGGTGAAGCCGAAGGTGCCGACCAGCGACAGCGGGATGGCGGCGGCCACGATCAGGGTGGGACGCGTGCGCCGCAGGAACACGAACACGGTCAGCACGGCCAGCACGGCGCCGAACACCAGCGCGAACCGGGTCTCGGCGACCGCCTCGCGGATCGAGAGCGAGAAGTCGGCCAGCCCTTCGTCGGGCGGGATGGCGAGGCCCGCGGGCAGGTTGCGGCGCACGTCCACCAGCCGGCGCCGCGCCTCGTCGGAGATCGCCACCGTGTTGCCGCCGAACTGCTTGCGCAGCCCGGCGCCCACCGCAGGCTCGCCGTCGAAGCGGGCGACCGTGCGGGGATCCTCGGAGCCGTCCTCGACGCGGGCCACGTCGCGCAGGCGCACCGGCGCGTCGTCGATCCAGGCCACCACCAGGCTCTCGAGGTGCTCCACCGAGGTGAACTCGGCGTCGGTCTTCACCGAGTACTCGATCACCGAGCTCTCGACCACGCCGCCCGGCACCTCGACGTGCTCGCGCCGCAGCGCCGAGAGCACGTCGCTGGCCGCCAGCCCGCGCGCGCGCAGCTCGTCGGCGTCGAGCCAGATGCGGATGTTGCGGTCGAGCCGGCCGAACATCGCGATCGAGGCGACTCCCGGGATCGTCTCGAGGATCGGCTTCAGCCGCTGCCGCACCCACTCGCTGGCCTGCACCACCGGGCGCTCGGTCATCACCGGGATCCAGACGACCGGGTGGTTGGCCATGTCCTCCTTGCCGACCACGGGCGGCTCGAGGTCGACCGGCAGCTCGCGGCGGGCCTGCGCGACCTTGTCGCGCACGTCCTGCGACGCGATGTCGATGTCGGTGCCGAGCTCGAACTCGACGGTGACGTTGGTGGCGCCGTGGAAGGTCGAGGAGCGGATCGAGCGCACCCCGGCGATCGAGTTGAGGTACTCCTCGAGGACGTCGGTGACGTCCTCCTCGACCACCTCGGGGCTGGCCCCCTCGAGCACCGCCGTCACGGTGACGACCGGGAACTCCATCGAGGGGAACTGATCGACGCCGAGCCGGTTGTAGCCGAGCACGCCGAACACCACGATCGAGAGCGTCAGCATCAGCGTGAAGACGGGACGCTGGATGCAGAGGTCGATCAGGTTCACGGTCGGGTCTCGGGACGCGGCGCGCTCGAGATGGCGGCGGGATCGACCGGCGCCGCATCGAGGCCGTCGCGCACCAGCACGCGCTCGCCGTCGAGCAGCTCGGCATGGCCGCGCGTCACGACCAGGTCGCCGTCCGCCAGCCCGCGGGTCGCCTCGACGGCGTCCTGGTGGAAGACGCCGGTGCCGATCACGAGGCGCTCGACCCGGTCGTCGCCCACCAGCCGGAACACCACCGCCCCGTCGGCGCGCTGCAGGATCGCCTCCTCGGGCACGAGGGCGACCCCCGGCCGGTGCGACAGGCCCAGGTCGGCGCGCGCGAACAGCCCCGGCCGCAGCCGCCCGTCGGCGTTGGCGAGCTCGGCCTTCACGCGCAAGGTGCGCGAGCGGGGGTCGATGGTCGGCGACACGTACGAGAGCCGGCCGTGGAACACCTCGTCGGGATGCGGCGCCACGCGCACCGCGACCGCCTGGCCCACCACCACCCGCCCCGAGTCGACCTCGGGCAGGTGCAGCTCCACCTCGATCGGGTCGAGCGCCACCAGCTCGAAGAGCGGCTGCCCGGCCTGCACGAACTCGCCGCGGCTCACCAGCCGACGCGCCACGAAGCCCGAGAAGGGCGCGCGCACGCTGGCCTTGCGCAGCGCGCGCTCGGCCATGCCGAGCGCGGCGCGGGCCGCGTCGACGCGCGAGCGCGCCAGCGCCAGCTGGGTCTTCGCGGTGTCGAGACGCGACTCCGAGGCGACCTGGCGCTCGTGGAGCTGCCGGATGCGCGCCACCTCGCGCTCCTGCTCCGCCAGCGAGGCGCGCGCCTCGGCCAGGCCGGCGCGGGCGCTCTGCAGGTCGAGCTCGCGACCTTCCCGGTCGATCTCGAGCACGACGGTGTCGGCCTCGACGCGGTTGCCCTCGCGCACCGCGATCTCGCTGATGCGTCCGGCCACCTCGGCCGCGATCTCGGCGTGCTCGGGCGCCTGCAGCTCGCCGGTGGCCTCGATGCGGTCCTCCAGGTCGACCACCCGCACGGGCTCGACCACCACGGCGGGCGGCGGCGCCACCACCTCGGGCGCCTCACCCGGTCCGCACGCGACTGCCAGCGCCGCGGCGAGGCACCCGGCGACACGAGCGGCCCGATCTGAGCTCATCGGGACCTCCTCGGGGCGCGCGCGCTGCAGCTTCCGCTCGGCTCGAGCAGGCCGCGGATCATCGAGTCCACGGTGTGCTCCGTCATGTTCGCGGTCCACTCGTACTCCGGGCGGCTGGTGCGCAGCGAGATGACCCCGTGCAGCGCCGCCCAGAGCGCCTGGGCGGTGGTCTCGAAGTCGGGATCGACGAAGCGCTTCGCCACCTCCAGCTCGCGCAGCGGCGCCTCGAGCATCGCGCGGGCGTCCTCGGCGGAGCGCGGCGGGTCGGAATCGTCGTCGCGCGGCGTCATCAGCAGCCGGTAGTGCGTGGGGTTCTCGAGCCCGAAGCGCACGAAGGCGCGCGCCATGGCGCGCAGGTCCTGCTCGGCATCGCCGGTGCGCGGCACACGTCGCAGGTGGCTCACCAGCTCCCCGAAGCGCTCCTCGAGCAGCGCATCGAGCAGGCCGTTCTTGTCGCCGAAGTAGTGGTAGATGGTGGGCGGCGTGTAGCCAGAGCGCTCGGCCACGCGGCGCATCGAGAGCGACTCGGCACCGCCCTCCAGCAGCAGCGCCGCCGTCGCGTCGAGGATCGCCCGGCGCGCCTCGGCGCGCTGGCGGCTACGTCTCTGCTCGATCGGGCGGACGGGCTCCATCTCGAACGCTGTCTAACCTACCTAACGGCGTTAGACCACGTTCGGCGATTCGTCGCCGCGACTTGAGCCCCCTCGGGGGCGATCTAGGCGGCTCGGAGAACCTCGAGCATGGCGTCGCGTTCGGGGCCCTGGGGCTGCGCGGGCGCCCGCTGGTCCCGCGTCTGGTAGGCCGCGAGGACGCGCTGCACGACGTCGGGGGCGCTCATCAGCGAGTCGGGCGGGGCCAGCAGGTTGAAGACCCGCATGAAGGCGCGCACGACGTGGATGTCGGTCCTCAGGGCCGGGAGCAGGCCGTCGCGGAACACGGCGCGCATGAAGGCCTTGGGGTCGACCACGTCGCCGGGACCGCCCGACGCGACGCCCTCGACCTCGCCGGCGGCCTGGGCGCGGGCCGACTCGCGGGCCTCGCGGTCCTGGTCGCGCGCCGCGCGGTACCAGGGGTCGAGCTCGCGCCGTGTGGCGGCGTCGAACGCCAGGGCCTGCTCGCGGGCGTCGTCGGGGTGAGTCCGCAGCACGTCCAGCAGCTCGTAGGCGTGCACGAAGGCCAGCGCGCAGCCGCGGCCGTAGAGCGGGTTGGTGCACACGGCCGCGTCGCCCAGCGCGTGCACGCCCAGCGCCAGGGGCTCGCCGTCGCGCACGAAGCGGCGGCGCCGGTTGCGCAGCTTCGCCATGCCCCGCACCTCGCTGATCGGCTCGGAGCGCGTCGGGTCGATCCACTCGCCGGTGGCGGGCAGCGCGCGCGCCGCCGCCTCGAACGGGCCCGGCCGCAGGATCGCCCGCATCTCGTCGTCGTCGAGCGCCGCCGCCAGCGTGATCGAGAAGATCCCGCCGTCGCCGGGGAAGATCCCGTACTTCATGTAGCCGAGATCCGCGCCCACCACGCCGCCCTGTGCGGGTCGGTCGGCGTCGGGACGCAGGCGGTAGAAGCGCGAGCAGTAGAAGATGCCGGAGTCCTCGTCGTCCTCGACCACGGGATCCGCGCCGAGCGCGCCGAGCCAGGCCGGCAGGCGCGAGCGGCGCCCACTGGCGTCGACCACGACGTCGGCGCGGAGCGTGCGGGTGCCCTGCGCATCGCGCAGCCGCACGCCGGTGACACGGGGCAGACCGGTCGCGGCGTCGCGCTCGCCCTCGAGCCCCTCCACGGACACGCCGCTCTCCCAGACGACGCCGCCCGTCTCCTCGACCTTGCGCCGCAGCACCCACTCGAAGGTGATGCGCCGACACGCGAACAAGGTCAGCTCCTCGTCGCCGGGCTCGGGCGTGCGGTCGGTGATGGTGGGCGGCAGGTAGTCCAGGAAACGGAGGTCGTAGGCGTGGTGCCTGTAGAGCGTCTCGAGCAGGTCGGGCGCACGCGCGAGCAGCAGGTTGCGCAGCCGCGCCAGGAAGGCGTGCGAGTGCCACACCTGGGGCGCGCCGCGCCGCTCCCAGTGCTCGAAGGCCTCGACGGGGCTCGCCGGCAGCGGCATGGCGTCGCGCTCGAGGATGCGCACCGCGTGGCCGTCGCGCGCGAGCGCCAGTCCGACCCCGAGCCCGGCGACCCCCCCACCGATCACGACCACGTCCGCCACGGAGATCCTCCTCTCGTGCAGGCTAGCGCTTCGGCGAACGGCGGCGTCCGCCGCCGGCTTCCGCCAGGCGGAAGGCCGGGTCGCGGATGCGCTCGCTGCGGCAGCGTGGACAGCGGCCGGGTGGGTGCAGGTGCCGCTTGGCCCGGTCGCGGAACACCTGGCCGCAGTCGACGCACTCGGCCGGGCGCACCTCGAGGCGGCGCCCGGCGCCGCGCGCGCTGCGCTCGACATGGCGCAGGTCGTCCTCGAGCTGGCGCACGGTCAGCCCGAGCAGATCGCGCAGCACGTAGAACGGCAGCTCCTCGCGCTCGAGCAGGCCGCGCAGCTGCTGGCGCCGCGTGCGGGTCGCCCCCATGCCCGGCGGATCGACGTCGCGACGGGACACGGGCTAGCCCCTCCCCGTGAAGCTCAGCCAGAACACCACGCACGCGGTCGTGAGCAGGGCCCGGCCTGCCGCGGCGGCGCCGAGCCGTCCGAGCCAGGCGTCGGCTCGCTCGACGCCCAGCGCGAACACCACGGCGAGCGGAGCGACCAGCCCGAGCAGGTAGGGCGCCTTGGCCTGGCCGAAGTACGGGAGCTGGAGCGTGAGCGACAGCATCGCGTAGCCCATGGCGAACTGGAGCACGAGCAGGAACGACCAGGCGGCGCGCGGCCCCGCCCCCGCGCCACGCCCCAGCGCGGTGCGCAGGGCGCGCGCGAGGCCGACCACCAGCAGCAGCGACAGCGGAATCGCGAGCCAGTAGCCGAGCGCCATCCAGTCCGGGTCGATGTGCGCGGGCGGAAGCGCGGCGCTGGCGCGCCCGGCGATCCAGCCGTCGCCCCAGAAGCTCGAGTAGAGGGCGTCCGCGAAGGAGTGGAAGCCCGACAGCACCGGCCGCTGCAGGGACTCGCCGAAGCCGAGGTAGTAGGCCGGCGTGTGGAAGCCCGGCCAGGACCACCATTGCTGGTCGGGGAGGTCCCAGTTGCCCACCACGGGCGTCCCGTAGAGCACGACGTTGCGGACGTAGAACCAGCCGCTCACGGCGAGCAGCGGGGCCGCCAGCGCGGCGGCCAGCGCCGCCAGCCGCGCCGGGCCCGCGCGCTCGACCAGCGCGACCTTGACCAGCACGAAGAAGCCGGCGACGGCGGTCACCACCGCCGCCGTGAGCTTGGTGAGCAGCGCCAGACCGAGCGCGAGGCCGAGCGCCGCGCCCCCGGCGAGCGTCGCGCGTGGCGCCACCAGCAGTCGCGTGGCGAGCAGTGCGGCCAGACCGAAACAGGCAGCGTGCAGCGCCTCGTTGGACAGGTAGGCGCCCATGTAGAGGTTGAGCGGCAGCGCTGCCGCGAACGCGACCGCCGCCGCCGACACCCCCGGGCGTCGGGGCGCCAGCAGCCGCGCCAGGCCGAACGCGAGCCAGATCTGCGCCAGGCCGGCCGCGAACGACGGCAGCTTCGCGCCCCACCGCTCCGCGCTCGCGCCGGCCGGCGCGAGGGCCTCCTGGAGCGCGGCCACCGCCGCGTAGAAGAGCGGCGGGTGATAGGTCGACCAGCCCGCCGTGGGGAGCGGCAGCGCCCCTTCGCGGCGCAGGTGCTCGACGTAGACGATGTGGTTGGTGGCGTCGAAACCGGTGGTGAGCGGGATCGAGGCGAACTGCCCGATCCCGATGCCCAGCCAGACCCCGTGCGCGACGGTCAGCACCAGCCACGGCAGCCACTCGGGAGACACCCGCTCGCGCCACCACGCCCAGGCCAGCCACGCCAGGCCGAACACCACCAGCAGGATCTCCCAGCGCTTCGCGAGGGCCCGACCCGGGCTGGGTCCGGCGGGGGCGCTCGCGTGGAGGCGCGTGTCGTCGGGACGCGCCGCCGGCCGCGACGCGCCCCCGTCCACCGACACCGACCAGCTCGCGTCCGTCTCGACCGCCTCGTCCCGGAGCGAGAGCCGGGCGCGCAGCAGTGGCGGCCCGCGCGGGTTCCACACCTCGACCTCGAGCCGGTTCTCGCCCGCGCGCAGCGCCGCGGCGACGTCGCCGCCGCGCGGCGTCCGCCAGCTCGCCGCCGCATCGGAGCCGAGGACCTCGGCGCCGTTGAGGCGCGCCGAGAAGTGACGCGCGGCCTCGATGCGCAGGGCGGACGCGGCCGGGACCTCGTCGAGCACGAACGTGCGGACGAAGCGCGCGCGCGGCACGGTCGCCTGCCCGTACTGCTGCACGGCGGCATCGACGGGGCGCGACTCGGTGATCCAGCCCGCACCTTCCTGCGGCACGAGGAAGGTGATCTCGGGCGAGGTGGCGCAGCGCCAGCCCAGCAGGCCGGCCGAGCCGAGCAGGAGCAGCACCGCACCGGCGCGCTGGAGACGCTCCGCGGCTGTGGGACTCGGGCGCAGATCGGCCATCGTCAGGGGCGTGCTCTCCGCGAGCCGCGAAGCATACCAGCGGTATACTCGCCCGCGCTTCGAGCTCCAGCCCGCGAGGACGACGCGCCATCGATCGAGAAGCCGACAGCACTCCCTCGGAGTCCGCGACCCCGGCCCCTCTCGCGCTCGCCTCGACCCCGGGCAACCTGCTGCTGATCCTGCTGCTCTTCACCGGGCTCGGCTTTGCGGTCTACCTGCCCAGCTTCGCGGGCGGTCCGATCTCGGACGACTACGGCTACCTGTTGAACCCGTACGTGACGGGGTTCTCGCTCGAGCTGGTGCCCGAGCTGCTCGACCCACGCAGCGACCTGACGCTGTTCCACAACAACTACGCGCCGATCCGGCCGCTGCTGCACGCGCTCGAGTGGCGGCTGTTCCCGCAGGACTCGACGCTGTACCACGCGGTCAACGTCCTGGCGCACACGGTGACCGCATGGCTGCTGGTGCTGCTGCTGGCGCAGGCGGGTCTGCCGCTGCTGTCCGCCACCTTCGGCGGGGCGGTGTTCCTGGTGCACCCCGCCAACGTCGAGGCGGTAGCGTGGATCTCGCAGCTCTGGAGCCCGGTCGCGCTCTCGCTCGCGCTCGGCGCGCTGCTCGCGCAGCGGCGCCGGCCGCTGCTGGCACTGCCGCTGTTCGCGCTCGCCATGCTCACCAAGCCGCTCGCGATCTGCGTGCTGGTGGTCGCACTGCTGCGCGAGTGGGCCTGGCGCACCGAGCCGCGCGGCGCGGCGCGCTGGATCACGGTGGCCGGCTGGCTGGTGGTGGCGGCCGCCGTGGGGGCCGCGGAGCTGGCCACCTTCTTCGCCTCGGCGTCCGCCGCGCGCGAGGCGTCTCATCCGGACGGGCTGGTGCTGGCCCGGACGCTGGTGGCCTCGGCTGGGCGCTACCTGGTGATGGCCGTCACCGGCTTCGGCGTCTCCGCGTTCCAGGAGCCGCGGCTCGCCCTGTCGTGGCTCGACCCGTGGTGGCTGCTCGGGCTGGCGGCGGGGACCGCGGTCGCCGTGCGCGCGCTGCGCGCCCTGGCGCAGGGGCGCGAGGAGGGCGCGTGGTGGGCCTGGGCGCCCGCCGCGTTCGTGCCGGTCTCGCAGATCTTCCCGTTCCTGTACCCCACGGCCGACCGCTACCTCTACTTCATCCTGCCCGGACTGCTGGGCGGAGCACTGCTCGCCGCGCTCGTGCTGTGGCCGCGCGTGGCGCCGGAGCGACGCCCCCTGGTGTCGCGCGCGCTCGCCCTCGGAGCCGTGGCGCTGGTGCTCGGCTTCGGAACCTGGAGCCGCGCGCGCGCCGAGATCTGGGTCTCCGAGGACCGCGTGCTGCTCGACGCCGCGCGGCACCATCCGGAGGGCGTCGCGGCGCACCTGTTCCGGGCACGCCGCGCAGCGCGCGAAGGCGATGTCGAGGCCGTCGTCGCCGCCATCGATTCGTGCCGGGCGCGGGGCTGGGACTACTGGAACTTCCTGGTCCAGCACCCCGACTTCGAGCCGGTGCGCTCGCTGCCGCGCTTCCGCGCGCTGATCGCAGACATCGCCGGGGAGTCGATCGCGTCGATGGAGGGGCGGGCGCGGCGTACCCAGTTCGAGCTGCGCGACCAGGCCGAGGCGCACCGGGTGCGCGGCGAGTACGAGGACGGCGTCGCCGCG
>JASJBO010000072.1 GCA_030066475.1 Myxococcota bacterium
TGATGGACTTCGCTCGCCTGCGGCTCGCTGCGCGCTCCGCCGCTCCGCGGCTGCGCTTGCAGGGGTGCCGTCGAGGGGCGCGTTGCCGGGCGGAGGCGGCCTGATGGACTTCGCTCGCCTGCGGCTCGCTGCGCGCTTCGCCGCTCCGCGGCTGCGCTTGCGGGGGTGCCGTCGAGGGGCGCGTTGCCGGGCGGAGGCGGCCTGATGGACTCGGTACGCGTGCGGCCCATGCCGCGGCCGCTGCCGGCGCTGCACCGGCTGGCGCCGCGCGCCTTCTACGGCTGGTTCGTCGCCGTCGGCGCCTCCGGGCTGGCGTTCGTCTCGGTCGGCATCGGCTTCTACTGCCAGGTCGTGTTCCTGCACGGCCTGGTGGGCGAGCGCGGCTGGTCGACCGCCTCGGTGGCCGGCGCGTCGAGCCTGTACTTCGTCTTCGTGGGCCTGTGCGGCCACGCGATCGGCCGGCCGGTGGACCGGTACGGGCCGCGCCGCTTCATCGCGATCGGGGCCGGCCTGATGGCCGCCGCGCTGCTGGCGCTGGGCTCGCTCAGCGCCCCGTGGCAGCTGTACCCGGTGTACCTGCTGCTCGCGGCGGGCTTCGCGCTCGCCGGGAGCGTGCCGAGCAGCGCGCTCGTGACGCGCTGGTTCGAGGCGCGCCGCGCCCGCGCCATGGCGATCGCGCAGACCGGCGTCTCGGTGGGCGGCGTGGTGCTGGTGCCGCTGGCGACCGGGTGGATCGCCGCGGACGGGGTGGGCACCGCGACGCACCGGCTGGCGCTGCTGCTGCTGGTCGTGGCGCTGCCGATCACGCTGGCCGTGCTGCGCGACGATCCCCGCACGCACGGTCTGCGACCGGACGGGGCCGGGGCCGCGCCGCCCGGTGCACCCGCGCGCGGCGTCCCGAAGCGGCGCTGGACGGTGCGCGAGGCGCGCCGCACCCGCAGCTTCCGGCTGCTGGCGCTGGCCTTCTCGATCCAGCTCTTCGTCCAGGTCGCCTTCGCGATCCACCAGCTCGCCTTCCTGAGCGAGCGGCTGCCGGCCACGACGGCGGCGCTCGCGGTCAGCACCACCGCGGCCGGGAGCATCGCGGGTCGGCTGGCGGTGGGCGCCGTCGCGGATCGGATGCGTCTGGAGCGGCTGGCGGCGGCCCTGTTCCTGACGCAGGCCGTCGCACTCGCGCTGTTCGCGAGCGCCGAGCGGCCCGTGTGGCTGTTCGCGGCCTCGCTCGGGTTCGGGGCCACGATCGGCAACGTCTTCATGCTCCAGTCGCTGCTGGTGGGACAGCTGTTCGGCGCGGCCTCCTACGGCGCCGTCTACGGCGCCCTCCAGCTCGTCACCCAGCTGGGCAGTGGCCTGGGACCCGCGGCGCTGGGCCTCGCCTTCGAGCGGCTGGGGGGCTACCCGCTGCCGCTGGGGGTGCTGGCCGCGCTGGCGGTCGCGGCGGCGGCGATCGTCGCGCGGGTGCGTCCGCCACGGGCGCCTCACGAGGGAGCCGCGGCGCGCCGATAGGCAGGAGATGCCCGCAGCCACGGCACAGGCGGCGGCGACCCTGCTGATCACGGCCGCGCTGGCCTTCTTCGTCGCGGTGCGCTCGCGCCCCACTCCGGTGCGCCGCCATCTCCTCGGCCTGCTGGCGGCCCTGGGCGTCTGGTCGGGCGGCGTGATGTGGCGCTACAGCGCCGCCGACGACGCCGGCGCCTGGGTCGGCTACGTGGTGATGTGGGCCGGCATCGCCGCCACGGCCCCCGCCTGGCTGTTGCTCGCCGCCCGCTACGCGCGCGTGAGCGTGCTCGAGGAGCGGCCGCGGCTGGCGCTGCTCCTGTTCGTGCCGTCCCTGGTCGCGTACCTCGGTCTGGTCACCAATCCCTGGCACCACCGCTTCCTGGTCGAGTTCAGCCAGGCCGCGCTGGTGCGCGGTCCGTGGTTCTACGCCCATCTGGCGTGGGCCTACAGCTGTGTGCTGGCCGGCAACGCGCTCTATCTGCTGGGCGCGCACCGCATGATGACGAGCGCCGCGTGGCGGCGCGGGCTGGTCCTCGCCGCCGCTGCCGCGCTGCCGCTGGCGTGCAACGCGCTCTATCTCGCGCGGATCGTCCCGCTGCCCTACGACCCGACACCCACGGTGCTCGGGCTGTCGACCCTGGTGCTCACCGCCGGGGTGTTCCGCTTCCAGCTGTTCGAGGCGCTGCCCCCGGCCCTGCGCGACGTGATCGACCACCTGCGCGACGGCATCCTGATTACGGACGCGCGCGGCATCTGCCTGGACGCGAACCCCGCGGCCGGGCGCATCCTGGGCTGCGCGCTCAGCGACCTGCGCGGACGCTCGCTCGGCGTGCTGCTCGAGTCGGTCGCAGAGGAGCCGACGCGCACCCGCGAGATCGAGCGGGCCTTCGCGGCGCTCGCGCCCGACCACGCGCTGCCTCCGATCGCACTCGGCGCGATCGACGCGCGGAGCCTGGAGCTCACCGCCAAGTGCCTGAGCGGACCGGGCGGCGAGCCCGCCGGGCGCTTTGCCGCGCTGCGCGACCGCACGCAGGAGCGCAAGTTCGAGCACTTCGTCCGCCAGAGCCAGAAGCTCGAGACGGTCGGGAGCCTCGTCGCGGGGGTGGCGCACGAGGTCAACAACCCGCTCGCGTTCGTGCGCTCGAACCTGGGCTACGTGCGCGAGCTGTGCGACCTCGTCGACAAGCACCGGGCCCTCTTCCCGGCGAGCGACGCGGCCGACCTCGCGGACCTGACCCCCGCCGTCGAAGACTGCCTGGACGGCATCGACCGGATCGCCCGGATCGTGGACGGAATGCGGCGCTTCACGCGCATCCCGGACGACGAGCTGGGCCGCGTCGACCTGAACGCCACCGTGCGCGAGGCGATGCGGCTGGCCGAGCTGCACCGCAACCGGAGCGTGCGCGTGGTCGCGGACCTCGACGACGCGCTGCCCCTCGTGCACGGCTCCTCGCAGCGGCTGATGCAGGTGTTCCTCAACCTGCTGGTCAACGCCAAGCAGGCGCTCGCCGACCAGGCCGGCGGCCGCGTCGAGGTGCTCACCCGGCTGGCCGGCGACATCGCCGAGGTGGAGGTGCGCGACAACGGACCCGGCATCCCGCCGGGCGTGCGCCATCGGGTATTCGACCCGTTCTTCACCACCAAGGGACCCGAGGAAGGCACGGGGCTGGGGCTCTCGATCGCCTTCGACATCGTGCGCGAGCACGGCGGCGTCCTCGAGCTGCGCCCCGACCCGGCCGGCGGCGCGTGCTTCGTCGCCCACCTGCCGGCGGCCGCCGACGCCGGGGCGCCGGCCGGAGCCGCCTAGACTGGGAGCGTGCGCGGCAGAAGCCCCCTGCAAGCGCCCGCAGGGCGCGCGCAGCGAGCCGCAGGCGAGCGAAGTCCACCAGCTAGAGCGCCACTCTCTCGAGCTGGCAGGGGACCGCCTTGTGGTGGGGGCAGCCCGTGATCGGGTCGCGGTCGCGTGCGTCGGTGATCTCGTTCAGGTTGACGCCCTGCACCGCGAGCTCCCCGTCGGGGTTCGCCGGATCGACCGGATAGGCGGCGCCGAAGCCGTTCGGGATCCAGACGTGCCCCGCCCGCAGCTTCGGGTCGATCTCGGCCGGCAGCTCGACGGCGCCGCGCGAGGTCCGCACGCGCACCGGGTCGCCCCCAGCGAGCCCGAGCTTCTCGGCGTCGTCGGGCGCGAGGTGCAGCGTGCAGAACGGGCCGCGGCCCTTGCGCCAGGCCGGATCGCGCTGGATCGTGTTGGCGGTCCAGCGCGTGCGCAGGCCGCTGGCCAGCACGAACGGGAACGCGGGGTCAGCCGCGGGCTCGGTCGCCAGCGCGCGCGCGATCTCGCCGAGCATGTGCGGCGGCACGAGCCGCAGCCGGCCGTCCGGAGCCTGCACGTTGTCGGCGAAGTTGTCCTCGTCCGAGGTGCACAGCACCTCGACGCCCTCGGGATGGGCGAGGATGCGCCGGAACACCTCGGCCGCCAGCTCGAACGGCCCGCGCTCCCGCCACGCGTCGCCCAGCGTGCGGACGATCTCGGCGGGCCGCTTCATGGCGTTCAGGTGGCACTGCGCCCAGATCGCGGCGAGCGACGGCGCGGGCAGCTGCGGCCCCAGTGCGCGGTAGGCCCAGTGGATCATCGACGCCAGCGAGCCGCCGGACCGCTTCATCGCCACCCCGAAGAACGCCGCGGCGCCCTCCGGCGTGAGCGCGTCTGGCGCCAGCCGCACCAGCTCGTCCGGCGGCGGCTCGAGGATGCCCATCGCCTCGCCCAGGCGCGCGTAGATCTCCGGCTCGGGGAGCGCCTCGCGGGGGCCCGGCACCACCGGCGGCCGGAGCTGCACGTGGACCTCGGGGTGTCGCTTGGGGAAGTGCGCGATCTCCCACTTCTCGTAGCCCGCGGGCGTGGGCAGCACGTAGTCCGCGAGCCGCGCGGTCTCGGTCATGGCCGGCTCGATCACGACCAACAGGTCGAGCCGCTCGATCGCCTCGCGCCAGGCCGGCGCGTCCGAGTAGGAGAGGATCGGGTTGGCGCCCTCCACCACGAGAGCGCGCAGGCGCTCGGGGTGGTCGATCATCACCTCCTCGGGCACCAGCGTGGGCGAGGTCATGCCGGGGTTGCCGAGCGCGCGGATCGCCTGGATGCCCGAGGCGAGCGCGCGCTCGGGCTCGTGCTCGGCGATCGGCTCGTGCTCGGGGGGCAGGAAGCCGCCCACGAACAGGTTGCCGCCCACGCGCGCGAAGTTGTCCGTGATCGCCAGCAGCACGCGAATCAGGTAGGAGACCAGCGTCGAGAACGGGATCTGCTCGACGGCCAGGTCGTAGAAGATCGCCGCGCGCTCGGCGCGCGCGAACTCACGGGCCGTGCGGACGATGTCCTCGGCCGGCACGCCGCAGCGCGCGGCCATCTCGTCCACGTCGACGGCGGCGAGCGCCTCGCGCAGCGCCTCCCAGTCGCGCGTGCCGTCGCACAGGAACGCCTCGTCGGCCAGACCCTCCGACACGATGGCGGCCGCCATGCCGAGCAGCAGCCAGGCGTCCGTGCCCGGGCGCACGCGCAGGTGCGCGTCCGCGCCGCGCGTCGTCTCCGTCTCGCGCGGATCCACCACGACCAGGCGCCGCTCGGGATCCTCGACCAGCCGACGGAAGGTGTCGTTGGGGTTGTGCCCGCGGTTCGAGATGCGCGGGTTCGAGCCCAGCACCAGCAGGTACTCGGTGCGCTCGACGTCGGGATGCAGGAAGCGGCCGGGCGAGACGTCGGCGATCCACTGGTCGAGCCAGAAGTGCTGGGTCTTCTCCTGGGCCAGCGCGTTGAACCAGCGGCGCGAGCCGAGCGCACCCAGGAAGCCCATCCCGTAGGCGGCGTCCATGTGGTTGGCCTGGCCGCCGATGCCCACCAGGCCGATCGCGCGCGGGCCGTGCGCGTCGCGGATCGCGCCGAGCTTCGCGGCGATCTCGGCGACCGCCGTGTCCCAGTCCACGCGTTCGAGGCGCCCGCCGGCGCCGCGCCGGAGCGGGTGCTCGACGCGCTGCGCGTGCTCCACGTAGCGGGCGATCCGGAACGCCTTGTTGCAGACGTAGCCCTCGGTGATCGGGTTCGAGGCGTCCGCCCGCACCGCGGCGATGCGCCCGTCCTCGACGTCGACGCGCAGGCCGCAGTTGTGGCTGCAGAGCACGCACACCGTGGGCTGGTCTGCCGCGTCGAGCGGCAGCGGGGAGCGGGACACGGACGGGTCGACGGCCTGGGTGCGGGTCATCGGAGTGCCTCCTGCGTCCCGGCGAGCGTAGCGCGGAAGCTCCTATGCTGTGCCCATGACGGAGGTCGCTCTGCGCAGCTCGAGGTCGCGGCGCGCGGCGGACGAGTGGGCGCTCGTGCTGGTGGCCGAGGGACTGCACCCGTCGGTCCACGGCAGCCGCGACGGGTTCGTGCTGGTGGTTCCGGAGGCCGAGGCCGAGCGGGCCCACGCGACCCTCCACGACTACGAGGGCGAGAGCGCGCTACCGACGCTGCCGGCGGCGCCGGTCGCCGACCCGCACGCGCTGGGCCACGCGCTGTTCGCAGGCGCCGCCCTGATCGTCTTCTTCCTCGTCACGGGTCCGCGCGACGCCGCGACACCGTGGTTCGCTCGAGGCAGCGCGGACGCCGACCTGATCCGCCACGGCGAGTGGTGGCGCGTGTGGACGGCGCTGACGCTGCACGCCGACCTCGGTCACGTCGTGTCGAACGCGGTGGTGGGGGCGGTGTTCGGCAACGCGCTCGCGCGCGGGGTGGGCGCGGGATTCGCGCTCGCCCTCGTCGTGGCCGCCGGCGCCGCCGGCAACGCGCTCAACGCCTGGCTGCACGCCACCTGGCACGTCTCGGTCGGTGCCTCGACGGCGGTGTTCGGCAGCGTCGGCGTGCTGGCCGGCATCGCGCTGGTGCGGCGCCGGCGCGCGGCATTCCGCGGCCGCCGCGCCCTGGTCCCGGTCGCCGCGGCACTCGCGCTGCTGGCGATGCTCGGAACCGGGGGCGAGCGGGTCGACCTCTGGGCGCACGGCTTCGGACTGGCCGCCGGCATTCCACTCGGGCTCGCCGCGGGCACCGTCGCCCCGCCGCCTCGCCCGCTGCAGTGGGCGCTCGGCCTCGCCGCGTTCGCCGCGCTGCTCGGAGCCTGGGCGCTCGCCTTGGAAACGGGCGCGGCCACGGGTTAGCGGGATCAGCGGCGTCCTCGGCCCGGGGGCCAACGCCCACGGCCCCGACGAGCGCCTCCACGTGCCGACCGCACAGCGTCTGACCGGCTGCGTCACCCAGATCCTGGCCGACCACGCCGGTCTCCGCGGAGCGCGCCGAGACCGCCCGCGCCGGCTTCAAGTAAAACCGCCCGGGGCCCGATGAGCGGGGCGATGTCGACTCGCAGGCCCGTACTCATCCTGGGGGAGCGCGAGAAGGGTGCGCCCCTCGCCGGACGGGTGCTGCTGCTCGACTACCGGGCGCTCCAGGCCGAGAGCCCGGCCGCGGCCGCCGAGTCGCTGGCGGAGGCCCCGGGCGAGATCCGGGCGGTGCTGCTCGCGGAGGCGGCGTGGGCCGCGCGCTACGCGGACCTGATCGGCGCGATGCGCGCTGGCGCGCCCAGCGAGCTCACGATCGTCGCGCTGGGCGGCCGGCCGGACGCCGGGGCCATCTCCGCGTTGCGCGAGGCCGGTGTCCGGCTGGCGCTGTTCGGGGATTTCAGCGACGAGGAGCTGCGCTTCGTGGTCAATCGCGCGCACCGCGGCATCGATGACCCCGAGCTGCGCACGGACGAGCGCGTCCCGACCGACCTGGTCGCGCGCGTCGTCACCAAGACTGGCGAGCGCAGCGCGCTCGTGTACGGGCTCTCGTGCGAGGGTGCCTTCCTGGTGACCCAGCGACCCGCGATGCGCGGCGGCCGGGTCCAGGTGGGGTTGAAGCTCCCCGGCCAGGAGGTCTCGCTCGACGCCGAGGTCGTCTGGAACAACGTGCCGGGCAACCTGCGCAAGGGCCAGGCGCCGGTGGGAATGGGAGTGCGCTTCGCGCCCCCGGCGCCCGAGACCGCCGCGGCGCTGCGCGCCTACGTGAAGCAGCGCACGGCGGCCTACCTGCTCTGAGCGCGCCCGCCCCCGTGATCGTGTCCGTGCGGCCGCTCCGCCAACGCGCGGGTCCGCCCGGCGAGCGCCCCGGCGGCGCACAGCCCCTTCTCGGCGAGGAGCCGCTCGAACGCCGCCAGCCAGCGCGCGTAGTAGACGTAGCCCTCGCCGTCGGGGTGCTCCCGCTCCCAGTCGGCGATCTCGGCGATCAGGTGACGGCGGAACTCGTCCCAGGCGAAGACACCCTGCTCGTGGAGCGCCATCACCATGCCGAACGCGCGGCTCTCCCAGGGCGCGGCGAAGAGCAGCTCGCCGTTGCTGCGCGGCGGTGCGGCCGGGCCCTCGCGATCGAGCGTCACGGCGCCGGCACCACCGCGACCCCGATCATCGCGTCGCGGCTCACCAGCTCGGCGAGGCGTTCCTCCGCCCAGCCCTCGGTGCCGGCCGGCCGTGCGGGCAGCACCAGGTAGCGGATCTCCGCGCTGCTGTCCCAGACGCGCACCTCGACGTCGGGGGCGAGCTCGAGCCCGAACTCGCGCAGCACGGCGCGCGGCTCGCGCACCACGCGCGAGCGATAGGCCGGCTCCTTGTACCAGGCAGGCGGCAGACCCAGCACCGGCCACGGGTAGCAGGAGCACAGCGAACAGACGACGACGTTGTGCACCCCCGGCGTGTTCTCCACCACCACCAGGTGGCGGCCCTCCGCGCCCTCGATCCCGAGCTCGCCGATGGCGCTGCTCCCGTCTGCCAGCAGCCGCTCCTTGTAGGCCGGGTCGACCCAGGCGCGCGCCACGACGCGCCGCCCGTTCATGGGCCCCACGTCGCTCTCGTAGTGCCTCACGATCGCGTCGATCGCGCCCGTGCTCACGAGCCCCTGCTCGACGAGCAGCGACTCGAGGGCCTCGGTGCGCAGCGCCTGGTCGTCACCCATGCGGGCGCTCCTCCTGCGGGGCGGACTCGAGATACGACTCGAACAGGTCGAGCCCGACCGACGCGCCCGTCTCGGCATCGGGGCCCCACAGCTCCCGGACGGCGAAGCGGACGTGGTACAGATGCTGGGGCTGCTCGCCCGCGCCGTGCGCGTTGGTGTCGGGGAAGACGAACCCGCCGTCGCAGCGCTCGACCCGCCCGACCCGGCCCCGCACGTAGCGCGGCAGGCGGGTGTGCCCGGCCGGGTTGACGTTGCGCGCCCGCACCCGGTCGCCGGGCGCGAAGCGCGGCGGCGCGTCGAGCGGGCGCTGGTAGGTCGCCGGCGGGGGCTGGGGGAGCGGGGCCAGCTCGGCGTGGCGGAGCCGCTCGCGGACGGCATCGGGCGCCTCGCGCAGGGCCCGCGCGCGCGCCGCGAGGGCCGCGCCCGACACCACGCCGGTCTCGTCCAACAGCCGCTCGACCGAGGCGCGCCAGCGCTCGTAGTAGCTGGCGCGCAGGTAGTCCTCGGGCGCCATGCGCTCGATGCCGTGCCGGAAGGCGTCGGTGTTGTAGAGCCCGCGCGCGATCAGCATGCCGTTGATCGCCAGCACCCGTCCCTCCCACGGCGCGTGGAAGACGGGCTCGTCGGCCTCCACCTCGACGGCCCCGAAGCCGTGCATGCCGCCCAGGTCGTGGATGCCGTTCACGACGCGCCCCAGGGTCCGTCACCTGCGCACCTCCCCGGTCATGGGAACGAAGCGCACGGGGAAGATCTTCTCCACCTCGACCCCCGCCTCGGTGCGCACGTGGACCTCGAGCTCCTGCCAGGCGTCGCCGACCGGGATCACCAGACGGCCGCCCGGCCGGAGCTGCTCGAGCAGGGGCTCGGGGATGCGCGGCGCGGCCGCCGTGACCACGATCGCGTCGAAGGGCGCCGCCGCCGGCCAGCCCCGATAGCCGTCGCCGTGGCGGACCTGGACGCGCTCGAACCCCAGCCGGGCCAGGGTCGCGGCGGCCTCGCGCGCCAGCGGCTCGACGATCTCGATCGAGTAGACCTCGACCCCGGTGGCCGCCAGCACCGCGGCCTGGTAGCCCGAGCCGGTGCCGACCTCGAGCACGCGCGCGCCCGCGCGCGGCCGCGCCAGCTCGGTCATCGCCGCCACGATGTAGGGCTGGCTGATGGTCTGGCCGTGGCCGATCGGCAGCGGGCGGTCCTCGTAGGCCGCGTCCCGGAGCGACTCGGGCACGAACTCGTGCCGGGGCACCCGGCGCAGCGCCTCGAGCACGAGCGGGTCGCGCACGTCGCGCGCCTCGATCTGGTCGGCGACCATGCGCAGCCGGGCCGCCTCGAACGGATCGGCGCCGGCCGCGGCGGGGTCCGTTGGGGGCTCCGGCGCGCAGCTCGCGAGCGCGGCCAGCACGATCAGGGCGGCGTGGTTCCTGGACGTCATCGCCGGGAGCATACCCGACGCTTCCCGCCCCGTGGGACTCGGCTACCCTCGCCCTCCCCCATGCCGCGCGAGCTCGACCACGTCTTCATCCAGGGTGCGCGCGAGCACAATCTGCGCGGCATCGACGTCAAGATCCCGAAGAAGAGGCTCGTGGTGCTGACCGGCGTCTCGGGCTCCGGCAAGTCCTCGCTCGCCTTCGACACGCTCTACGCGGAGGGGCAGCGGCGCTACGTCGAGTCGCTGTCGGCGTACGCGCGCCAGTTCCTCGGCCAGATGGACAAGCCGCGCTACGACACCATCCGCGGGCTGTCGCCGACGATCTCGATCGAGCAGAAGACGACCGGCACCAACCCGCGCTCGACGGTGGGGACGATCACCGAGATCTCGGACTACCTGCGCGTGCTGTTCGCGCGGGTGGGCGTCCAGCACTGCCACCGCTGCGGCAAGCCGGTGCGCAGCCAGACGCCCGAGCAGATCGCGCGCGAGCTGCTGGCGCTGCCCGAGGGCACGCGCCTCACCCTGCTCGCGCCGGTGCTGGTCAACCGCAAGGGCGAGCACCGCGAGCTGCTCGCCGAGCTGCGCAAGGCGGGCTTCGTGCGGCTGCGGGTGGACGGCGAGGTGGTGCTGGCCGAGGAGGTCGAGGCGCTCGACAAGCGCCGCAAGCACCACGTGGAGGCGGTGGTCGACCGGCTGGTGGTGCGCTCCGGGCTGCGCGCGCGCGCCACCGAGTCGGTCGAGCAGGCGCTGCACACCGGCGAGGGCGTGCTGATCGCCCACACCGAGGCCGACGGCGATCGGGTCTTCTCCGAGAAGATGGCCTGCGGCGACTGCGGTCTCTCCTTCCCCGAGCTCACGCCGCAGGGCTTCTCGTTCAACAGCCCCCAGGGCATGTGCGGCGA
Source organism: Myxococcota bacterium (assembly GCA_030066475.1). The sequence goes on from JASJBO010000072.1 coordinate 10,838, forward strand.
CTGCAACGGACTCGGCTCGCGCGTCGAGATCGACCCGGACCTCGTGATCCCCGACGACCGGCTCAGCATCGACGAGGGCGCCATCAAGCCCTGGGGCGGCGAGATCTCGAGCAAGACGAGCTGGTCGGGCATGCGCACCCAGATCGTGAAGCAGCTCGGGATTCGCTTCGACGTGCCCTGGCGCCGCATCCCGAAGCGCAAGCGCGACCAGCTCCTGTTCGGCACGGGCGACCGCGAGTTCAAGGTGCGCTGGGCGGGCAAGCGCGGCGGCAAGGCGACCTTCGTGATGACCTGGGAAGGCGCCCTGCCCCGCCTGATGCGCCGCTTCATGCAGACCGGCTCCGAGCGCGCCAAGCGCTGGTACGCCCAGTTCCTGGCCGACACCGCCTGCTCCACCTGCCGCGGCTCGCGGCTGCGGCCCGAGAGTGCGGCTGTGCGGCTGGGCGACCGCACCATCGTCGACATCTCGGCCTTCACCATCGAGCAGGCGCGTGCCTTCTTCGCGGACCTCCGCCTCCGGGGCGCGGCGAAGCAGATCGCCGCCGAGCTGCTCAAGGAGATCCGCAGTCGCCTCGACTTCCTCGCCGCGGTGGGCCTGTCCTACCTGTCGCTCGACCGCGCCGGCCCGACCCTCTCGGGCGGCGAGTCGCAGCGGATCCGACTCGCCAGCCAGGTGGGCTCCGAGCTGACCGGCGTGATCTACATCCTCGACGAGCCCTCGATCGGACTGCACCAGCGCGACAACCGCAGGCTGCTCGACACGCTCGAGCACCTGCGCGACATCGGGAACACGGTGGTCGTGGTGGAGCACGACGAGGAGACCGTGCGCAGCGCCGACCACGTGATCGACTTCGGGCCCGGCGCCGGCGTGGCGGGCGGCGACGTGGTGCACGCGGGCACGCCGGCCAGCCTCGAGCGCAGCGGCAAGTCGCTGACCGGCGCCTACCTGTCGGGACGCGAGTCGATCGCGGTGCCGCGCGAGCGCCGCCGGCCGAGCGGCTCGCTCAAGGTGCTCGGGGCCAGCGAGAACAACCTCCAGGACGTCGACGTCGAGTTCCCGCTGGGCGGGCTGGTGGCCGTGACCGGCGTGTCGGGCGCGGGGAAGTCGACGCTGGTCAACGACATCCTGTACCCGGCCCTGTCGCGCGAGTTCCACGGCGCCACGCGCCGCGTCGGCCGCCATCGCTCGATCTCGGGCGCCAGGCAGCTCGACAAGGTGATCAGCATCGACCAGCGGCCGATCGGACGCACGCCGCGCAGCAACCCGGCCACCTACATCAAGGTCTTCGATGAGGTGCGCGGCTTCTTCGCCCAGCTGCCGGAGGCGCGCCTGCACGGCTTCAAGCCGGGACGCTTCTCGTTCAACGTCAAGGGCGGGCGCTGCGAGGCATGCCAGGGCGACGGCGTGCGGCGCATCGAGATGCACTTCCTGCCCGACGTCTACGTGCGCTGCGAGGAGTGCGATGGGCGGCGCTTCAACCAGGCGACGCTGGGCGTGGCGTACAAGGGCAAGTCGATTGCCGACGTGCTCGAGCTGACCGTCGCCGAGGCGCTCGAGCTGTTCGCCGCCCACCCGAAGATCCGCGGCCCCCTCGAGCTGCTGCGCGACGTGGGCCTCGACTACCTGCACCTGGGCCAGCCCTCGCCCACGCTCTCGGGCGGCGAAGCGCAGCGCATCAAGCTGGCGCGCGAGCTCGCGCGGCGCGCCACGGGCCGCACCTTCTACATCCTCGACGAGCCCACCACGGGGCTCCACTTCGACGACGTCCGCAAGCTGCTCGCCGTGCTCCAGCGCCTGGTCGACGCCGGCAACACCGTGGTGGTGATCGAGCACAACCTCGACGTGATCAAGACCGCCGACTGGGTGATCGACCTGGGTCCCGAGGGCGGGCCGCACGGCGGCCGGGTGCTCGCGCAGGGCCCGCCGGAGCAGGTGGCGCGCGTGAAGGGCTCGCACACGGGCCGCTACCTGGCGCCGCTGCTGCGCGCGAGGCCGCGCCCGCGCACGCGGCCTCGCGCTTGAAGCTCGGCCTCGCGCTCGGCCGCCTGCACCCGGCACGGCACCTCGACGTGGCGCTCGAGGCCGAGCGGCTGGGCTACGAGTCGCTTTGGCTGCCGGAGCACCTCGTCTTCCCGCTGCGGATGGCCGGCTCGCCCCAGGCGGGCGACGTGCACCCGCCGGTTCCGCCCACGACGCCGGTGTTCGACTGCTTCGCCTACCTCGCCTTCCTGGCCGGGCGTACCGAGCGAGTGCGGCTCGGCTCGCACGTCTACCTGCTCGGCCTGCGCCACCCGTTCGTCGCGGCGCGCGCGGTGCAGACGCTCGACCTCGTCTCCGGCGGACGCGCCCTGGTGGGCGTGGGCGCCGGCTGGCTCGCCAGCGAGTGGGACGCGGCCGGCCTCGACTTCGCGACGCGGGGCCGCCGTCTCGACGAGGCGCTCGCCGTCTGCCAGCGGCTGTGGACCGAGCCGGTGGTGGCCCACCGCGGCGAGTTCTTCGAGTTCGAGCCGGTCGCCTTCGAGCCGAAGCCGGCCCAGAAGCCCTGGCCGCCGATCCTGGTGGGCGGCGAGTCGCGCCCCGCCCTGCGCCGCGCCGCCCGGCTGGGCGACGGCTGGGTGGGCCTGGAGCACACGCCCACCTCGGTCGCAGGGCCGATCGCCGCGCTGCGGCGACTGCGCGCCGAGACCGGCCGCGAGGGGGCCTTCGAGCTCTGCGTCGGCGCCCGCGATCCCAGCGCCGACGACGTGCGCCGCTTCGCGGAGGCCGGCGTGACGCGCCTGATCCTCGCGCCCTGGCAACGCTCGCGCGAGGCGCTGGACGCCATCCGCCGCACCGCCGACCGGCTCCTCACCCGGCGGTAGGTACCCCGCAAGCGGAGGCGAAGCCGAAGCGCGCAGCGAGCCACAGGCGAGCGAAGTCCATCAAGACGCGCCCGCACCGGCAACGACTTCCTACGCGGGCACCCCGCAAGCGGAGGCGAAGCCGAAGCGCGCAGCGAGCCGCAGGCGAGCGAAGTCCTCAAAAGGCGGCGAACAGCTCCTCGAACGCCTGCATCTGCTTGCCGACCGCGGAGGACGGCACCAGGATCGGCGTGCGGACGCCGGCGTCGAACCAGGCCTCGAGTCCCTCGCGCACCTTCGCGACCGGACCGAACAGGGTCGTGTCCTCGAGCCAGCGGTCGGGCAGCAGCCCGGGGATGCGCTTGCGCTCGCGGGCGGCGAGCGCCTTCTCGACCGCCTCCATCTCCTCGACCCAGCCCGCCGCCTTCCAGTAGTTCCGGTAGTTGGGCAACGTGACGTAGCCCGAGAGCGTGCGGCGATTGACCGCGGCGGCGGCCGCGACGTCGTCGCAGATGCAGGTCGGGATCATGTTGCCGATGAAGAAGCCCGGGTCGTCGCCCCGGGCGGGTGGCAACACGCCCAGGGTGTGCGGCACGTGGGAGCGCGCCACGTTCGCGAACACCACGCCCTCGGCGATCTCGCCGGCCAACGCCACCATCTTGTCGCGCAGGCCGGCCAGCACCACGGGCGGCAGCTCGCCGGCCCGCGGCACGGCGCGCAGCGCCTCGACGAACTGGCGGGTGTCGGCCAGGGGGCGTCCGGTCGCGACCCCGAGCCGCTCGTTCATCGGACCGTGGCTCACGCCCACGCCGAAGTGGAAGCGACCGCCCGAGAGCTCGTGCACCAGCGACGCGGTGGCCGCGTACTCGGAGACGTGGCGCGCGTAGAGGTTCACGATCGCGGTGCCGATCGGGATGCGCTCGGTGGTGAGCGCGAGCGCCTCGCACAGCCCGAGCCCATCGCCGAAGCTGGCGCAGTAGATGCCCGCGAACTCGCGGCGCTCGATCTCTGCGGCCAGCTCGAGGGTGGCGCGGCGGCGGCCGGGAACGGCGGCCAGGGCGACGGCGGGCATGCGCGCGACGGACATCGGGCTCTCCTTCTCGGGCCGGCGGCGAAGCCGCGCGAGTCTATCACGCCCCCTGCTGCGTCCCGCCTGCGCACGCGTTGCCGGGATCGCGCACGCTGTCCGCCTCAAGCTGGCGCGGCGAACGATCGATCCACGGAACGGACCGCGGGGGTTGGGAGACCCCCTCCATGCGTATTGCGCTCGCCGCCGAGGGCAGCCGCGGCGACATCCATCCCCTGCTCGGACTGGGACAGGCGCTCGAGCGCGCCGGGCATCGGGTGCTGCTGTGCGCCCCGCCCGACTTCGCCGAGGACGCCGCCGAGCGCGGCATCGACTTCCATCCCGTCGGTGCTTCGGTGCGCGACTACCTCACGGCCCACGCGCAGGCGATCGACGGACGCGCCCGCTCGATCCTCGGCGAGGCCTCGCGCTACGCGCGCGAGAGCCTGACGCGCCAGTTCTCCGAGCTGCCGCCCGCCCTCGACGGCGTCGACCTGGTGGTGGGCGGCGGCGTCCAGGCCGCGGCCGCGACCGCCGCCGAGCGGCTCGGCGTGCCCTACCGCTACGTGGTCTACTGCCCCGCGCTGCTGCCCTCGCGGGAGTACCCGCCCATGGTGGTGCCCCGCCAGTCGCTGCCGCGCTGGCTGAACCGGACGCTGTGGCGCCTGTTCCTGCCCGCGATGGCGAGCGTGTTCCGCCGCGGGCTGAACCAGGAGCGCGCGGCCCTGGGACTGCCGCCGGTCCGCGACGTGTGGCGCCACCTGCTCGGCGAGCGACCGGTGCTCGCCGTCGATCCCAGCCTCGCCACCCAGCCACCGGACTGCCCGTTCGAGGTGCAGCAGCTCGCCTGCCTCCACCCGTTCCGGCCGGAGCCGCTGCCGCCCAAGCTCGAGAGCTTCCTGGCGCAGGGCCTGCCGCCGGTCTACTTCGGCTTCGGCAGCATGCCGGCGGCGGATCCGGCGGCGACCACGCGCGCCGTGCTGGACGCGGTCGACGCGTTGGGCTGCCGCGCGATCGTGTCGCGGGGCTGGGCCGGCCTGGGCGACGGGCCGCTGCCGGACGGCGTCCTCGCCATCGGACCCGTCTCGCACCCGGCGCTGTTCCCGCGCGTGGCCGCGGTCGTGCATCACGGCGGAGCCGGCACGACGACGACGGCGGCCCGCGCCGGCGTCCCGCAGGTGCTGGTGCCCCACGTGTTCGACCAGTTCTACTGGGCGCGTCAGATCGAGCGGCACGGCGTGGGCCCCCCGCCGGTGCTGCGCCGCCGCCTCGACGCGGCCGGCCTCGCCGAGGCCCTCGCCTCGATCCTCGACAACGAGTTCGTCGGCGACCGCGCCCGCGAGCTCGGCGAACGCCTGCGCGCCGAGGCCAACCTGGACGCGGCGGCGTCGGCACTCGTGGCTGGCTAGGCGCGGCCGGAGGCCGCGCCTGGCCCAGCTGATGGACTTCGCTCGCCTGCGGCTCGCTGCGCGCTCCGCCGCTGCGCGGCTGCGCTTGCGGGGGTGCCGTCAAGGGTCTCCTTGCCGCGCGAAGACGGCCTGGTGGCCTAGACTGGTGGGATGCCGCTCTCTGCCGACGCGCTCGAGAGCCTCGACCGCGAGGCGTATGTCAACCTGGCCACCTTCCGGCGCAGTGGGAAGGCGGTGGAGACGCCGGTGTGGGCGGCGCTGCACCGGGGGCGGTTCTACGTGTTCAGCGAGGCGCGCGCGGGAAAGATGAAGCGGCTGCGCAACGACCCGCGCGTACGGGTGGCGCCCTGCAACGTGCGCGGGCGCGTGCACGGGGACTGGATCGAGGGAACGGCGCGGCGCGTCGAGGATGCCGAGGTCGAGGGCGCGGCCTACGACGCCCTGCTGCGCAAGTACGGCTGGCAGATGCGGCTCGCCAACTGGATGTCGCGACTCGCGGGCCGGATCGAGAACCGCGCGTTGATCGAGATCGCCCTCTAGAATCGAATTTCCCCGAGGGGCATACGATTTAGTCAGCGATATCCGCTGTTTCCTGCCCTCGATCCGCCAGACGATTGAAACCGCTCGATCAAACGACGTGTTCTTGGAGGCCATCCGGCTCCAGGCGTCGAATTGCCCGTTCAAGCGCGATCTCCTACTGTCCGAGCGATAAGCCAACGATCCCGACGGGTCGATTTCAGGCGTCGTGGCCCCAAGAGGCGGCCTCTGGAGAGCGAGATGACCGCAAAGATCCCTACCGGAGCCGAAAAGCTCGTGCAGTGCCTCGAGCGGGAAGGCGTCGAGTACATCTTTGGACTCTCCGGGGGGGCTGCAATCCCGATCTTCGACGCATTGGTGGACTCGAAGATCGAGCTGATCCTGGTCCGCCACGAGCAGGGAGCCACGCACATGGCCGACGGCTACGCCCGCGCGACCGGGCGGCCCGGCGTGGTGCTGGTGACCTCGGGCCCCGGAGCCACCAACACGGTGACGGGCCTCCTGACGGCCCACATGGACTCGGCGCCGATGATCGTGCTCTGCGGGCAGACGATCACCGAGAACCTCGGCAAGGACGCCTTCCAGGAGGCGGACGTCACCGGCATCACCTACCCGGTGGTGAAGCACAGCTACATGGTCAAGGACCCGGCCGAGATCCCGCGGGTGATGCGCGAGGCCTTCCACATCGCCACCACCGGGCGGCCGGGCCCGGTGCTGGTGGACGTGCCCAAGGACGTGAGCTCGGCTCCCTGCGACGCCCCGTTCGTGGGCGACGTCGACCTGCCCGGCTACAACCCGCCCGGCCGCGCCGACCCCGCCCGGCTCGAGGCCGCCGCCGACCTGCTGCGCCGCTCGCGCCGGCCGCTGCTGTACGTGGGCCACGGCGCGGTGATCTCGGGCGCCGGCAAGGCGGTGGTGCAGCTCGCGGAGCGGCTCGGGGCGCCGATCGTGAACACCCTGCTCGGCAAGGGCGCCGCCGACGAGACCCATCCGCTGCACCTCGGCATGCTCGGCATGCACGGCACGGCCTACGCCAACAAGGCGGTGATCGACTGCGACCTGATCATGGCGATCGGCGCCCGCTGGGACGACCGCATCACCGGCAAGGTCGACGAGTTCTGCGTGGACGCCAGGAAGATCCACGTCGACGTGGACGTCGCCGAGTTCAACAAGGTGATCCAGCCCGACCTCTGCATCGCGGGCGACGCCCGGCTGGTGGTCGAGGACCTGATCCCGCTGGTCGAGCCCTGCGACACCCGGGCGTGGCGCAAGCAGTGCGACGCCTGGCGGCGCAAGTACCCGCTCAAGTATCCCCGCAAGGGCGGCCTGCGGGCGCAGCAGGTGCTCGACCGGCTGAATCACCTGACCGGCGGCGCCGCGATCGTCACCGCCGACGTGGGCCAGCACCAGATGTGGGCCGCACAGTTCTGCAAGACGAGCAGCAACCGCCACTGGATCACCTCGGGCGGGGCCGGCACGATGGGCTTCGGCTGGCCCGCCGCGATCGGCGCGAAGTTCGGCCGGCCCGATGCCGAGGTGTGGGCCGTGGTGGGCGACGGCGGCTTCCAGATGACGATGTCCGAGCTGGCCACCGCCGCCGTGCACGGCGTCGCGGCCAACTGTCTGATCATCAACAACAACTACCTGGGCATGGTGCGCCAGTGGCAGGAGCTGTTCTACGAGAACCGGCTTTCCGGCGTCGATCTCGAGGGCAATCCCGACTTCGTGAAGCTGGCCGAGGCCTACGGCATCAAGGCCTGGCGCATCCGCCGGCCGGCCGACATCGACCGCAAGCTCCAGGCGGCGCGCGACCACACCAGCGGCCCCAGCGTGGTGGTGGCCGAGGTGATGAAGGAGGACAACGTCTTCCCGATGATCCCCGCCGGCGCGCCCGTCTCGCACATGATCATCGAGCCGCCCAGTCGCAGCCTGGAGAAGCCCAGTGGCAGCACCTGAGCCGATGGTGCGCGCGCGCGCCGACGACGTCCACACGATCTCGGTCTACACCACCAACAAGCCGGGCGTGCTGGTGCGCGTGGCGCTGGTCTTCGCGCGCCGCGGCTACAACATCGAGAGCCTGGTGGTGAGCCCGGC
>JASJBO010000073.1 GCA_030066475.1 Myxococcota bacterium
GGCCCCCGACGAAGAACCAGAGGAGGCCGCGGCCGCAAGCGGAGGCGAAGCCGAAGCGCGCAGCGAGCCGCAGGCGAGCGAAGTCCATCAAGACGCCGCAAGCGGAGGCGAAGCCGAAGCGCGCAGCGAGCCGCAGGCGAGCGAAGTCCATCGAGACGCCGCAAGCGGAGGCGAAGCCGAAGCGCGCAGCGAGCCGCAGGCGAGCGAAGTCCACCAAACCGGTTCCATCTTGGCCGACCTCGCCGCCCGCGAAGGCCCCGAGGCCAATACCTCGATCTGGCCCGCGATCTACCCACAGCTGCTCGAACGGATCCGCGCGCACCGCAGCACGATCGTGTTCGTGAACAGCCGCGGCCTGTGCGAGCGCCTCGCGAACCGGCTCAACGAGCTGGCGGGCGAGGACCTGGTGCGCGCCCACCACGGCAGCATCGCGCACGCGAAGCGCCGCGAGATCGAGGAGGCGCTCAAGGCCGGCACGCTGCGCGCGATCGTCGCCACCAGCTCGCTCGAGCTGGGCATCGACATGGGCGCGGTCGACCTGGTGCTGCTGGTGGAGTCGCCCGGCGCCGTGGCGCGCGGCCTCCAGCGCGTCGGCCGGGCCGGCCACCAGGTGGGCGAGACGAGCCGCGGGCGCATCTTCCCCAAGCACCGCGGCGACCTGCTCGAGGCCGCCGTCGTGGCCGAGGCGATGCGGCGCGGCGAGGTCGAGGCGATCCGCATCCCGCGCAACCCGCTCGACGTGCTCGCCCAGCAGATCGTCGCCACCTGCGCGGCGGCGCCGCGCACCGTGGCCGACCTGCGCGCGCTGGTCGCGCGCACCGCCAGCTTCCGCGAGCTGTCCGAGGAGATGCTGCGCGGCGTGCTCGAGATGCTGGCGGGTCGCTACCCGTCGACCGAGTTCGTCGAGCTGCGCCCGCGCCTGGTCTGGGACCGCGAGGCCGACCGCCTCGACGCGCGCCGCGGTGCGCGGCAGCTGGCGCTCCTCTCGGGCGGCACGATCCCCGACCGCGGTCTGTACGGCGTGCACATGGGCGCCGACGGGCCGCGCATCGGCGAGCTCGACGAGGAGATGGTGCACGAGACGCGCGCCGGCGAAACCATCACGCTGGGCGCCAGCACCTGGCGGGTCGTGGAGATCACGCGAGACCGCGTCGTCGTGGCCCCAGCGCCCGGCGAGGTCGGCAAGCTGCCGTTCTGGCGCGGCGAGGGGCCGGGCCGCCCGCTCGAGCTGGGCCGCAAGCTCGGCGCCTTCACCCGCGAGGTGGGCGAGCACATCGCCGACCGCACGGCGGCCGCCGAGCATCTCGAGGCCGACTACGGCCTCGACCCCTGGGCCGCCCGCAACCTGGTCGACTACCTGGTCGAGCAGCACGACGCCACCGGCTGCCTCCCCACCGACCGCGCCGTCACCGTCGAGCGCTTCCGCGACGAGCTGGGCGACTGGCGCCTGTGCATCCTGTCGCCGTTCGGCGCGCGGCTCCACGCCCCGTGGTCGCTGGCAATCGAGGCGCGCCTGTCGTCGGGCGCGGGCTACCAGGTGCAGACACTCTGGAGCGACGACGGGATCGTGCTGCGCTTCGCCGACGCCGAGGAGCTGCCGGGGCTCGACGTGCTGGTTCCCGACCCCGACGACGTCGAGGACCTGGTCGTCGACCAGCTGGCGGGCTCGTCGCTGTTCGCCGGCCAGTTCCGCGAGAACGCGGCGCGCGCCCTGCTGCTGCCGCGCCGGCGCCCCGGCTCGCGCACTCCGCTCTGGACCCAGCGCCTGCGCGCCCAGAACCTGCTGGCCGTGGCGCGCGAGTTCCCGTCGTTCCCGATCATGCTCGAGACCTACCGCTCCTGCCTCCAGGACGTCTTCGATCTGCCCGGTCTGGTCGAGCTGCTGCGCGCGATGCGCGCGCGCCAGGTGCGCGTGGACGAGGTCGAGACGCGCACCGCCTCGCCCTTCGCGCGCTCGCTCGTGTTCGCCTACACGGCGACCTACCTCTACCAGGGCGACACGCCGGTGGCGGAGCGCCGCGCGCAGGCCCTCACGCTCGACCGCCACATGCTGCGCGACCTGCTCGGGCAGGACGAGCTGCGCGACCTGCTCGACGCGGCGGTGATCGACGAGACCGAGGCCGAGCTGCAGGGCCTCGCTCCCGAGTACCGCGCGCGCCACGCGGACGCGGTGCACGACCTGCTGCGCCGGGTCGGTGACCTGTCGCCCGAGGAGCTGGCCGCGCGCTGCGAGGGCGACCCGTCGCCCTGGCTCGAGGAGCTGGCGGCGACGCGCCGCATCGCCTCGATGCCCATCGGGGGCGAGCCGCGCTGGGTCGCCGCCGAGGACGTGGCGCTGGTGCGCGACGCGCTCGGCGCGGTGCCGCCGCCCGGGATGCCCGCGGCACTGCTCGAGCCGGTCGAGCGCCCGATGGAGCAGCTGCTGCAGCGCTTCGCGCGCCACCGCGGTCCGTTCGTGACGCGCGCCGTGGCCGAGCGCTACGGCCTGCTGCCGGCCCACGTCGAGGGCTGGCTCGGCGGGCTCGAGGCGCGCGAGAAGCTGCTGGCCGGCGACTTCCACCCGAACGGGCGCGAGAAGGAGTGGTGCGACCCCGAGGTGCTGCGGCGCCTGCGCCGCCGCACGCTGGCGAAGCTGCGCGGCGAGGTGGCGCCGGTCGAGCGCGCGGTGCTCGGCCGCTTCCTGCCGGCCTGGCACGGCATCGGGTCGCGCGCGACGGGCGAGCTGCGCCTGGGCGAGGCGCTCGACCAGCTCGAGGGCATGCCGCTGCCCTTCTCGGAGCTCGAGCGCGTGATCCTGCCCGCGCGCGTGGGCGGCTTCGACGCGCGCATGCTGGACGAGCTGGGCGCGCTCGGCCAGGTGGTCTGGGTGGGGCGCGGCGCGCTGGGCGAGCGCGACGGGCGCATCGCGCTGTACCGGCGCGAGCGGGTCGCGCTGCTCGCCGAGCCGCCCGTCGTGCCCGACGACCTGGCGCCCGTGCACCGCCGCATGCTCGAGCACCTGGAGCGCCGCGGCGCCTCGTTCTTCGCGGAGCTGGCCAGCGCCGCGGGATCGCCGCCCCAGAAGGAGCTGCTCGACGCGCTCTGGGATCTGGTCTGGCTCGGCCTGCTCACCAACGACACCTTCGCGCCGCTGCGCGCGCTCTCGGCGCGGCGCGAGCTGGCGCGGCGCCGCGGTCGGCGCGTGCAGAGCTCGGCCGCGGCGGGACGCTGGTCGCTGGTGTCGCAGCTCACCGACCCCGAGGCGGACGCGACCCGCCGCGCCCACGCCCGCGCCCTGGGACTGCTCGAGCGCTACGGCGTGGTGAGCCGCGACGTGATGGGGCTCGAGGAGATCCCCGGCGGCTTCAGCGCCGTCTATCCGGTGCTGCGCGCGATGGAGGAGGCGGGCAAGCTGCGCCGCGGCCACTTCGTCGAAGGGCTCTCGGGGGCGCAGTTCGCCTATGCCGGAGCCGTCGACCAGCTGCGCGCCGCGCGCGCGGAGCCGGACGCGGACGAGGTGTCGGTGCTGGCCGCGACCGACCCCGCCAATCCGTACGGCTCGTTCCTGCCCTGGCCGGCCCCGCACGGCGACGGCCGTCCGCGCCGAGCGGCCGGCTGCACGGTGGTGCTGGTGGGCGGACAGCCGGTGCTCCACCTCGACCGCGGCGGCCAGCGCGTCCAGAGCTTTCCGCTCCGCGAGGGGATGCGCGCCGAGGAGACGCTGACCCGAGCGGCCGCCGCGCTCGAGCGGCTGCTCCCCGGCGCGCGCCGCCGCAGCCTGCGCATCGACGAGCTCGACGGCGCCGACGCGGCGCGCTCACCGCTGCGCGCCGCCTTCGAGCGTGCCGGCTTCCGCGTCGAGTTCAAGAGCCTGGTGCTCGAGCGCGCTGCGGGCGCGAGCTGACGGGGGCCGAGCGGATGCCGGAGGGCGACACCGTCCACAAGCTGGCGCGCGCGCTGTCGGCGGAGTGCGTCGGACGCCCGCTCGACGGCGTCTGGCTCCGCGACCGCGGGGAGCTCGCGCCGCTGGTGGGGCGTCGCGTGCGCGAGGTCGCCCCGCTCGGCAAGCACATGCTGATCGCTGCGGGCGACCACGTGCTGCACGTTCACCTCGGCATGCACGGCCGCTGGGATCGCTACCGCCGCGGCGAGTCGTGGCGTCGGCCGGCCGGGCTCGCGAGCCTGCGCCTCGAGCTCGGCGGGCTCGTCTACGTCTGCTTCCGGGCCGCGGTCGCCGACCTGCTGCGCCGCTCCGAGGTGGCGCACCACCCGCGCCTCGCGCGGCTGGGACCCGACCTGCTGGTGCAGCCGGTTCCCTTCGAGCGGATCGTGGCGCGCGCGCGCCGGCGCGAGCCGCGCAGCGCTGCCGAGCTGCTGCTCGACCAGGTCACCGCCTGCGGGCTCGGCAACGTCTACAAGAGCGAGGTGCTGTTCCTCGAGGGCGTCCACCCGCGCACGCCCGTGAGCGCGCTGTCCGACGCCGGGCTCGAGGCGCTGTTCCGTCGGGGCGCCGAGCTGATGAGCTGGAACCTCGGCGGCTGGCGCCGCACGACCGTGCGCCGACTGGAGCCGGGCCGCGTGCCCCCGGACCTCGACCCGCGCCTACACGTCTACGGGCGCGCGGGCGAGCCCTGCCTGCGCTGTCGCAGCGGCATCCGCTGCGAGCGAATCGGCGACGACGCGCGGCCCACCTGGTGGTGTCCGCGTTGTCAGCCCTGCGTGGAGATCGGCCCGGGAGGAAGAGCGGACGACGCTCCTGCCCGCCGGTCGTCGCACCGGCCGGGCAGAGCGTCACTCACCTAGTAGCGGCCGCCGCCGCCTCCTCCGCCGCGATAGCCGCCGCCTCCGCCGCGGCCACCGCCACCGCCAGCGCCTCGCTCGTGCGCCTCGTTCACGCGGATGCTGCGGCCACCCATCTGGCTCCCGTCGAGCGCGCGGATCGCGGTCTCGGCCGCGTTCTCTTCCATCTCGACGAACGCGAAGCCGCGCGAGCGACCGGTCTCCCGATCGGTGATCACGCGGACCGATTCGACCGGCCCGTGCTTCTCGAACATGTCGCGAAGCTCGTCTTCGGTGGTGCTGAAGGGGATGTTCCCAACGTACAAGCGCTTGCCCAAGTGGCTGTCCTCACGTTCCCCGCCGCAGTCGCTGCGCCGGGAGCGACGAGAAGCGATATCGACTGGAAACAGGGAACAAGGCGCGGGGGCCGAAGTCGCTGAACCGGTCGAGTCCTCTCAGTGCAAAAGGCTAGGCAAGTCGCGGGGCGATGTGCAACATATCGGCTTCGCTCACCTGCGGCTCGCTGCGCGCGCCGGCTGCGCCGGCGCTTGCGAGGGTGCCTTCGAGGGGGCGGGTTGCTCTGCGCAGGCGGCCTTGTGGACTTCGCTCGGCTTCGCCTCGCTGCGCGCGCCTTCGGCGCTTGCGGGGGTGCCTCGGAGGGGGTGCTTGCTCCGTGGGGGCGGCCTGATGGACTTCGCTCGCCTGCGGCTCGCTGCGCGCGCCTTCGGCGCTTGCGGGGGTGCCTCCAAGAGCGGCGTTGCCGCGCGTTGACTCCCTAGTCGACTTGGTCGGGAGGGCCGGTTTCCTCTTTGGATCCTGACGGTTCCTCGGGGGGGCGGCGGCGGGCGACGGCGCCGCGGACGCGGTCGATCAGCCGTCCGAGGTCGAAGCTGCGGCCGCGCGGGATCTGGAAGTACTGGTCGCCGTCGTCCTTGACCAGCAGTCTCACTTTCTGTCCGGCGAGCACCGCCTCGGGCGCCTCGTCCTCGTGCGGCGGATGATCGAGCTTCGCGAAGGCGCGCCGTCCGCCGAGCTTCACGAGACCGACATGGATCGGACCCGGCTGTCCGCCCGACGTCACGTGGATCGACGTGTTGGCCTCGACCACCGCGCGCGCGCCGTGCAGCGCCTCGGGCTCGGGCCGGTCCGGCCCGCCGTCGACCGACCGGAAGGTCAGCTGGGGACGCGCGACCGTGTCGGGCGAGCGGTCGGCGTCGCTGCGCTCGATCACCGTCACATAGACGTTGTTGCCGGGTCCGCCGATCGAGTGGGCGATGCCGACGCGCGCCCCCGACACCTGGGCGCGTGGGTTCGGGAAGCGCCCGGCGAGCTGGAGCCAGCACTCGGCGATCTGGAACAGCCCGGTGCCGCCGACCGGGTGCCCGCGCGCCTTGAGTCCGCCCGACAGGTTGACCGGCAGCCGCCCGTCGACGCCGGTCACCGGGTGCTCGAGCGGGTCGGTCGGCTCCTTGCGCGCGTTGCCGACCAGCGCCTCCACCGCCTCGTCGGCCTCGACCAGCCCGAGGTCGGTCAGGCTGATCGGCAGCAGGCTGTTGAAGGCGTCGTGGCACTCGACCACCAGGCCCTCGAGCTCGCGCGGGCGCGCGATGCCGGCCCGCCAGTAGGCCACGCGCGCCGCCGCGCGGGTGGCGTCCAGACACGCCAGGCGCTCGCGGTCGAGGATCGAGGAGGTCTCGGTCGCCGAGCCGAGGCCCGCCACGCGGATCGGTTGCGGGCGCGCGGTGAGCACGATCGCCGCCGCGCCGTCGCAGATCGGCGAGCAGTCCTTGCGCATCAGCGGCGTGGCGACCGGCAGGTTCTTGGTGGTGTCGAAGTACGCGTCGAGCAGCTCGGGCTTGCCGTAGAAGGCGGCGAGCGGGTTCTCGGCGCCGAGCGCGTGGGCGCGCACCATCAGGCGGCCCAGCAGGTCGGCGACCGCCTTGCCGCGGATCTTGCGCTCCTGGAGCCACGCCTGCGTCACCAGCGCGATCAGCGCCGGCATCGTGAATCCGAACTTGCGCTCCACCGGGTCGATCGTCTTCGACATGATCGCGGTGGCGACCTCGGTGGTGACGTTCTTCATCCGCTCGCCCGCGATCACCAGCACGTCGTCGCACTGGCCCGAGGCGATCTTGTGGTAGGCCTCGTGGAACGCCGCGGCGCCGGTCGAGGAGGCGGTCTCCGAGCGCACCGCCGGGATGCCGGTGAGGCCGAAGCGGTCCGCCACCTTGGCGGCGAGGTTCGCGCGGTTCTCGAACTCCTCGCTGTCCATGATGCCGAGCTGGAGCGCGTCGAAGGACCGCACCGGCGAGTCCTCGAGCGCGCGGTGGTACGCTTCCGAGAACAGCTCGAAGACGCTCTGGAAGATGCGGCCGGTGAGATCCACCTTCGTGAGGCCGACCGAGGCGATGTACACGTCTCGCACCATGGGCCCGCTAGGATAGCCAGTGGGACTCACTGAGGAGGCCGGATGAAGGCGCTTCGATGGGGGATGCTGGTGCTGCTGGCGCTGGCGGGGCTGGCGCTGCTGGTGCGCTCGGCGTTGCCGCCGCGCATCGCCGAGGGAAGCGCGCTGTGGATCGAGCTGTCCGGGGACTACGTGGAGTCGCCGGAGCGGCCCTGGCTCGCCCAGCTGGCCGGCCTGACCCAGCGCCCGCTGGTGTCGCTGCTGTCGGAGCTGCGCAAGGCCGAGCTCGACGACCGGCTGGCCCACGTCGTCCTGCACGTGCGCGACCTGCGCGTGGGCTGGGCGAAGGCGCAGGAGCTGCGCGCCGCGATCGAGGCGCTCTCGGCCGCGGGCCGCCACCCCGTGGCCTACCTCGACGTGCCGGGCTTCGGCGCCAACAAGGGCTACTTCGTCGCCAGCGCGGCCGACGAGGTGCACCTGGCTCCCGGCGGCGGGGCGCCGCTGCTGGGGCTGGCGCAGGAGTACGTGTTCCTGGGCGGGCTCTGGGAGCTGCTGGGCGCGCGCGTGGAGGTCACGCAGGCGGGAACCTACAAGGGCGCTGCCGAGAGCTTCGCGGGCCGCGAGATGTCCGACGCCTACCGGGAGCAGGCCGAGCGGCTGCTCGACTCGGTCGACGGCCAGTTCGTGGACGGCATCGCGGCCAGCCGCGGGCTCGAGCCGCAGGCGGTGCGCCGCGCGCTGGCCGCGGCGCCCTCCGATCCCGAGGTGCTGATGCAGCTGGGCCTGGTCGACGGCGCCGCGCCCCGGCGCGCGCTGCTCGAGGCGCTCGGCGACCCCGAGCTCGTCGAGAGCGCCACCTGGGCGCGCGTCGACCCGGCGTCGCTGGGCTTCGAGCCCGAGGCGACCTTCGCGCTGATCTACGGCTCGGGCACCATCGTCAGCGGGCGCGGCAGCGTGTCGCGCTCGGGCCGGCCGGTGATCGCCTCCGACACGATCGTCGAGGCGATCGAATCGGCGGCGGACGACGCGGCGATCGGCGCGATCGTCCTGCGCATCGACAGCCCGGGCGGCGGCCCGTTCCCCTCCGAGCAGATCTGGCACGCGCTGCGCGCCGCCCGGGAGAAGAAGCCGGTGATCGCGTCGTTCTCGGACTACGCGGCGTCCGGCGCCTACTACCTGGCGTCGGCGGCCGACGCGATCGTCGCGGACCCCGCCACGCTGACCGGCTCGATCGGCGTGTTCGCGATCCGCCCCTCGCTCGGGGGCGTGTTCGAGCGCCTCGAGATCGGCTTCGAGACGCTCTCTCGGGCGCCCCACGCCGAGCTGCTGTTGAGCACGCCGCCGCTCTCGCCGGAGACGCGCGACTGGCTCCAGGCCGACGTCGACGCCGTCTATCGCCGCTTCCTGGCGCGGGTGGCCGAGGGGCGCGGCGTCGAGCCGGAGGCGGTCGCCGCGGTCGCCGAGGGACGCGTCTGGACCGGCGAGCAGGCGCTCGAGCGGGGCCTGGTCGACGAGCTCGGCGGGCTGCGCGCGGCGGTCGGCGTCGCCCGCGCGCGCCTCGGCCTCGAGCCGGACACCGACGTCGCGCTCGCCATCTATCCGCCGCCGCGGCCGCTGCTGCAGCAGCTCCAGGAGGCCCTCCGCACCCGCGTCGCGCAGAGCCTGCGGCCCGCACTACCCTGGAGCCCCCTGCTGGATCGGATCGGGGGCTGGCTCGAGGCGCTCGCCGCGGGCGGTCCGGTGCTGCTCCCGCCGATCTTCCTGGAGATCCGCTGATTGGAGATCCACTGACTGGAGATCCACTGACCGACTCGGAGGTGCCGACGTGCAGATGGAGAAGGAGTTCAGCGTGGGCTGCTCGCGCGACGAGGCCGTCCGGGTGCTCGCCGACGACGCCACGTTGCCCGAGCTCTTCCCCAAGACCCAGACCGAGGTCGTCGAGAGCGACGCCGAGCGCAAGACGGTGCGCAGCCGCTACACCGCGCTGGGCCGCGAAGGCGTCGCCACCTTCCACTTCGAGTACGACGAGGACGGGGACATCCGCTTCGAGAAGGTGTGCGACGGCCGGGTATGGCGCGAGCTGCACGGCAGCGTGCGCGTCCGCGAGCGGCGCGGCAAGACCCGGGTGCGCATCGACCTCGAGGGCCGCACCAAGGGCTTCGTGCCGGAGTTCACCATCCGCGGGCCGATGCAGGAGCAGCTCGACCAGATGGCCGAGGGGCTGCGCCGCCGCCTCGCCGGGGGCGTTTGAGCGATGGCGCGCGTCAGCACCCGCGACGGACACGAGCTGAACGTCGAGGTGCACGGCGAGGGGACGCCCGTGCTGTTCTCGTGCGGGTTCTCCTGCACCCGGGAGAACTTCCGGCCCCAGGTCGAGCCGCTGGTCGCGGCCGGGGCGCGCGTGGTGCTGTGGGACTACCGCGGCCACGGGCGCTCGGATGCGCCCGAGGATCCCGACGCCTACTCGATGGAGCTGGTGCTCGACGACCTCGGCCGCGTGCTCGACCACGCCGCGCCGGGGCAGCCCGCCGTGCTGGCCGGCTTCTCGTTCGGCGGCCTGGCCTCGCTGCACTTCACGCTGCGCCACCCCGAGCGGGTGCGCGCGCTGGTGCTGATCGACACCGGCCCCGGCTTCAAGAACGCCGACGCGCTGGCGCGCTGGGAGAAGATGGTCGAGCGCACGGCGCGCGTGCTGGAGGAGGGCGGCTTCGAGGGCTTCCTCGCCGGTCGCGGGGCGGCCACCGCGATCGGACGCCACCCCGAGCTGCCGGCGGCCCGCAACGCGGCGCGCGCGATCGCCGAGCAGAGCGTGCACGGCGTGGCGAGCTTCGGGCGCCGCGTGGCGGGTCCGGCGCCGAGCTGCATCGACGAGCTGCCGGAGATCCAGGTCCCTGCGCTCGTGGTGATCGGCGAGGAGGACGAGGCCTACCTGCGTGCGGCCGACGTGATGGCGGCGCGCCTGCCCGACGCCCGGCGCGTCGGCATCCCCGGTGCGGGCCACGTGGTGACCGTCGAGGCGCCCGACGCCCTGAACCGCGCCATGCTGGAGTTCCTCGAGAAGCTCGGCTGAGGGCCGGGCCCCGAGGGGGCCGCGGCGCAACCTCCAGCCGGCGCCCGGGTTCGGTGCAAGTGGCGGACGAGCGCGTGGGAGATCTCGACGAGGACGTCCGGCTGATGCTGGCGCTTCGCGAAGGCGACGAGTCCGCCTTCGACGCGCTGTTCCGCCGCTGGGCGGGTCCGCTGCTGCGTTACCTGGAGCGAATGGTGAGGAATACGGCGACGGCCGAGGAGCTGGTGCAGGAGAGCTTCCTGCGGCTGTACCGCGCCCGCGAGCGCTATCAGCCGGAGGCGCGCTTCTCGACCTGGCTCTACACCATCGCGACCCGTCTCGCGCTCAACGAGCTGCGGCGCCCGCGGCACCACAGCCCGCATCGCAGCACCGACGACGAGGCGGAGGGAGCGATCGCGCTGCGCGCCGAGCAGGCGTCGCCCGACGCCGTCGCGCACGCGCGCCGGGTGGGCGACGAGGTCGAGCGTGTGCTCGCCTCGCTGCCCGAGCGACAGCGCGCGGCGCTCTGGCTCACGGCGGTGGAGGGCCAGTCCTACGCCGAGGTGGCGGCGGCGCTCGACACCTCGGAGAAGTCGGTGAAGGCGCTGGTCCACCGGGCGCGCTCCGCGCTGGCGGATCGCCTGGGCGGCGCGGAGCGATGAGATGATGGAGGTCCCGCCCGGCTGCCTGGAGTTCGATGCCGATCTCTCCGCGCTGCTCGACGACGAGCTCGAGCCCGAGCGCGCCGAGGCGGTGCGCGCGCACGTGTCGGCCTGCGGGCGCTGCACCGCTCGCCTGCGCTCGCTGTCCGCGGCGGACGACGCGCTGCGGGAGATCGCGGTGCCGGACGTGCCGGATGCCTGGGCGGCGCGCGTGCGCGCGGCGGAGGCCGCTTCGCGCCGTGCGCCGCGCCGGCGCGTGGCCCCGGGGCGCGCGGTTCAGGCGGCGGGCGCCCTGGCCGCCGCGCTGGTCGCGCTGCTGGTGCTGCCCCCGCTGCTGCGCGAGGCGCCCGAGTCCGGGGCGCCGCTGGTTGCGGGGGGCGCGCTCGAGGTGCCGATCCCGCGCACCGTGCCGCGCGACCGCCCGGCTCCGCTGCCCGGAGACCGACTGCGCGGCGCCTCGGCACCGCCCGGGTTCGACCCGGCCGACTCGAGCGAGCAGCAGCTGGCCTCCGCAGCGGCCATGCTGGTAGCGGCGGCGAGCGACGAGGACCTCGCGCTGGCGCACGCACTCGCCGAGGCGCGCGTGGAGGCGCCGTCCGACCTGGCGCTGATCGAGCAGCTCGCTCCGCTGGCGGCGCCCGAGCAGGTGGCCGGCCGCCGCGGCCAGCGCACGGCGCGCAGCCGCGAGCTCGAAGCCGACCTGGAGGCCCTGCCGCCCGATCAGCGCCGCGAGCTGCGCGCCGCCGTGAGCGAGCTCGATCCTGGCGCGCGGCTCGCCCTCCGCGAGCAGCTGCTGGTCGCCTCGCCCGAGGAGCGCCAGCGCCTCGTCGAGCAGCTCACGCGCCTGCGCGGTCTGTCGCCGGACGAGCGCCGGGCGCTGCGCGAGCGCCTCGGCCGCCTGCGCGCCGATCCCGAGCGCCTCGAACGCTGGCTCACCCTCACCCCCGAGCAACGCGACCAGCTCCGCGCGCCCGACTGAGCCGAGGAAGGTCCCCGCTACAGGCTTCCGGTGACGTCGAGGTCCGGGAGCTCGCCGCCGGCGCGCTCGCGGGCGTGGGCCACGAGCTGGCGCAGGCCACCGCGGAAGTGGTGGGCCTCGAAGCCGGCGGCGCGCATCAGCTCGGCCAGGTGGGCGCTCTTGAGGCCGAACTCGCAGACCAGGACGTAGCGGCGCCCGCGCTCGAACGACGGGTAGGCGGCCAGCGCGCGGTCGAAGGCGAGCCGTAGCGCGCCCGGCCAGTGCCAGGCGGCGAAGCCGGCCTTCGAGCGCAGGTCGATGACGGTGGCGCCGCTCGGCACCTCCGCGATCTCGATCTCGGGGATGCCCTGCGCCTCGAGATCGAGCACGCGCAGGTCGAGGACCGCGCGCTCCGCCACCGCGCGCTCGAGCAGCGCGGCGTCGAGACGCGACTCCTGGTGTCGCACCGCCTCCAGGGAGGCGCTCGTCGCGGGCCTGCTCGGCACCATGGCGCAGTACTCGTCGACCACCGCCGACAGCGGCGCCGTGCCGATCGCCTCGGCCTGGCGGATGATCTCGTCCTTGTTGAGCCCGACCAGCGGACGCAGGATCGGCAGCGCGGCCGAGTCCGAGATCACCGCCAGGTTGGTGAGCGTCTGCGACGAGACCTGGCCGACCGACTCGCCGGTGACGACCGCCTCGGCGCGGCGCTCGCGCGCGATCGCCTCGGCGGCGCGCAGCATCCGGCGCTTCAGCAGCACCTGCCAGTAGCGCGTCTCGCTGTGGTCGCGGATGTCGCGCGCCACTGCGTCGAAGTCGACGGCGTGCAGATGAGGCCGCGTGCCGTACGACCAGTCGTCGGCCACCACCTTCATCACCCGCATCACGCCGAGCTGGTGCGCCGCGCCACCGAGGTTGCAGAACACATGGTCGAGGTCGACACCGCGGCGCAGCAGCTGCCAGGCGGCGACCGCCGAGTCGAAGCCGCCCGACACCAGCGCGAGCGCGCGACCCTCGACGCCCAACGGCAGGCCGGCGGGACCGCGGCGCTCGTCGGTGAACAGGTACGCCTCGCGCCCGTACAGCTCCACGTGGGCGCGCACCTCGGGCGCGCCCAGGTCCACGCCGGCGGCGCCGGGCTCGAGCGCGGCCCCGAGCGCGCGCTCGAGGGGGCGCGGCTCGAGCGCGATCCGCTCGCGGTCGCCCACGCGCCGGGCGCGCACCGCGAAGCGGCGCCCGGCCACGGCGTCGCGGAAGAAGTCCGCGGCCTCGCGCACCAGCTCGTCGAGCTTCTCGGCCGTGTGCGGCGTCGCGACGGCGAGCGACTGGGTGCCGAACAGGCGCGCGAGCACGTCGGCGGCCCGGTCGGCCCCGGTCCTGACGAACAGCCGGTCGCGCGTCTGCTGCACGTCGGCCTCGATGCCCTCGGCGCGCAGCGCGTCGTGGAGGTTCTGGACCAGGCGCCGCACGAAGCGCGCACGGGTCGCCTTCGCCTTGGTGGCGATCTCGCCCGAGTAGCGCACCAGGATCACCGGCACGCTCCAAACCTACCAGCGGGCGCCCTGGACGCTAGATTCGCCCGCGATGCCGCGTTTCCAGGGCGTAGAGCTCCAGGCGCTTCTGCTCGACCTCGACGATACGGTGCTCGACGGCCAGAGCGGTCTGGAGCGCAGCTGGCGTCGCGTGTGCGAAGGACTGGTCGAGCGCGTGGGCGGCGTGGACGCCGAGGCGATGCGCGCGCTGCTGCGCGAGAGCAGCGACTGGTTCTGGGCGGACGACGAGCGCCATCGGCGCGGTCGGCTCGACATGTTCGAGGCGCGCCGCGCGATCGTGACGCGGGCGCTCGCCGCGCTGGGGCACGACGACCCGGAGCTGGTGTACGACGCCACGCGCTACTACTGCGCGCTGCGCGAGAGCGACCTGGCGCCGTTCGACGGGGCGCTCGAAGCGCTGGCGCGGCTGCGACGGCGCGTGCCCGCGCTCGGGCTGGTGACCAACGGGGCCTCCGACGCGCAGCGCGCGAAGATCGACCGCTTCGCGCTGGCCGGCTTCTTCGACGTCATCGTCGTCGAGGGCGAGTTCGGCGCGGGCAAGCCCGAGCGCGCCGTGTTCGAGCACGCGACCCGAGCCCTCGACGCGGCGCCCGAGGCCAGCTGCATGGTCGGCGACAACTACCGCTGCGACGTGCTGGGCGCGCTGCACGCCGGGCTGCACGCCGCGTGGATCGAGCCGCGCGGCCGCCCCGCGCCGGAGCCGGCCCCGCGCCCGCACCCCACCGTGCGCTCGCTCGTCGAGTTCGAGCGCGCCCTGGAGACCTGATCGGATGAGCCCCCCGAGCCACATCGCGGTCGTCGGTGCCTCGCTGGCGGGTCTGCGCACCGTCGAGGCGCTGCGCGGCCGCGGCTACGACGGACGCATCAGCTGGATCGGCGACGAGAAGCACGCGCCGTACGACCGGCCGCCGCTCTCGAAGGAGATCCTGCGCGGCGACTGGGAGCCCGAGCGCACCTCGCTGGTGCGCGACGACTTCGGGGCGCTCGACACCGATCTGCGTCTGGGGCGGCGCGCCGTCGCGCTCGACGCCGCCGCTCGCGAGCTCGAGCTGGAGGGCGGCGAGCGGGTCGGCTGGGAGGGTCTGGTGATCGCCACCGGCGCGCGGGCGCGCCGGCTGCCCGGCGCCCCCGCGCTCGAGGGCCTGTTCGAGCTGCGCACCCTCGACGACGCCCTGGCGATCCGCCGCGCCCTGGACGGCGGGCCGCGCGTGGTCGTGGTGGGGGGCGGCTTCATCGGCGCCGAGGTCGCCGCCTCGTGCCGGCGCCTCGGGCTCGAGGTGGCCGTGGTCGAGATGCTCGGCAGCCCGCTCGAGCAGGCCCTGGGCCCCGAGATCGGCGCGGTGTGCGCCGCCCTGCACCGCGACCACGGCGTCGAGCTGCGGCTCGGCACCGGCGTCGCGGCGATCGAGGGCGCGGGCCGCGTCGAGCGCGTGAGGCTCGACGACGGCAGCAGCCTGGCGGCCGACGTCGTGGTGGTCGGCATCGGCGTGGTCCCGGCCACCGACTGGCTCGCCGGCTCGGGCGTGGCCCTCGACGACGGCGTCGTGTGCGACGAGCGCTGCGCCAGCTCGGTGCCCGGGGTCGTCGCGGTGGGCGACGTCGCGCGCTGGAGCAACCCGCGATACGGCGAGTCGATGCGGGTCGAGCACTGGACCAACGCGGTCGAGATGGCGTCTGCGGCCGCGGCGCGCCTGCTCGACGGCGAGGCCGGCGAGCCCTTCGCGCCGGTGCCGTTCGTCTGGTCCGACCAGTTCGACGCCAAGATCCAGGTGGCGGGCCGCCCGCGCGCCGGCGACCAGGTGCGGCTGGTGCACGGCGGGTTCGAGGAGCGGAAGTTCGTCGCGCTCTACGGTCGCGCCGGCCGTCTGGTGGGCGCCGTGGCGTGGAACCGCGCGCGCCGGCTGATGGACTGGCGCAAGGCCCTGCACGAGGACCTGTCGTTCGAGCAGGCGCTCGAGCGCGCAGCCTCCTGATCCCGAGGCCGGCCGGCCCGCTCAGTCGTCCCACAGGCCGAGCGCGCAGCCGTCCTTGCGCCGGTCGCTCGCCCCGATCCAGAGTCCGTCCTCGCCCGCCGCGATCGCCTGTCCGCCTCCGAACACGTCGGCCAGCGCAGCGCCGGGCTCCTGCACGTCGTGACCGCGCGCCGCGAGCGCGTCGCCCAGTCGTCCGCCCTCGTCGACCGCGGCGCCCGGCGTCTCGATCGCGACGCGCGTCCCGTCGAGGTAGCGGAAGCGCGGCGCGTCGAGCGCCTCCTGCGGATTGCAGCCGTGGTCGACCAGGTTCGCCACGAAGGCGGTGTGCGCCTGCGGCTGCACGTCCCCGCCCATGATGCCGAAGGCCAGCGCCGGCCGGCCGTCGCGCAGCAGCATGCCGGGGATGATCGTATGGAACGGGCGCTTGCCGGGCGCGAGCGCGTTGGGGTGCTCGGGGTCGAGCACGAAGCCCGCTCCCCGGCTCTGCAGCACCACGCCGGTGTCGCCACAGCCGATACCCGAGCCGAAGCCGGTGAACAGGCTCTGGATGAAGGAGACCAGGTTGCCGCGCGCGTCGGCGGCGCACAGGTAGACGGTGTCGCCGCCGCGCAGTCCGGGCGCGGCGCCGGGCAGCGCGCGCTCGCCGATCTCGCCGGCGCGGCGCGCGGCGTACCCCTCGTCGAGCAGCGCCTTCACGGGCACGTCCGCGTGCTCGGGGTCGGCGAACCAGGCGGCGCGGTCCGCCCAGGCCAGCTTGATCGCCTCGATGCGGCGGTGCCAGTCGAGCGCCGACGTGGCTGCCACCGGCTCGAAGCGCTCCAGCACGTTGAGAGCGATCAGCGCCGCCAGGCCCTGCCCGTTGGGCGGCAGCTCCACCACCTCGGTGCCGCGGTAGCTGGCCGCAATCGGGTCGACCCAGGTGGAGGTGTGGCCCGCCAGGTCGGCGGGGGCGAAGTAGCCGCCCTCGGACTCGGAGGTGGCCACGATCGCCTCCGCGGCGCGGCCGGAGTAGAAGGCCGCCGCGCCGCCCTCGGCGATCTCGCGCAGCGTGCGGCCGAGCGCCGGCGCGCGAAACCAGCTGCCGGCCGCCGGCGCCGCGCCGCCCGGCGCCCAGGCCGCCAGCGCCGACTCGTTGCGCAGCGTGCCGAGCCGCAGCAGCAGCGCCCAGTAGTGGGCCACCAGCTCGGTCACCGGGAAGCCGCGCTCGGCCGCCCGGATCGCGGGCGCGAGCACCTCGGCCAGCGGCAGCGTGCCGTAGCGCTCGGAGAGGGTCTCCCAGGCATGGACCGCGCCGGGGACCGTCGCCGACAGGATGCCGGCTGGGGCGATCCGCCCCAGCCCTCGCTCGCGATAGGCGGCCAGGCTCGCCGCGGCGGGGGCGCGCCCGCTGCCGTTCAGCCCGACCAGGCGCCCCTCCTCGGCCGTCCAGAGCAGGGCGAACGCGTCGCCGCCGACCCCGGTCGACATCGGCTCCACCACGCACAGCGTCGCGGCCGCGGCGAGCGCCGCGTCGACGGCGTTGCCGCCGCGGCGCAGCATCTCGATGCCGGCCGAGGCCGCCATCGGGACGCTGGCGCAGACCATCCCGCCCCGCGCCAGGACGCAGGAGCGCTCGCTGCGAAGGGGCTCGAGCGGGGCGCCGCGACGGGAGGGGAGCACGCCGGGATGCTACCCGAGGCCGGCGCGTAAAGGCGCGGGGCCCGCCGGCCGATCGCATGGGGAATGGGTGGAGACGAACGCCGACCCCTGCACGCGGGCCTGCCCCGGTCGCCCCACGAGGTGGAGGCGCTCTACCGGGTGGAGCTGCTGGTTGGCGCCGAGGTCGGGGAGCGCGGCGTCCAGCACCGGATCGGCGCCGATGCCCAGCTCCTGGACTGGGGGCGCGTCGAGCACGCGCTGGCGGCCGAGGTCGGAGAGCCGGAGGGGGTGCGGACGGTGGTGTTCGACCTGCTCGTGGAGCGCAAGCCCAACGAGTGCCTGGTGGTGCGCTTCGCCGCCGATCCCGGCGACGACGCCCAGCTCGTCGCCAGCCTGATCGAGCGCCACGTCGACGCCGAGCGCTGCTCGGTCTCCCTGCACGAGCTGGCCGCCGAGGGGATCCCCACGCGCTGGTACCCGGACCTGGTGAGCCTTGCGGAGGACGCTCTGGATGAGCTCGGGTATTAGCTTCGTCGTTCGAGCAGCGCTCGAAGGCGCGGGCTGCGGTTCAGGATGCGGCCGAGGCGCTCCGCGACGGGGAGCAGGAGCGTGAGGCCCCGAGAGGGCTCGGCGCCGATCGCGCCCAGGGCGCCGCGGGCGCGGCCTTCGCGCTCGTATGCGTCGCCCGCACGGCGGAGCGCGTCGCCGTCTCCGCTCGCTCGGGCCAGGCCGGTGGCGACCAGTGCCCCGGCGCGCTCGCTCTCGAGCCGTCCGACCCGGCGCAGCCAGCCGCCGGCCGCCGAGGCGTGCAGCGCCAGCCTGCCTGCGGCGATGCCCGCCACGGCGATCCAGCCGAGCGGTCCCACCGCGCGGGGCGCCGTGGCCAGCCAAGCCAGCCCGCCCGCGGCGGCACTGGTGCGCGGCGCGATCCCGAGACCGCTCGCGACTCCGCACACCGCGAGACCGAGCCGCAGGAGCGGCTCCAGGAACGGAGGCGCGTCCCACCACAGCAGGCTCGCTTCGTCCCGGCCGCCGCCGGCCGCGATCCACAGCCAGCCCGCGCCGGCGGCGAAGCGCATTGCCGTGTCGACCCGCCGCAGGGCCGTGCCGGTGGCGTTCGGCGGCGGGCCGGCGCGCGGGTCGATGCGCTGCGAGAGCTCGGTGGGGCTCGTCACGTCATGATGATCCGTCCGAGGAGCGCGCGTCTCAACTTGCGCCGTTCCGGGGCGGGGTCCAAAATAGTTGGGCGCGAGGAGCGTGCCCGCGCACGGGGGGTGTCCATGTCTCGGATCATGTCTCGGATCGGATTCGCCAGACCGGTCCGCTGTCGTCTCGTCCTGACTTCGCTCCTGGCCCTGACCTTCGCAGCGGCCTGCTCGAGCACGCCGGATCCCGAGCCCCCGCCCGACCCGGGCACCGGCGAGTTCAGCGGCGGCTCCGCGATCACGGGCAGCGAAGTGCCCGAGCCCGAGCGGGTGCGCGAGCTCGAGTCGGTCTACTTCGACTTCGACCGCTCCGACATCCGCGCCGACGCGCGTCCCATCCTGCGCGCCAATTCGCAGATGATCAAGACCCACTCCGAGTGGCGCACGGTGACTCTGGAGGGCCATACCGACGAGCGCGGCAGCGAGGAGTACAACCTCGCGCTGGGCGAGCGCCGCGATCACGGGCAGCGAAGTGCCCGAGCCCGAGCGGGTGCGCGAGCTCGAGTCGGTCTACTTCGACTTCGACCGCTCCGACATCCGCGCCGACGCGCGTCCCATCCTGCGCGCCAATTCGCAGA
>JASJBO010000424.1 GCA_030066475.1 Myxococcota bacterium
GGCGGCGCGTTCGCCACGGGGCTACGAGGCCGACGTGAGAGTCGGGATCCGCCCAGCGAGCCGTGGGGCCATCAGGCCGGGCGTGCGCCGGCAAGCGGTTCCTACGCGGGCACCCCCGCAAGCGGAGGCGAAGCCGGAGCGCGCAGCGAGCCGCAGGCGAGCGAAGTCCACAAGGCCGGCTCAGCGCGCCCGCGCGCCCGCCGCCAGCACGGTGACCGCCCCGGCCGCGGCGATCGGGATCCACCACGCCCAGGCGATCCAGGTCCGGCCCAGCAGCACCGGGTGCAGGAACAGCGCGATCCCGGCGGCGGCGCCCACGGCGAGGGCCGCCAGCGCGGTGCCGTCGGGCACGCGGCGCTTCGACAGCACGGCGAACCCGAACACGCCGAGCAGGCCGCCGTAGAGCACCGTCATCGCCGAGAGCGCCACCTGCACCAGACCGAAGCCGCCAGCCTCGTTCGCCGCCGAGGTGGCGCGGTGGTAGGCCGCCATCGCGAGCGCGGCGCCCACCAGCAGCGCGGTCACGATCGGGGCGACCCGGTGCAGGCGCCGCGCGCGCTCCGCCTTGGGGCCCGGACGCACGTCCACCACCCAGGTCGCCGAGATCGCGCACAGGGCCGAGTCGAGACTCGACATGGCGGCGGCGAACAGCCCGGCGAACACCACGCCGCGGGCGCCCGCCGGCAGCTCGTGGAGCGCGAACAGCGGGAAGATCCGCTCGCCGTCCGAGATGTCGTAGCCGGGTGAGGTCGCGTAGAAGAACGCCAGACCAGTCCCGAGCGCCAGGAACAGCGCGGTCAGCGGGAAGTTCGCCAGCGCCGAGCCCCAAAGCGCGCGCCCGCCCGCGCGGCCGTCGCGCGTGGCGAGCAGCCGCTGGACCATGTCGTGGTCGGTGGCGTGGGTGGCGAGCGTGAGGAAGAAGCCGCCGGCCACCGCCGTGAGCAGCGGACGCGCGTCGGCCAGCGACCAGAGTGGATCGAGGTGCAGGACGCGGGTGCGCTCCGCCTCCGCCGCCCAGCCCCAGATGCCCGGCCAGCCTCCCTCGGCGCGCAGGCCCAGCCCCCCGGCGGCCAGCGCCGCCGCGACGACGAGCAGCGCGCCCTGGAGTACGTCGGTCCACACCACCGAGCGCAGCCCGCCCTGGCGCGTGTAGAGCGCCGCCACGGCGCCGCACGCCACGATCGCGGCCTCGATCGACCAGCCCGTGACGGTCGCGAAGGCGAGCGCCGCGATGAACAGCCGCACGCCGGACGCGAGCAGGCGGCCGCCCACGAAGCACAGCGCGGCGGCGCGCCGCGTGCGCGGTCCGAAGCGCTCGTCGAGCAGGCCGTACACCGTCACCACGCCGCGGGCGTGGTAGAGGGGGATCACGCGCGCGGCCAGCCACGCCTTGCCCGCGAGCGCGCCCAGCGCGAGCTGGAGGTACGACCAGTCGCCGGTGTAGGCCGCGTGGGGCACGCCGATGAAGGTCGCCGCGGACAGCTCGGTCGCCACGAGCGACAGCGCCGCCGCCCAGCTCGGCAGGCTGCGGCCCGCCAGCAGCCAGTCGCCGGCCGCCGCGTGGCCGCGTCCGGCGCGCACGCCGATCGCGAGCACCGCGATCGCGTAGAGCCCGATCGCCGCGAAGTCGAGCGCCCCCATCCCGCCGGCTATCATGGCACGCAATGAGCTCGGACGACGCCCCGGCAGCCGCCGCGTCGCGCCTCGCACTGCCCGACGTGCTGCGGGCCGACGCCGTGGTGATCGGCACCGGCGCGGGCGGCGGACCGGCGGCGGCCGTGCTGGCGGAGGCCGGGCTCGAGGTCCTGGTGCTCGAGGCGGGCCCGCGGCTCGGGGCGCGCGACTTCGATGGCGACGCCGGGCTGCTCGCGCGCCTGATGACGGCTCAGGTGGCGCGATCGAGCGGACTCGAGCTCTACGCCGGGCGCTGCGTCGGGGGCTCCACCGTGGTGAACGACGCGCTGTGCTGGCGCCCGCCGCCCGAGGTGCTCGAGGCCTGGCGCCGCGAGCACGGCCTGGGCGGGCTCACCGAGGCGGCGCTGGCGCCGTGGGTGGAGCGCGCCTGGCGCGACGTCCACGCCAGCCCCACCGGCCGCGCCCACCTGAACCGCAACGCGCGACACCTGGAGGCGGGCGCGCGGCGCCTGGGCTGGTCGGGCGAGGCGATGCCGCGCAACGTGCGCGGCTGCGCGAACCTGGGCCTGTGCAATCTCGGCTGCCCCAGCGACGCCAAGCAGTCGACGCTGCTCAGCTACGTGCCGCGCGCCGAGCGCGCCGGCGCGCGCGTGCTGGCCCCGGTGCGCGCCGAGCGCCTGGAGGTGCGCGGCGGCGCCGTGCGCGCCGTCGAGGCGCGCTGGCTCGATGCGGACGGACGCGAGCCGGTTGCTGCGCTGCGCCTCGAGGCCCCGCTGGTGTGCCTGGCCGCGGGCGTGCTCGGCACGCCCGCGCTGCTGCTGCGCAGTGGTCTCGACGCGGACGGCGCCACCGGTACCGGCATCCAGCTCCACGCGAGCGTCTACGTCACGGCGCGCTTCGACGAGCCCGTGCACGGCTTCTACGGCCCCACGATGGCCTACGCCGTCACCGAGTTCAGCGACGTGCACGGCCACCGGGGTCCGGGCTTCATGCTCGAGAACGTGACCGTGGCGCCGACCACCACCGCCGGGTCGCTCCCGGGCTTCGGCGACGATCACGCCGCGGCGATGGAGTCGCTGCCCCATCTGGCGCGCGCCGTCGTCGTGCTGCGCGACCGCACGCGTGGCCGCATCGGGCTGGCCGGCGAGGGCCTGCGCATCGACTACGACCCGGTGGCCGAGGACCTCGCGCGGCTGCGCCAGGCGGTCGCCGCGCTGGCGCAGCTCTACCTCGAGGCCGGCGCCCGAGAGGTCTTCCTGCCCGTGAACGGGGCGCGCCCGGTGCGGCGCAGCGCCGATCTCGCCGCCATCGACGGCCTCGACTTCTCGCCGCACGCCCTCTCGCTGATCTACGGCGTCCACCTGTTCGGCGGGGCGGCGATGGGCGCGCGGCCCGGCGCCTCGACGTGCGACGAGACGGGGCGCGTCCACGGCCTGCGCGGCCTCTACGTCACCGACGCCGCGGCGCTCCCGAGCAACACCGGCGCGAATCCGCAGATCACGATCATGGCGAACGCGCTGCGCGTCGCCTCCGGGGCCGCTTCGTGAGGCCTCCGATCCCGCCGCCGCCGGCCCACTGGGACCGGGCGCTGCGCCCGCTCGACCGGCGCGGCTTCCTGCGCCTGGCGGGCGCCGCCGCCGCGGCCGGCGTGTTCCCAGCCGGCTGCGGCGGGGTGCCCGCCGAGCTCGCCCCGGCGCCCGATCTGCCTCTGGAGGTGCTGTCGGCGCGCGGGTATGCCACCTTCCAGGCGGCGGCGCTGCGCATCATCGGGGCCCGCGGCGCGGAGGCGGTCCGCGCAGGGCACGTCGATCCCGCGGCCGCCGCGGACGCGTGGATGGCCCGCGCGCCCGCGCTGGCGGCTCCGCTGGGGCAGGCCCTCTGGGTGCTCGAGTGGGGTGTCGCGCCGCTCGTGGCCAAGTGGCGCCCCTTCACGGCGCTCGACGGGGTGGAGCAGGACCGGGTGCTGGACGACCTGATGCGATCGCGATTCGACCTCAAGCGAAGTCTCTTCAAGGGCGTCAAGTCCCTGTCGACGCTGACGTTCTACGCGCACCCCGCGAGCCACGGGGCGGTCGGGTACCCGGGCCCCTTCGACCGCGCCGGAATCGCGGCCGCGATGAGCGACCTGACCGATGGCTGAGTCGGGAGCCCGCAAGCCCGCGGCGCGGAAGAAGGCCGCCACCGCCCGCAAGGCGACCGGGGCGAAGACGACGACGAAGAAGAAGGCCGCAGCGAAGCCGCCGGCCAGCAAGACCAGCGCCAGGAAGGCGACGGCCAGCAAGGCGGCCGGGAAGAAGACCGCGACCCGAAAGACGGCCGCCAAGAAGACGACCACCCGGAAGGCGGCGGCGAAGAAGACCGCCACGCGGAGGGCGGCGTCCAGCCGGGACGCCACGGGGGACGCGACCACGCGCGCGACCGCCCGCAGGCCGTCGACGCGGGCGACCGCGACTCGCAAGGCGCCGGCGCAGAAGACCGAGACGGTCCGCACGCCCGCGACGCGCAAGAGCGGCGCGCGCAAGCCGGCCGCCCGGAGCCGCGCCGCGGCGGCCGCGACCGAGCCCGAGCTCGCGCCCGCCGCAGTCGCGCTCGAGCCGGAGATGCCGTCCACCGCGGCCATCGAGACCCCGCAGCCGCCGTTCGTGCCGCCGACGGGCCCGCCCGGTCGCGCCGACGTCGACGCCGCCGCGCAGCGGCTGGGGATCGAGCAGCTGCACCCCGAGCAGCGGCAGGTCATCGGCGACGCGATCGACGGACGCGACGTCCTGATGGTGCTCCCGACGGGCTTCGGGAAGTCGGCCTGCTACCAGGTGCCGTCGATGCTGCTGCCGCGGCCGACGGTCGTCGTGTCACCGCTGCTCGCGCTGCTGAAGGACCAGCACGAGAAGCTGCTCAAGCGCGGGATCCGCAGCATCCGGCTCGACGGCAGCGTGCGCGGCGGGGCGCGCAAGGCGGCCTTCGAGGATCTCGCGCGCGGCGGTCCGATCCTGGTGATGACCACGCCCGAGACGCTCGCCTCGCCCGAGGCGAGCGCTGCGCTCGAGCGCACCGGGGTCTCGCTGGTGGCGATCGACGAGGCCCACTGCCTGTCCGAGTGGGGCTACGACTTCCGGCCCGCCTACCTGCGGCTCGGCGCGCGGCTGCGCCAGCTCGCCCCGCCGGCGGTGCTGGCGCTCACGGCCACGGCCACGGAGCGGGTCCGCGACGCGATCGTGGGCTCGCTGGGGCTGCGCGAGCCGACCATCGTCTCGGCCTCCCCGCACCGCTCGAACCTGGCGTTCGAGGTGCTGCGCTGCGACGGCGACATGCGGCCGCGCGCGCTGCTGCGGCTGGTCCAGCGGCTGCGCCGGCCCGGCATCATCTACTGCGCCACGCGGCGCGAGGTCGACATGGTCTGGGCGCTGCTGCAGCGCTTCAAGATCCCGTGTCATCGCTATCACGGCGGCATGAACGCCGGCGAGCGCGCCACGGAGCAGGAGCGCTTCATGCACCGCGGGCGGCGCACCGTGATGGTGGCGACCAGCGCCTTCGGCCTGGGCATCGACAAGCCCGACATCCGCTACGTGCTGCACTTCCAGGCGCCGGCGTCGCTGGAGCAGTACGTGCAGGAGGCCGGCCGGGGCGGCCGCGACGGGCGCAAGTCGAACTGCATCATGCTGTTCGACGGGGCCGACCGCAGCATCCACGAGGCGCTGCTGGCGCGCAGCCGCATCCGGCCCGACCAGCTCTACAAGCTGGGCAAGGCGCTGGCGGCCTGGTCGGGCGAGGAGCGCGACCCCACGCTCGAGGCGCTCGCGCTCTCGGCCGAGCTGGGGCCGCGCATCACCACCGCGCTGCTGGCGAAGGTCGAGGAGGCGGGGCTCGTGGCCTGGGACGAGGACCGCGTCCACATCGTCGGCAGCAAGGACACCATCGAGGCGGACACGCGCGGTTTGGCGGGGCAGTTCGAGACGCTGCGCACCCAGGACGCGCGGCGCCTCGACGTGCTCGCCGACTACGCCAACGACTTCGGCTGTCGGGCCACCTTCCTGCGCCGCTACTTCGGCGAGCCCGACGACGAGCCCTGCGGGCTCTGCGACGTGTGCCGCGGCCTGCCGAAGCGGCCCACCGGCTTCTTCGCTCCGCTCAAGGCGCCGGACCCGCCGAAGCGCAAGCGGCGCGGGCGCCGCAGCGGCCGCCGCGGGGGCGAGCCCCGCCCGGAGCGTCGCGGCGAGCGCCGCCGCCCGTCTCGCGGCGG
>JASJBO010000074.1 GCA_030066475.1 Myxococcota bacterium
CTCCTCGTTGGTCGGATAATCGTGGCTGGACCAGGGATTGGGACCGTTGTCGGAGAGGAACACGATGACGGTGTTCTCGTACGCGCCAATGTCCTCCAGGAAATCGCTGACGCGCCCGAAGTGGTAGTCCATGTTCTCGACCATTCCGGCGTACGCCTGCATCTGGGCGATCTCTCCGGCCTTGACGTCTTCCGGAAGCGAATCCCACGGGCGCACCGCAGGATGTCTCGGGGCCACCGAGGCGGAATCCGGCACGACGCCAGCCCTCTTCGCTCCGGCCACGCGCTCCTGCTTCAGCACCTCGTAGCCCGCGTCGTAGCGACCGGCGTACTTGCTCCGCCACGGCTCCGGAACTTGGATCGGATCGTGAGGTGACGTGAACGCGAGGTAGGCGAGGAAGGGCTGGCCGTCCCCACGGCCCTCGCGAATCGAGTCCATGAGGAAGTCGGCGTAGCTCCTGCTGGAGTAGAAGTCGGCCGGGAGCTCATCGAGCTTCCGGCCGTTCATCGTGTAGTGGGCCGGTGTCTCCTGCTCCATCAGGCCCGACATATCGTCCCAATGGCTGGCGCCACCGTAGAGCAGGCTCAGCGTTCGCTCGAAGCCGCGATCGGCGGGGTACTTGCCTGGGCCGTGCCCCAGATGCCATTTGCCGGCCATGACGGTGTGGTAGCCCCCGTCTCGCAGGACTTCGGCCAGGCTCGCCACCCGGTCGTTGAGATGCCCCTCGTACCCGGGCTGTCCGTCGTGATAGGGCTGGAGCATCTCGCCCATCGTCCCCATGCCGGCCTGGTGGTTGTCGACCCCCGACAAGAGCATCGAGCGGGTCGGAGAGCAGCTGACCGACACCC
Organism: Myxococcota bacterium; assembly: GCA_030066475.1. Next base: position 849 of record JASJBO010000074.1, read on the forward strand.
GGAAGTTCGTGAAGCGCACCCCCCGCGCAGCCAGGGCATCGATGTTGGGGGTCTCGATCTCGCTGCCGAAGACGCCGAGGTCCGTGAAGCCCAGGTCGTCGACCACGACGAGCAGGATGTTCGGTCGCTCCGGAGGCACTGGAGACACGGGAGCGTGAGAGGCGCATGCGACGAGCAGCAACCCCGTAGCGAGAGTGAGTCCGGGCAGTCGCGTCGTTCGCATCGATCGCCTTCTCCGCGTCCCGCCGGGCGGGAATCCGTTGGGGCCAGGGATCACCGCGTCAGCCTCCCGGCCGGGAGGACCAGCACGAGGGTGGTGACGAAGGTTCAGCAGTGCGCGTCCCGACATGCCGGTCATGCCCTGTGCTCCCCCGCCGCGGGCGATTCTGCCCGGCTCCGGACGATGGGCCGCGCTCAGCCGGCCCAGCGCCGCCGCCACTTGCCCACCATTTCAGATAGCTTCTGAGACACGACACTAGCGGGCCGAGCTACAGCCCCTCGGACGGAGAGAGCGCGCGCACCGGGAGATCGACGTGAGCAGGAACGACTCGAAGCCGCTGGCCCACTACTTCACCTCGACGGACCCCGAGGCGTTCCGGCGCGGCTTCGATGCGGACCCCTTCCACCGGCAGCTCGGGGTCTCGCTGGTCGAGCGCGGCGACGGCACGGCGCGCGTCCGCCTCGCCATCGGCGCGGGAACGCCCCAGGGCATCGGGGGCGCCGTGCACGGCGGCGTGCTCGCCTCGCTGGTCGACATCGCCATGCTGGTCGCGGTCTTCTCGAAGATCCGCCCCGGGCAGATGCCGGCGGGCACCGCGGACCTGGGCATCACCTACCTGCGGCCGGCGCACGGCCAGCAGGTCCTGGCCGAGGCCCGGGTCGTGAAGCACGGCCGCCAGCTCTCGGTGATCGAGGTCGATCTCAGCGACGACGCGGGGGTGCTCTGCGCCCGGGGACGCGTGCTGTACGCGTTCCGGGCGACCGCCTGAAGGCGGCCGCTCCTGGCGGCCGAAGAACGCTCTTGATCGATGATCAAGATGCTTCTAGACTCTTGGTCTAGACATGCCCGCCAACCGCCCCGACCGCAGCCGCGACGAGAAGGCCGCCGAGCTGCTGGCGATCGCCCAGCGGCTCTTCCTCGAGCGCGGCTACCGCGGCACCACCATGGCCGCGATCGCGGCGGAGGCCGGCGTCGCCTCGAACGTGGTCCACTGGTACTTCGCCTCGAAGGACGAGCTGTTCGCCGTCGCGCTCGAGGGGCTGCAGATCGCCACGCTCGACTGGCTCGAGGGCGAGTTCCACGCGGCGGCGGGCGCCGCGGACGGCGCCAAGGCGCTCGAGGCGCTGCTCACCCGGCTGGTCCGGCGCCTGGTGCAGGCGCACGCCCTGATCACGGCCGTCCACGAGCGCGCGAACCACTCCCCGGTCGTCGCCGACTTCCACGAGCGCGCGCATGCGCGCTACGGCGAGTTCCTGGGGCGCGTTGTCGGCCACTGCGACGCGCCCCAGGAGGAGCTGGACCTGATCGTGAACGCCCTGCTCGCGGTGGTCGAGGGACTCGTCATGCACCGTACCGACGAGGCCGAGACCCGCCGCATGATCGCCTTCCTGACCGACCGCCTCGTCCCCCATGCCCAGGAGGAGCCCCGATGACCCTCGCCGTCGGCGTCCACCGGCTGCACGACGACGTGAGCCTCGACTTCCAGCTCAACCGGCTGGCCACTCTTGGCGGCGGTCGGCTCGACGAGATCCGCGAAGCCGCCACCCGGATCCGCGACCTCGACGACTGGAAGCGCGAGTTCCTCGCCCTCGCCGAACGCGCGTCGGGCGAGGGCCGGGCGCAGCAGGTCGCCGCGTACCTGCGGGCCGCCGAGTTCATGATGGCGCCGGGCGACCCCGACAAGGCGGCCGCCTACGAGCGCCAGGCGAAGCTCTTCGCCGAGATCCACGCGGCCGACCTCGACGGCGGGCGCCTCCACCTCGAGGACGTCCCGTACCCGGGAGGCGTCCTGCCGAGCTGGCGGATCACACCGCCGGCCGGGACCGGGTCGCGGGGCCGGATCGTCTTGCACGGCGGCTTCGACTCCTACGGCGAAGAGCTCTATCCGCTGGCGCGCGCGTTCGGTGACGCCGGGTACGAGACGGTGCTCTTCGAGGGGCCCGGGCAGGGCAGCGTGATCCGGCGCCAGGGCATCCCCTTCACGACCGAGTGGGAGAAGCCGGTCGGCGCCGTGCTCGACCACTTCGGCATCGACGACGCGACGCTCGTCGGCATGTCGCTCGGCGGCTTCCTCGCGCCGCGCGCCGCCGCCTGGGAGCCGCGCGTGCGCCGGGTCGTCGCCTGGGGCGTGATGTGGGACTTCTTCGAGGCCGCCCTGTCCTCGCGCCCTCCCGCGCTGCGCCAGGTCATGCGCCTGCTGCTGTCGCTGGGCGCGGACGCCGCGATCGATCGCCTGGTCGCCCGCCAGATGCGGCGCGACCCGCTGATGCGCTGGGCGGTGGAGCACGGGACCTACACGCTCGGCGTCGGGACTCCGGCCGCCTTCTTCCGCGCCATGAAGGGCTTCACCACGCGCGGGTTCTCGTCGCGGATCCGCCAGGACTTCCTGCTGCTCGCGGGCGCCGAGGACCACTACATCCCGCTGGCGCACTTCCACCGCCAGGCCGCGGCGCTCACCCACGTGCGCTCGTTCACCGGCCGGATCTTCACGGCCGCCGAGAGCGCGCAGACCCACTGCCAGGTCGGCAACCGCGCCCTCGCCGTGCGCGTGATCCTCGACTGGATCGCGGAGCGCTCCGCCAGCCGCTGAGGCGCGACGTCAGCCGCCGAAGAAGAGGCGGTTCGCGTTCTCGTACAGGAACTTCTCGAGCACGCCCTCGCGCAGGTCGAGCGCCTGCGCCTCTTCGACGCAGCGCCCCATCGGGAGCGCCGGGTGGTCGGAGGCGAAGATGACCTTGTGCTTGCCGCGCGTGTTCATGAAGTGGACGAACTCGGGCGGGAAGTGCCGCGGCGAGTAGGCGGAGGTCATCAGGTGCAGGTGGCGGTACTTGATCATGAGCCGCGCGGCGACGCCCCACCACGGGTCGGCGCCGTGCGCCATGCAGAGCTTCAGCTCCGGGAAGTCGAGGCAGACGCGGTCGAGGTGGATCGGGTGCTGGCACTCGCCCGGCGCCGGCGGCCCCGGGATGCCGGTGTTGATCGTGATCGGCAGGTCGAGCTCGATGCACTTGGCGTAGATCGGGTAGTAGACGCGGTCGTTGGGCGGCAGGTCGAGATAGAACGGCGTGATGCGCGCCAGCACCACGGGCTGGTCCTTCACGAACGCCTCGAGCGCGCGCGTGGCCTTCATCAGCCGGCGCGGGTCGAGCTGGGCACCCAGGAAGAAGCGGTCGGGGCGCGCCTTCGGGAACGAGAGCACGTGCTCCGAGGGGTGCTCCGCGTCGGTGGTGAGGATCGCCTTCTCGACGCCGAGCCGGTCCATCAGCTCGACGGTCTCGTCCACCGAGTAGTTGCGGAAGAAGTCCTCGCCCTGCTTGAAGTAGTTCTTCGCCACCTGCACGAGCCAGTCGGGCGTGCCCAGCTCGGCCATGTTGACGTTGACCCAGCAGTCGATCGTTCGCACGCGCTCTCCTAGCGGTCTGACTTCGTTCGGCTTCGCCTCACTGCGCGCGCCCTCCGGGCGCTTGCGGGGGCTTCTGCCGCGCAGGCTCCTACAGCGAGTGCTCGCTGAAGAACTGCGCCATCCAGCGCCGGTAGACGCCGAACTTCCCGTCGCCGTCGCACAGCAGCGGCCGCTCGAAGTACTTCTTGTTCTCCCAGATCGGGATGTCCTGGGCCATCTGCTTCTCGAGGTCCTTGATGATGGCGGCGCCCACGCCGTGGTGCGGCGAGTGGCCGTCCACCAGGTGCACGCTGTAGGCGAACGAGACGTCGGTGGTCTCGGCATCGATCGGCGTGGCCGTGTTGAGCATCAGCGTCTCGCAGATGCCCGTCACGTTCACCACCTGGAGCGCCGGCCCGTAGTCGGTGGTGTCGATGCCGCCGTCGACCTCGCCCTGCGGCGTGCCCATCTTCATGCGCGAGCGGCAGCGCAGGATGTGGCCGTCCTGCTCGGCCTCGCTGTTGGGGATCGTGTGGGTGCCGTGGACGAAGCGGAAGTGCACCTGGTCGACGGCGTTCTCGTTCATGTCGAGCCAGCGGCTGCGCACCGTCCAGCGGCGGATCTCGAACGGGCTCCAGTCGGGCGCGCCCACCTGCGGCAGCTCCGGCACCTCGTAGGCGGGCGGCCGGCCCTCGGCGTCGTGGTGGACGAACACGATCCCGTTGCGCTCGCACGTGGTCCACGAGCGGATGCTCGCCTTCGGCGGGATGCGCTTCGCGTACGGCACCTCGAGGCACTGCCCCTCGCCCGACCAGAGCCAGCCGTGGAACGGGCAGCGCAGCGCGCCGTTCTCGACGCGCCCGCCGGCGCCCAGGTGCGCGCCCAGGTGCGGGCAGTAGGCGTCGAGCACGCGCGCGGTGCCGGCCTCGTCACGGAACGCCACCAGCTCGCGCCCCAGCAGCGACAGCGACTTCACGGTGCCGGGCTCGAGCTCGTCGGCATAGAGCACCCGGAACCAGCCGTTCGGGTAGGCCGGGAACGGGAAGCGGCTGGACGAATCCATGCGATCCTCGCGCCTCGCGTGAATCTGACGGCGCGTCAGATTACCGCACCCCGTTCAGCTCGTCACCGCGAGTCGCAGGTAGTACGACCCCGACCACGCACGCAGCCCGTCGGAGCGGCCGGCGAAGTAGCGGCGCTGCTGCTCGGCGGGCGCGAGGTTCTCGAGCACGCGGTAGCCGAGCTTCCCGACGCGCTCGCACAGCAGCTGGGGCTCGAAGGCACTGACGAGCGGCTCGCCGCGGCGCTCCGTGAAGCGACGCAGCCGCTCGGCCGTCGGGCGGTCCGCGTCGTCGAGCAGCTGCTCCGGCACCGCGTAGTCGAAGACGAGCTCGCTGCCCGGAGCGGCGACCGATGCCACGGCCTGCAGCACGCCGAAGACGGCGTCGCCCGTCAGGTAGGGCGCGGTGCCCAGCCAGGAGAAGAACGACCGCTTCTCGCCGGAGAACGCCGACCGACCCAGCGCCGTCGCGACGCCCTCCTTCTCGAAGTCGATCGGGACGAAGGTGTGCTGGTCCGGCATCTGGTACCCCAGCGATGCCAGGCGCTCGCGCTTGGCACGCTGGGTGTTCGGATGGTCCAGCTCGAACACCGCGAGCCGACTCGCGAGGTCGGGGCGGCGCAACGCGAACGAGTCGAGCCCGCCGCCGATCAGGACGTACTGCTCGATCCCCGCTGCGACGGCCTCGTCGAGGCAGTCCTCGGCGTAGCGCGCCCGCGACAGCACCTGGGCCGAGATGGGGCGGAGCGCCCCGAGCAGCTTCTCCATCACCAGCCAGTAGAGCGTCCGGCTCTCACAGATGCGCCGCCAGCCCGGGCTGGTCAGCTCCACGGCGAAGGCATCGTCGAAGACGAGCGGCGCCCCGTAGAGCCGATGGGCGGCCCGGATGGCGGCTGCACCGTCCGCGGTCTTGCTGCGCTGCTCGGCGCGCATGCGTCCAGCCTCGCTCCGGAGCGACCACTCGATCCTACCACGGACCGCTCGCCCGAGGGACGGGAAGTCGGCGTCGCTCAGCGCGGCAGCCCCAGCACCCGGTGCGCCAGGATGTTGCGCTGCACCTCCGAGGTGCCCGCGTAGATGGTCGCGGCGCGCGACCACAGCAGCTCGTGGCTCCAGAAGCCGTCGTCGACGGCGGCGGGGTCGCCGGGCTCGATCAGCCCGGCGTGGCCGAGGATCTCGATCGCGGTGGCGCGGACGCGCTGGTCGAGCTCGCTCCAGGCGAGCTTGAGCGTCGAGCCCTCGGGGCCCGGCTGGCCGTCGCGCTCGAGCGCCGCGGCGTTGCGCCATGAGGTCATGCGCAGGACCTCGAGCTCGGTGGCGTACTGCGCGAGCTTCTGGCGCAGCACCGGGTCCTCGGCGGCGGGCCGGCCGCGGTAGGACGTGCGCTTCGCCAGCTCGACGAGCCGCTCGAAGTCGCGCGCCAGCTTGCCGTACGCCGCCGAGGAGCCGCGCTCGACCGAGAGCGTGGTGAGTACGACGTCCCAGCCCTGGTCGACCGTGCCCACCACGTTGCGCAGCGGGACGCGCACCTCGTCGAAGAACACCTCGTTGAACCAGGCCTCGCCGGTCATCTCGACCAGCGGTCGGATCGTGATGCCCGGAGTCGCCATGTCGATCAGCAGGAAGCTGAGGCCGCGGTGTCGGACCGCGTTGGGATCGGTGCGGACGACCGCGATGCACCACTGCGCGTGCTGCGCGAAGCTGGTCCAGATCTTCTGGCCGGTCACGACGATCTCGTCACCCACGATCTCGCCGCGCGTGCGCAGGCTCGCGAGGTCGGAGCCGGCGCCCGGCTCCGAGAAGCCCTGGCACCAGATCTCCTCGCCGCGCAGGATCGGCGCCAGGAAGCGCTCCTTCTGCCAGTCGGCGCCGCACACAACCAGTGTGGGGCCCACCAGCGAGGTGCCGACCGACAGCATGATCAGGTCGGGCGCGCCGGCCGCCGCGTACTCCTCCGAGAAGATCAGCTGCTCGCTCGCGCTGGCGCCGCGGCCGCCGTACTCGCGCGGCCAGTCGAGCCCGGCCCAGCCGCCTTCGTGGAGCCGGCGCTGCCAGGTGCGCCCGAATGCGACGCGCTCGGCGCCGGTCTCGGGCATCGCGAAGCCCGGCGTGCCCCAGCCGGACGGCAGGTTCGCCGCCAGCCAGTCGCGCACCTCGCGGCGGAAGGCCGCCTGCGCCGGCGTGTCCCTCAGGTCCACGACGCCTCCGCGGTCTCGCGCCGGACCCAGGCCAGCGCCCCGAGTCCGAGCAGGTTGAGTGCCGCGAACAGGGCGAACGCGGCGCGGTAGTCGCCGAGCCGGTCGAAGACCGCCCCGGCGAAGATCGGTCCGAGCACGCCGCCCGGAAAGAGCGTCACCATGAGCGCGCCGTAGATCTTCGCCAGGTGGCGCACCCCGAAGCAGTCGGCCACCACCAGGGGCAGCACCACGTTCTCGGCGGCGGTGGCGAAGCCGTGCGCCACCAGGAACGCCACCAGCACGCCGGGGCGGTCGACGAAGAGCAGGCCGAGCGAGGCGGCCGCGAGCAGCGCGAAGTTGAGCCGGAGCGCGCGGCGCTTGGGGATGCGGTCGGCGAGCACGCCCATGCCGAGCTTGGCGAACACGCCCAGGCCCACCGCGCCCGAGAGGCTGGCGGCGGCGCGCGCGTCGGAGAAGCCGATGTCGGTGAGGAACGGCACCAGGTGCTGGTTGATGCCGAGGTAGTAGAAGTAGAACGAGAACAGCACGAAGGCCAGCACCCAGAAGGTGCGGGTGCGCAGCGCCTCGCCCAGCTCGAGGTCGGCCGTGGCGCCGCCCGCGACCGGTGTCGGCTGCGGCTCGTACTCGTCCGCCACGCCCTCGGGCTCGCGCACCGCGAGCAGCGCCGCGGGCAGGATCAGCACCGTCATGGCGACCCCGAGCACGCCGATCGCGGCCCGCCACGAGGCCAGCTCGGCCACGCCAGTCACGGCGATCGGCACCGCGATGCCGCCCAGGTTCGAGCCCGTGTAGACGATCGCGAGCGCCATGCCGCGCTGGCGCCGGAACCAGCGCGCGGCCACCGCGGCCACGGCGACGTCGCCCACGCCAGTCATCCCGATCCCGAGCAGCGCGGAGGCGACGTAGAACTGCCAGAGGCTCTGGATCTGGCTGAAGCCGACCAGCGCGAGCCCCAGCACCACCGCGGCGCCCGAGAGCACGGCGCGGCCGCCGAAGCGCTCGGTGAGCGAGCCGACCAGCGGCGCGGAGAGGCCCATCGCGAGCAGCAGCGGGGCGCTCGCAGCGGCAAAGGCGGCCCGTGACCACTCGAACTCGGCGACCACGTTCTTCATCACCACGCCGAACACGTAGCCGCTGGCCAGACCCATCTGGCAGACCAGCAGGCCCGCCAGGACCACGAGCGCGCGACCGCGCAGCTCGGGAGCGGAGCCTCGGCTCACTCGACGACCTGGTCCTGGCGCAGCGCCGCGATCTCGTCCGGGGCGAAGCCGAGCTCGGTGAGCACGGCGAAGGTGTGCTCGCCGAGCAGGGGCGCCGGACCGGCGTAGCCGCCGGGATGGTCGGCGAGCCGGAAGCCGGCACGTTCGTAGGCGAGCGGACCGAGCTTCGGGTGCTCGTGCGTCTCGAAGTGATGCCGGTGCGCGAGCTGCGGATCGCGCAGCACCTCGTCGAGGTGCTGCACGACGCCGGCCTCGACACCCCCCTCCTGGAGCCCCGCCATCAGGTGATAGGCGCCGAAGTCCACCGTCCAGGCCGCCAGGCGCTCGTCCAGCTCGTCGGTGCGCGCGAGCCGGCCGGCCGCGGCGTCGAGCGCCGGGTCGCGCGCCCAGTCGGGGTCGCCCATCAGCTCGCGCAGCGCCTGCCACTGGCCGTCGTCGCGCACGGCGATCGCGATCCAGGCATCGTCGCCGCTGCAGGGGTACACGCCGTGCGGCGCGGCCCGCTCGGAGCGGTTGCCGCGGCGCGCGACCGGCTCGCAGCCCGCCGCCTGGCGCACGACCCACTCCGACAGGCTGTAGACGCCGGTCTCGATCTGGGAGAGGTCGATGCGGCGCCCGCGCCCGGTGCGGCGCCGCTCGAGCAGCGCGGCCGCGATCAGCGCGGCGACGTAGCGGGGCGACAGCGAGTCGGTGATCGTGGCGTAGGGTCCGACCCCTTCGCGGTCGGGCCAGCCCGTCAGGTGGTTGAAGCCCGCGATCGCGCTGCCCTGACCGCCGAAGCCGGGATAGCTGCGCTGCGGACCGGTCTGCCCGAACAGGCAGCCGCTCACGACCACGAGCTCGGGCTTCTCGGCCAGCAGTGCCTCGGCGCCGAGCCCCCAGCGCTCCATCACGCCGGGCGCGAAGTTCTCGGCCACCACGTCGGCCCAGCGCGCCAGACGCCAGGCGACGGCGCGGCCCTCCTCGCGCGCGAGGTCGATCCCGACGCTCTCCTTGCCGGGATTGAGCAGCGCGAACATGCGCGAGCCCTCGAGACCGTGCTCGCGCACGCGGTTCGGCAGCAGGCGCAGGAAGTCGGGACGGCGCGACGACTCGATGCGGACGACGCGTGCGCCCTGCTCGGCGAAGTAGCGCGTCGCCACCGGGCCGGCGGCCCCCGAGCCCAGCTCGAGGATCTTGAGCCCCGCGTACACGCCGCGCGCCACGGCTAGATGACTCCTTCGCCGCGCAGCTTCTCGATCTCGGCGCGGCCCAGGCCCAGCTCGCCGTAGATCTCGTCGCTGTGCTCGCCCGCCCGGGGCGCGCGGCCTCGCACCCGGGCCGCCCCGTCGTCGGTGCGCGCGACGAACGCCGGGTGCTCGATCGACGCGCCCAGCTCCGGATAGTCGAGCGTCACGAAGAAGTCGCGCGCGCGCAGCTGGCGGTGCGCCAGCACCTCGGCAGCATCGTTGCAGGGCGCCAGCAGGATGCGCCGCTCGAGCGCCCCCTCGTACAGCTCGCGCATGCCGTGCGCCGCGAAGAAGGCGCCGAAGGCGTCCTCCAGCCGAGCGATCTCCGCGTCGTCGAGTCCGGTCGGGTCCCACTGCTCCCAGTTGGTGTCGCGCAGCCAGTCGGGCGCCAGACCGGCATCGTCCATCCAGGCCACCAGCGCGCGCAGCCCGGGGGCGCGCGTCGCGCCACCGCGCAGCCCGAACGAGACGTGGCCGTCGCGCGCCGCCCAGATCTCGCGAGTGCGGCCGACGCGGGCGCCGGCGCGCCGCGGCCGCTGCGCGGCGCCGGCGTGCAGCCCCGGTCCGCCCAGCACCGACTGGAGCTGGCACTCGTGCAGCGAGACGTCCACCAGATCGCCCCGCCCAGTGCGCTCGCGCGCCTCGAGCGCCATCAGGATGCCGAGCGCGGCGTCGGGACCGGCCGCGAACTGGCTGGTCGGCATGCTGCAGCGCACCGGTGGGCGATCGGAGTCGCCCGTCATGGCGAGGTTGCCACCCATCGCCACCACCACGAGGTCGCCGGCCCCGAAGCCGGCGTAGGGGCCGCTGCGGCCGAAGGGCGTGATCGAGCACCACACCAGCCCCTGCTGGGCAGCGCGCAGCGCCTCGAAGCCCAGCCCCCGGGCCTCCAGGTGCGCGGGCGGAGCGGTCTCGAGCACGACGTCGGCGCTGGCCACCAGGCGCCGGAACAGATCGCGGCCGGCGCGCGCGTCGAGGTCGAGCGTCACGCCACGCTTGCTGGTGTTCAGGGCCAGCCAGACCAGGCTGCGTTCGGGGTCCTCGACACCCCCGAGATACGGCGCGCGGCGGGCCGCGCGGTCGCCGCCGGGCGGCTCGAGCTTGATCACGTCGGCGCCGAGATCGGCCAGGATCTTGCCGGCCAGGAAGCCCGGCTCGCCGGCCAGGTCGATCACGCGGATTCCGGCGAGCATCTATCCCGGCGCAGCCTGGGCGCGCCCCGGGCGCGCGCGGAGGGGACCGTCCATGGAGGCTCCTCGTCGGGGGCGGTTCGGCTTCTGACGGTGCCGCGACTAGCGTACCATAGGCTTGTGGCGCGCGTTCAGGAGCTGTTCGACCTGACCGGCCGCGACGCCCTGGTCACCGGGGGCGGGCGCGGCATCGGCCGGCACCTGGTGCTGGGCCTGGCCGAGGCGGGCGCGCGCGTGTTCCTCGCCTCACGCAAGCGGGCCGCGTGCGAGGCCGTGGCCGCCGAGGTCGCCGAGCGCGGCGGCGAGGCCGTCGCGCTCGAGGCCGACGTCTCGCGCCCCGACGACGTCGAGCGCCTCGTGGACGCCGTGCTCGCGCGCAGCGAGCGGCTCCACGTCCTCGTCAACAACGCAGCGCGCGTGTGGGCCGCGCCCACGCTCGACTACCCGCTGGAAGGCTGGGACCGCGTCTTCGATCTCAACGTGCGCGGGCTCTGGCTGCTGTCGCAGCGCGTGGCGCGCCACATGGCGGAGCACGGCGGCGGCAGCATCGTGCACGTGGGCTCGATCTCGGCCTGGCGCGGCGCGCCCGACGAGGAGCAGCCGGTGGTGGCGTACAACGCCAGCAAGGGCGCCGTCGCCGCGCTCACCGTGGACATGGCGGCGAAGCTCGCGCCGCACGGCATCCGCGTGAACTGCCTGGCGCCGGGTCCCTTCGACAGTTCGATGATGGACCCCATGCGGAACGATCCGCAGCGGTTGGCCGAGTACCTGAAGACGGTGCCGCTCGGCCGCACCGGCGGCGAGGACGACGCCAAGGGCGCCATCGTGTTCCTGGCAAGCGACGCGTCGCAGTTCGTGACGGGCGCCACGCTGGTGGTGGACGGCGGTGTGATGTCGCGTTGAGGCGCGTGCCCGGTTGCTAGACTGGTGCGGTGTCGGCTCGCCACCTGCTACCGCTGATCTGCGCATTCGTTGCCGCACCAGCCGCGGGCCACCTGCAGGAGCCGCTCCCCGTCGACTGCAACGAGCCCCAGCCCTATTCGATCGTCTACGGCCAGGGCACCTTCGAATGCTCCATCGGCCCCGGAGAAGTCGACGCGTTCGATTTCTTTGGGACGCCTGGTGTCCGCATGCGTGCGATCGTGCACGGCAAGGGCACGCTGAGACCGCGCGTGGCGGTGCTCGACCCCCAGATGAACTTGCTCGCCGACGTGCCGTGCAGTGGGGAACCGGGCCAGCCGTGCTCGTTCGAGATGGAACTCGTGCTGCCAGGGCCCTCGCGAGGCGTGTACCGGATCGAGGTCTCCGACGCCGAGGGGGATGGGAGCGGAGACTACGGCCTTCAGCTCGAACGCATCCCGGCGACGAATCCGATCGATACGCTCGACTTCGTGGTCGATTCCTTCCGCGAGTTCGGCGTGCTGGAGACCGAGACCGACGTCGACCAGTACGCCTTTCTCGCCGAGGACGAGGTCGTCCGGATCAGCTTCAACCTCGTCGATCTCGACCCGGAGCTCGATCCCCGCTTCGAGATCCGGGACTCGATGGGGGATCTCGTCTCGAGTGCAGAGTGTGAAGGACCGCCGGCGAGCGAGCCCACCGAGGCATGCCGGGCGACCGTGCAGGCCGCCGTCACGGCGCGCGGGGCCTACTACTTCCTCATCTCCGACGCGGGCCACGACGACGCCGGGCGCTACGAGTTCCTGTTCTCGCGGCTGCCCGAGCCAGGCGCCGTCGCGGCACGGGCCGTGGCCCTCGCCGCGCTGCTCGCGTGGCGGCGCGCGCGCCGCTAGACGTCCTCAGTACTTGAAGTTCATCTCGAAGGTGAGGCGCCAGCGGTCGGCCCGGCCGCTGTCCTTCTGCCCGTCGAAGACGGCCGCCTTCACCAGCGCGAGCCAGTGGTCGCCGAACTTGCGGGTCGCCACCAGGTCGAACTCGTCGCCGAGGTGCTGGCTGCGCTCGGCGCTCCAGAAGCGGTGGTAGATCGCCTTCGCGTTGATCTTCCACGGCAGGTTGGGCGAGATCCACAGGAAGTAGTCGCGCAGGCCGTTGTCGCCGCCGTTGTCGAGGAACGCGTCGGCGAAGCCGTTGAACTTGTGGGCCGTCGAGAGCGGGGTGCGGAAGCGCCCCTTGCCGTCGTCGCTGCCCAGGTTCTCGAAGCCCATGCCCACGGTGAGCCAGTCGACGTGCCCCGCGCTCACCTCCACCCAGCCGTAGGCGGCCTCGTAGTGGCTCCGGTTGTTGGCCGCCTCCTGCTGGTGCGCGAAGGAGGCCGCGTAGCCGACCTTCCAGACCTGCTCGAAGGTGTGCGACCCGGTCACCCGGACGCCGTAGGAGGCGGAGGAGTTCTCCGACGAGTCGTTCCGGAAGTCGAAGATGTAGCCGAAGGCCACCATCTTCAGCCACGGGAACGCCTCGTACGAGAGGTGCATCAGGTGCGAGCGCGAGTCCCAGTCGCGCGTCGACCGCTTGCCCTGATCCGACCAGAGCCGGTTGATGTGCCAGAGGTAGGAGTAGGCCGCGCGCAGCCCCTCGACGCCCAGGTCCGTCGAGGCCCAGGCCGCGTCGAAGGTCTGCTCGTTCTGTCGCCAGCCCACGTTCCCGACGAAGCGGGCGTCGTCGAGGATGATGCGCTGGCGCCCGCCGATCACGTCGGCCCCCATCAGGTCCGCGTCGTGGTAGCGGACGAAGGCGCGGTTCAGCTGGACGACGCGCGGGTCGGAGATGGTCGAGCGGTTGTTGTTGTTGTCGCCCGTGCCGTCGTAGTACTTGCTCTCGGCCGGCGTGACGGTGCCCTCGCCCTCCACGAAGGCCGAGAGGCCGTGCCAGGGCTTCGTGCCGATCCCGAGCCGGGTGCGCACGGTGTAGGCGTAGGCGTTGCGGTTGCCCTCGATGTCGGCGAGTCCGATGCGGGCCCGGATGTCGGCCGAGATCTTGTACCAGTCGTTGTCGACGGCCTTCCGGAAGCGGTCGGCCCAGCGGCGCTGGGCGTCGTCGGAGCGGCTCGCGGCCGGGTCGACGGGGAACGGCTCCTCTCCTGCAGCGGGTGCGGAATGCAACACCTCCTCGGCCCGGGCCGGGATGCAGAGCCACAGCAGGGCGCCCAGGAGCAGCAGGGCCGGGCGCCGCATCGACGAACTCCGGGGCATTCTCGCTCTCCTACGAGGGCGGCACCCCGTGCGCGGTCCAGATCCTGGATCCCGCGGAGGCCGATCGGATGCGATGTTACCCATCCGGCTCCCGAAGCGTCATGCTGGCGATGGGCTGGTTCGCGGTGGGGCTCTCGACCGGCTGGTCGATCCGCGGCGATCGCGAGGACGCCCGCGGAGTGACCGCGAGCCCCGTGGAGGCCGGGTAGGAGGCCCGGGGGAGCCGGCCCCTATTCCCCCGCGCTTCGCGGCCGGCGCCGCGCGCGGCGCCGACCGAGTGCCGCGAGGCCGACGAGCGCCGCGCCCGGACCGTGGAGCGGCTCGGGCACGAGCCGCAGGTTGCCGCGGATCTCGCCGGTCGGGTCGACGGTGGTGTGCACGTTGACGTAGCCGCGCTCCTCCAGGTAGCAGGGCAGCGCGTCCAGCTCGGTGCAGGCCACGGCGCCGAGCGCCAGCGGCACGCTCAGGCTCGTGGTGTCGCTCGTGCGGTCGAGCCCGGCGTCGAGGATCTCCTGCACGGCGTCGAAGATCTCGAACAGGTGGGCCGGCGTGCTCTCCTCCGGCCCCGCCGGGCCGTGCACGTGGAGCTTGGTCAGGTCGCCCTCGAGCCCGTCCCAGGAGATCTCGTAGGACATCGTCTCGGTGAATGCGTCGTACTCGAACAGGCCGTGGCCAGAGGCGGGGCTGTTCGTGGAGCCGTCGGGCTCGTTGCCGTTCTTCACCTGATCCTCGCTGATCGGAAACTCCCAGACGTAGGGGTGCGGGATCAGCACCGCGTTGCCGCGAATCTCGCCGGTGGGGTCGACCTGCGAGTGCACGTTGACGTAGGCGCGCTCCTCCAGCAGGCACGGCAGCGGCTTGGTGGCGCTGCACTCCGTGTCGAGCACATCGATTGGGAAGCTGCCCTCGACGTCGTCGTTGCGGGGATCCAGCATCGCGTCGAGGATCTCCTGCACGGAGTCGAAGATCTCGAACAGATGGAGCGGGTTGCTCTCGTCGGGGCCCGCCGGGCCGTGGACGTGGAGCTTGGTCAGGTCGCCCTCGAGGTCGCGCCAGCCGATCCGGTAGTGGAGCTGGCCGGCGGCCACGTCGACCCGCAGGGTGTTGTCGCCGCTGCCGGGGCTGTTGGTGGAGCCGTCGGGCTCGTCGCCGTTCTTCACCTGGTCCTCGCTGCTCGCGAAGCGCCAGACCAGCAGCGGGGGCCCGGACACGAAGTGGCCGCGAATCTCGCCCGTCGGATCCGCGGTCGTCTCCACGCTGACGTAGGCGCGGTCCTCCAGATAGCAGGGGAACGGATCCATCTCCGAGCAGGTCGTGGCGGTGTCGTCCACCGGGAAGCTGGCGCTCCAGGAGTCGTTGCGGCGGTCGACGCCCGCCAGCTGGATCGCCAGCTCCGAGTCGAAGATCGCGAGCAGCTGGCTCGAAGTGCTCTCGTCGGGACCCGCGGGCCCGTTCACGTACAGCCCGGTCAGGTCGCCCTGGAGCCCACTCCACGAGATCGTATAGTGCATCGCCGAGGTGGCGGGGTCGTAGACGAAGTGCCCGAAGCCGGTGCCCGGGCTGTCGGTCGTGCCGCCCGGTCCGTCGCCGTTGCGGACCTGGCTCGCGTCGATCCGGAAGTCCCAGCGCTGCACCTGGGCCGCGGCCGGCGCGGCGACCGCGATCCCCAGCACGAGCGGGAGCCACTCGCGGAGCTTCACCACCTCTCATGCCTCCTCACGACTCGGCGAAGACGGTAGCCCAGGCCGCCTACAGCACCTGGCGCTCGTGGTCGCGCCAGAAGGGCTCGCGCAGCAGCTTCTTCAGGATCTTGCCGGAGGCGTTGCGGGGGATCTCGTCCGCGAACGAGATCGAGCGTGGGATCTTGTAGCCGGCCAGGTGGTCGCGAGCCCACTCCATCAGGCCCGCCGCGTCGAGGCTCTCGTCCGCGCGCACCACGACCGCGTGGACGCTCTCGCCCCACTGCTCGGAGGGCACGCCGATCACGGCCACGTCGTTCACCTGCTCGTGGTGCTCGAGCGCCGCCTCGATCTCGGCGGGGTAGATGTTGACGCCGCCCGAGATGATCATGTCGTTCTTGCGGTCGCAGATGTAGTAGAAGCCCTCGGCATCGCGGTAGGCGATGTCGCCCACGGTGAGCCAGTCGCCGCGCCGGCTGCTCTCGTACTTCTCCTGGGCGTTGGGGGGCCTCCGGCCCGCGAGGCTAGCTCGCTGCGGTATGCTCCGTCCCTCTGCTCGGAGGTTTGGATGTCCCTCGCAGGACGCGTGGCCCTGGTGACCGGAGGCGGCCGCGGGATCGGCCGCGCCATCGCGCTGGCGCTGGCCGAGGACGGCGCCGACGTCGCCGTCAACTACCGGCGCGACGAGGAGGCCGCCAAGGAGACGGTGGCCGCGGTCGAGGCGCTGGGCCGCCGCGCGGGCGCCTACCGCGCGTCGGTGGACCAGGCCGACGAGAACGCCGAGATGGTCGAGGCCGTGCTGCACGACTTCGGCCACGTCGGCATCCTGGTGAACAACGCGGGCATCGCGAGCCGCGGCCAGAGCGTGAAGAACACCGAACCGGCCGAGCTCGAGCGCGTGATCCGCACCCACGCGCTCGGCCCCCACCAGCTCTGCCAGCTCGTGATCCCGAGCATGCGCCTCCAGCCGCGCGGCGACATCGTGATGATCTCGAGCGTCGCCACCCTCCACCACGCCGCGGGCGGCGCGCCCTACAACATGGGCAAGGCGGCCATGGAGTCCCTCGCGCTCACGCTCTCGAAGGAGGAGAAGCGGCACGGCATCCACGTCAACATCGTGGCGCCGGGCCTGGTCGAGACCGAGATGGGCCGGCGCCTGATGAAGGCCACCGCCGGCGTCGACGACCTGCGCCAGCTCGACGCTTCGATGCCCTTCGGCCGCGTCTGCCAGCCCGAGGACGTCGCCAACGCCGTGCGCTTCGTGGTCTCGGACCGCGCCAGCTACCTCACCGGCGAGAAGATCTGCGTGCACGGGGGCGGGCAGTAGACTGGTTTCGTTGGCGACAACAAGGCTCCCTGATATTATCGATTTTCTCGTTTATCGATAATATCTGGCCACGATCTGGCTCGGGGGATTGCTGTGACGGCCGAGAAGGGCCCCGCGGGAAATCCCAGACTCCCTCCGACCATCGAGTGGACACCCGGGCTCGTGTCGGCCCTGTCGGCCGCGGATCAGGCTGTCGGGCGACTCGCTGGCGAGGGCCGGCGGCTGCCGAACCCACACCTGCTGATCCGGCCGTTCCTGCGGCGCGAAGCCGTCCTCTCCAGCCGGATCGAAGGGACCCAGGCGACCCTCGGCGAGCTGCTGGCGGCGGAGGCAGGAGCGGGGGTCGCTCGCGGCCCCGCGGACCTCCGCGAGGTGGCGAACTACGTCGTGGCCCTCGAGTATGGCATCGAGCGCCTCGTCGAGCTCCCACTCTCGCTCCGCCTCGTCCGCGAGCTGCACGCCCGGCTGATGGATGGGGTGCGGGGCGGTGATGCGCATCCGGGTGAGTTCCGACGCGTCCAGAACTGGGTGGGTCCACCCGGGTGCTCGATCGACGCGGCCAGCTTCGTTCCGCCGCCTCCGAACGAGCTGCCGCAGCGCCTGGCCGAGTGGGAGTCCTTCCTCCACGACCGGACGCTCCCCGCGCTCGTCCAGATCGCGGTGGCCCACCACGAGTTCGAGGACATCCATCCGTTCCTGGATGGGAACGGCCGCGTGGGAAGACTCCTGATCACGCTCTTCCTGGTGGAGCGCGACGTCCTGCCGACTCCCCTGCTCTACTCCAGCGCCTTCTTCGAGGCTACGCGCCCGGAGTACTACCGGCGTCTGCAAGCGGTTCGGGACGAGCGCGACTGGCAGGGGTGGCTGCTCTACTTCCTGCGCGGCGTGAACCACCAGGCCGTGGATGCCGCGCGACGTGCCGAGCGGATCAACGAGCTCTTGTCGGGGTGGCGCTCGGTGTCGGTGGACTCCGCGTCGCGAGCCGTTCCGATGCTGGTCGACCTGTTGGCCGAGAACCCCTACTGGACGGTGAAGCGAGCCGCGGAACGACTGGGCGTGGCCTACACGACCGCAAAGCGTGCGATCGAACGCCTCGTCGGGGCCGGCGTGATGCGACAGGTGGGCGATGCGAAGCGCGATCGACTCTACTGCGCCTCGGAGATCCTGGCGATCCTCGAGGAGCCGACTCGGTTCGACTCGGAAGCGGCCTGATCGACCGCAGGCTCCCCGACGCAGCAGGAACTTGGAGAGCCGATGGCGGACCGGC
>JASJBO010000425.1 GCA_030066475.1 Myxococcota bacterium
CGGCTTCGCCTCCGGCCTTGGTGGACTCCGCTCGCCTGCGGCTCGCTGCGCGCTTCGGCTTCGCCTCCGCTTGCGGCTTCCCCCTCCGATCCTGGAGGGGGTGACTAGTCCTGGTTCAGCTCGAAGCGGAGCAGGGCGGGGTCGGTGGTGGGGGGAGCGCCGTAGTTGTAGCCCTGGCCGTTCAGCACGACGATCTCGTCCTTCACCGGGTCGTTGGCGACCGCCTGGGCGAGGTCCTCGTAGAGGTTGGCGAGCCGGGCGGCCTGCTGCCGCGCGGGCACCGGGTTGGCGCGGCACGACGGCCCCTCGCTCGGGAGTGGCAGCAGCGGCGCGTGGCTCATGAGCTGCGACGGGTCGGCGGCCGGCTCGGCGCGCGCCCAGCGGACGCCGGGCGACGAGAGCAGCAGCATCGCGACCACTGCGGATGCGCCCAGGATCGTCTTGCAGTCGATGCGGTGTCCCATCGGAGCTCCGTGTTAGTCTTCCAGCCCACTGGAAGGATCGACCGGACGCGAAGCCGGCTTGATGCCCGGATCGCCCGCCGGAGCGCCCAGCTGGCACGACGGGCGCAGCGGGCAGCGCGCTGCGGGTCGCGCGCGGGCGCCGTGCGGACACGCTGCCGGCAAGCTGCGGAAGGAGGGGAGCTTGGCCTCGCACGAACGCACGCTCGACCGGAGCCGCTCGCTGCTGCTCGTGATCGACCTCCAGGAGTCCTATCGGGGCAAGCTCCGCGAGGAGGAGCGGGTGGTGGGCGCGACCCGCCGCCTGCTCGACGCGGCAAGCGCGCTCGGCGTGCCCGTGGTGTTGACCGAGCAGTACCCCAAGGGCCTGGGCGCCACGCGCAGCGAGATCGCGGAGCGGCTCCCGCGCGACACGGACCGCTTCGAGAAGACCAGCTTCTCGGCGCTCGGCGCCGGCGGCCTGCGCGAGCGCCTCGAGGCGCTGGGGCGCGATCAGGTCGTGGTGGCGGGCATCGAGACGCACGTGTGCGTGAACCAGACGGTGCACGACCTGCTCGCCTCGGGGCGTTGCGTCCACGTGGTGCGGGACGCCGTCACCGCGCGCTTCCCGCTCGAGGACGGTGCCGGCTGGGCCAAGATGGTGGGCTCGGGGGCCGTTCCCACCTCGACCGAGTGCGTGCTGTTCGAGTGGCTCGGCGACGCGCGAACGCCCGAGTTCAAGGCGATCCACAAGCTCGTCGTCTGACGTCCCCGCAAGCGGAGGCGAAGCCGGAGCGCGCAGCGAGCCGCAGGCGAGCGAAGTCAATCAAGACGCGCCCGCACCGGCAACGACTTCCTACGCGGGCACCCCCGCAAGCGCAGCCGCGCAGCGGCGGAGCGCGCAGCGAGCCGCAGGCGAGCGAAGTCCATAAGGCCGTCTTCGCGCTGGCAAGGAGATCCCTGACAGCGCCCGCGCAAGCGGAGCCGCGCAGCGGCGGAGCGCGCAGCGAGCCAAAGGCGAGCGAAGTCCTAGAGGACGGCCTCGGCCTCGAGGTCGAGCGCGTGGGTCGCGTGGCGCTCGGCCATCACGGTGAACATGGCATCGCCGCGCTCGCTCTGGCCGACGATCATCGAGGCGACCACCGCCATCACCACGCCGGCGAAGCTGAAGCGCCGGTACTGCTCGAAGCAGGTATCCCAGTCGAGGTCGAGGACGCCCGCCGCCCGCAGCGCGCCGTGGTACTCGCGCAGCAGCTCGCGCTCGTGCTTGCGGCGCTCGTCCACCGGCAGCCCGGCGCCCAGGAAGTAGGAGGCGTCGCCGAGCGCGACGCCCAGCGCCGGCGTCTGCCAGTCGACCACCGCGAGCGGAGCCCCGCCCTCGGGCGAGCCGAACAGCATGTTGTCGAGCCGGTAGTCGCCGTGCGTCACGGTGAGGGGACCCGGCCGCGGCGTCGCCCACGCCTCCAGGTGGTCCGCCAGACGCTCCGCCAGGGCCAGGCACTCCGGCGGCAAGCGCTCGGCGAAGCGCGCCACGAAGCCGGGCCACACCTCCTTGTAGATCGCCTCCAGCAGCCGGGCGCGCTCAGGCGAGCCCTGCTGGAGCCAGTCGAGCCCCGCCAGCGACGGGTCGTTCCAGCGCGGCGCGTGCAGCTTCGCCAGCTCCGCCAGCGCCAGCGCGGCCTCGTCGCGGGTGCAGCCGCGGATCTGGTCGCCCTGCCGGGCCGGCGCCAGGTCCTCGAAGAGCAGCGCGAACTCGGCGCTCGCGGGCTCGATCTCGGCGTAGTGACAGCGCGGCGTACGGATGCCCACCGTGGGCGCCACCTGCTGGTAGAAGCGCACCTCCCGCAGGTAGTTGCCCTGCGCGACCCCGGTGGCGCGACTGAGCGGGTCCTTCGAGGCGAACTTGCCCACCACCGAGGCGGGCGCGCCTGCGGGCGCGCCGCTGGTGCGCAGCCGGAAGCGCACGTTGCTCCCTACCTGACCCGTGCCAACCTCCTCGGCCTCGAACGAATCGACGCGCCCCTCGGGCAGCGCACCGGAACGGCGCAGCACCGCAGTGAGCCAGTCGGGTGTGACGCGGTCGGGGTCGGAGACGATCGGGGGCGGTTCGGACACGGCTCGCGCTAGATGCTCTCGGGCGCGCCGTCGTGCTCCGCGCGCGCGTCGTGTTGCTGCTTGGCTTCGAGCAGGCGCGGCATGGCGCGGTCGAGGTCGGCGAGCGACCAGAGCTCGCCCTCCTTCTGGAACGACCGGATCACGGCGGGCTGCTGCATGATGCCCACGCTGCCGCGCATCACGTTGATGATCTGCCCGGTGAAGTCCTGGGCGGCCGCGGACGCGAGCCAGGTGCAGACCGGCGCCACCTGCGCCGGGCTTCGCTCGGGCGCTTCGGCGTCGACGGCTTCGCCACGGCCCTCGGCCAGCGGGATCGTCAGTCGCGTGGCGGCGCCCGGAGAGATCGTGTTGACGGTGCAGCCGTACTTCGCGAGCTCGAGCGCCAGCACGCGACTGAAGCCGGCGATGCCCGCCTTGGCGGCGCCGTAGTTCGACTGGCCGAAGTTCCCGAACAGGCCCGAGACCGACGAGAAGTTCAGGATGCGGCAGGCCTCGCGGCCGGTCTCGCGGATGTAGCGCGCGAAGGGACTGGTGCAGCAGTAGTGCCCCTTCAGGTGCACGGCCATCACCACGTCCCAGTCGTCCTCGCTCATCTTGAAGATGGTGCGGTCGCGCAGGATGCCGGCGTTGTTGACCAGGATGTCGAGCGCGCCGAACGCGTCGATCGCGGTCAGGAAGATCGCGTGGCCGCCGTCGACGCTCGCCACGCTGTCGTCGTTGGCGACCGCCTCGCCACCGGCCGCCCGGATCTCGGCCACCACGTCGTCGGCGACCCGGCTCTCTCCGCTGCCGTCGGCCGCACCGCCCAGATCGTTGACCACGACCCGGGCCCCTGCGCGGGCGAAGTCGAGCGCGATCTCGCGCCCGATCCCGCGCCCGGCACCGGTGACGACCGCGATCTTCCCCTCGAGCACGCCCATGCTGCGAAGCTAGCCCGCGACCTCGACGGGCTCGTAGCGGATCACCAACCGCTCGCCGGTGTCGAAGCCCTTCGACATCTTCTCGCGCCAGTCGCCGATCTCGGCGGGGTACTTCTCGTCGAAGATCCGGAGCAGGCGCTCGTTCACGGCGCGGTCGGTGACCCGGCTGGCCCGCGCCTCGAAGTGGGGCGCCTGGCGGAAGTCCTCGTTGTTCGGGCCGATCAACCGCTTCCAGCGACCGTGGTCGCCCACCCAGATGCGCGCCCGGGCGAGGTCCTTCTCGAGAGCGCGCGCCTTCCAGGCGCTCGGGCTGGTGTTGAGCACCACCGCACCGTCGATCCAGCCGAACCACACCTCCCCGTGGCAGGTGCTCTCGGCGCCGCTCGAGCGGAGCGGCGAGACGTAGACGTAGGGGCTCTTCTCGAGGGCCGCGCGCAGCTCTGCGGGCAGCGCAGGGCCCGCCTTCTCGTGGTGGGCGGCGCGGCCCAGCGCCGGCCAGAGCAGCAGTGCGGCCGCTCCGCCCAGGAAGGCGCGCCGGTCGATGCGGTCAGATTCCAGAGCCATCCGCTTCCTCCCCGACGTGCAGTCCACACTCTCGCGTGTCGGCGTTCTCCCACCACCAGCGGCCGGCGCGCAGATCCTCGCCCGGCTCGACGGCGCGCGAGCACGGATCGCAGCCGACCGAAGGATAGCCCTGTCGGTGCAGCCGGTTGGTGGGCACGCCGTGATCGCGGACGTACTGGGCGACCTGGTCCTGGCTCCAGTCCGCCAGCGGGTTGAGCTTCACCAGCCCGCCGTGGGTCTCGTCGATCTCGACCTTGGGCGCCGCGCGCCGCGTGACGCTCTGCTCGCGCCGCAGCCCGGCAACCCAGGCGTCGATCCCGGACTCGGCGAAGTAGCGCCGCATCGGCTCGACCTTGCGCACGCGGCAGCAGAGCTGGCGCCGCTCGACCGACTCGTAGAACAGGTTCTGCCCGTGGCGTCGCACCATCTCCTGCACCGCCCGGGCGTCGGGGAAGACCAGCTCCGGGCGCTTGCCGTAGCGGTCGCGCACGCGGTCGATCAGATCGTGCGTCGCCTGGGGCAGGCGCCCCGTGTCCAGCACGAAGACACGCGAGGAGGGCTCGATGCGGTGCATCATGTCGAGCAGCACCAGGCCCTCCGGAGCGCCGAACGAGCAGGAGAGAACCAGCCGGGGATGAAATTTCTTGATTCCCCAAGTCAAGATCTCTTCGGCGCTCCAGGCCTCGAACCGGCCCTCGTGAATCGACGCAAGTAGCTCTTCCGAAAGGGATTCCTGCGTCGTCGGCTGGAGGGCTCCGCTGGCCATGGGAGATCCTTTCGGCGGGCGCGGAAGGCGAGTCGAGGAATTTCCGACTTCTGAGCCCGAAATGCAAGTCCGGATTGATACGGTACGAGACTCTGGAATCGGTCTAAGGTGGGCGGACCCGCGGGTCGATAGCGGGGGTGCATGCCCCCCGTCCATCGACCGCTCGCCGCCGTGGCGGCCGAGCTGGCGCAGCTCGAGACGCTGCGCCACCTGACGCTCGGCGCAGCGCACACGCTGAACAACGCACTCACCAGCATCCTGGGCGAGACCAGCTTCCTGCTCGACGAGCGCAAGCAGGACGCCGAGGTGAGGGAGGCCTGCGAGCAGATCCAGCAGGAGGTCGAGCGCTGCGCCCGCCTCACGCGCGCGCTGCTGTCGCGGCGTGGTGAGCGCCCGGCGGACTCCGCGAGCGCGGACGCCGTGCGCATGCTGCGCGAGCTCGAGCCGCTGCTGCGCGACACCTTGAGCCGCAGCGTCGCGCTCGCGGTCGAGCTGCCCGACGACCCCTGCTGGGTGCGCGGGGCGCGCAGCGATCTGGAAGAGCTGGTCTTGATCGCGGTCCAGCGTCTGGTGCGGCTGTCGCCGTGCGGCGGCGCGCTGCACCTCGGGCTCGAGACCGACGGCGGGGAGCGCGTGATCTCGCTGCGCTTCGAGGCGGTGCGATCGGTCGAGCCGGGCTCCCACCCGCTCGACGGCGCCGACCAGCCCTGGGACGCCGTGGTGCTCGACGCCACCGCCGCGCTGGCCGCGAGCCATGGCGCGCGCCTCGAGGCCGAGCGCGCCGAGAGCGCGATCCACTTCCGCATCGCGCTCGAAGCTGGTTGACTTCGCTCGCCTGCGGCTCGCTGCGCGCGCCGCTTGGGGTGGGACGCGCTGCTCGGGCTTGGGTGGGCGGCGCTTGCGCGGGCAGCCGCAGAGGCTTCGCTCGGGGCGGGCAGGCCGGCGGGGCTTGGTGTGGTGCGCTCCTCGGGCGGCGCTTGCGCGGGCAGCCGCCGGGCTTTGCTCGGGGCGGGCAGGCCGGCGAGGCTTGGTGTGGTGCGCTCCT
>JASJBO010000426.1 GCA_030066475.1 Myxococcota bacterium
CTTGCCGGGGTCGGGGAGCTCGTCGCCCGTGTTCGGAATGCGGTCGGGCCCGGCCAGCGTCCGGATGTTGTCGTTCTCGTTCCACGGGTTCGCGAAGCGGTTGAGGGCCCGCCGGTGGCGGATCTTGCAGCCCGGGTTCCACGGGCCCAGCGGGTTGGCGAGCCCCCCGTTCTCGCCGCCCTTGCCGCGCTGGGCGGTCCACTTGCAGCCGCGCAGATACTGGTCGAACAGGTCGAAGGGCGTGTCGTCACCGAAGTCGGTGTCCGAGAAGAAGATCCGGTCGTTGGGGTTCGGGTCGATGGTGGGCTCGAACGCGTTGTTCGCGCCGTCGCCGGCGCGGAAGATCTGGACGATGCCGGGGAGCTGGCCGAAGCTCAGCGGCGAGCGACTCGCTCGGCCATTGTCCCGCTCGGCGAGCGTGAAGTTCTCGCGGTTCAGACCCGAGTAGCGGCGCGTGTCGAAGGTCTTCAGCGCGCCGTGCTGGCCGTTGAGGCGTCCGTTGATCAGCCGCTTGGGCAGGTGCTCGGTGCGGTTGCCGTAGGTGTCCACCGACGGGAACAGCCAGCAGGCGCGCTTCCAAACGCAGTCGTAGCGTGCCTCGACGCGGACGAAGGCCTCGACCAGGTCGAAGGGACCGATGCCGTCCGGGGCGATCTCGGCCTCGAGCTCGAGATTGAGGATGTTGTACCACTGCGACAGGTCGACGTCGTCGTTGGTGTCGAACTCCTTCGAGATCGAGCGGATCTGGGTCTCGAAGAAGCCGTGCAGCGAGACCCGGCCGTCGAAGAACTCGAAGGCGGTTGCGGGCGCCGCTGCCCCCGCCAGGGCGAAGATGACCGCGAGTCCCGCGCGCAGTGCGCCGCGCGGGCACACCCCACCCCCCGCAAACCTGGACACCAAGAACTGCCTCCCCCGGCCGGCTAGCCCGAACCGAGGAATCATCGCAGCAGGAGCGGCTGCGAAACAAGACAAAATGCCATTTCGTGGCGATTTCAACACGGAACGAGGGCGGTCGAATCCCGCTACGACTCGCTCTCGTAGCGGATCCCGACCACCACGTAGTGCGCGACACCCTTGGGGCGGCGCACCGAGATCTCGTCGTCGAGCTCCTTGCCGACGAGCGCACGCCCCATGGGGGAATCGATACTGATTCGGCGTTTGTCTACGTCGAACTCGTCGGGGCCGACGACCTGGTACTCGACCTGCTCGCCGTCCTCGTCCTCGACGGTCACCCAGGCGCCGAAGTAGACGCGGCCCGCCTGCTCGGGACTCGGCGCCACCACGGTCAGCTCGTCCAGGCGCCGGGTGAGGAAGCGGATGCGGCGATCGATCTCGCGCAGGCGCTTCTTGCCGTAGATGTACTCGGCGTTCTCCGAGCGGTCGCCCTGGGCGGCCGCCTCGGCGACCTCGCGGGTCACCTTGCGCCGCTCGACACGCCAGAGCTGCCCCAGCTCGTCCTGGAGCGCGCGGAAGCCCTGCGGGGTGATGTAGCGCTTGCCCGGTGCGGGCGGTCCGGTCGCCATCGTCGACTGACATAAGATAGCAGCGCAGGCCCGCGCGGATCAGGCTTGGCGCGCGCGGCGCCGTCGGATAAAACGGGCGAGCGACGGAGATCGGTTGGCGCATTCGATCGTCGAGGAAGAGCTGGAGCTGCTCGAGTCGGTGCTGCGGGCGCTCGACCAGGTGCCCGAGGCACGCCCGCCGGCCGAGGCGGAGCTGGCGCGCGAGCTCGAGAGCATCCGCCGCGTGCTGGTGTCGGGCGAGGAGCAGAAGGACCGCGTGGCCCTGCTCCAGCAGTGGGACCGCGGCACCGCCCTGCTGCGCCAGCTCCAGTCGTCGGCGAAGGCGCCGGTGGTGGACCGCACCTCGCCCTACTTCGCCCACATGCGCCTGCGCGAGGGCGCCCGCGAGCGCGACGTGTGCCTGGGCAAGGCCACCTGCATCCGCGCCGGCGTGCGCGTGGTGGACTGGCGCAACGCGCCGGTCTCGCGCCTCTTCTACCGCTATCGCCAGGGCGAGCCGTACGAGGAGGAGATGGGCGGGCGCACGCTCGAGGGCGAGCTGCTGGTGCGGCGCACGCTCTCGATCCGCGGCAGCCGCCTCGACCGGATCGACGCGCCCGAGGGCAGCTTCCGGCTCGACCCGCGCACCGGCTGGGAGCGCACCCGCGCCGAGGCGCCCCAGCTCTCGGGCGGCGAGGGCGCCGCGGTGCGCGCCCACGGGCTGCGCCCCCCGGCGCGCCGGCTCGGCACCGACCCGGGCGGCGCCGAGCAGCGCGCGGACAAGCACCTGCCCGACGTGGCCGGGCTGCTCGACGTCGACCAGTTCGAGCTGATCAGCCGCGCCGCGCCGGGCACGCTCGTGGTGCGGGGCAGCGCCGGCTCGGGCAAGACCACGGTGGCCCTGCACCGCATCGCCTACCTCGCCTTCGAGGACGCGGGCGTCGACTCGGCCCGCACGCTCTTCGTGACCCTGTCGCCGGGCCTGCGCGACTACGTGAGTCACGTGCTGCCCGGGCTCGGCGTGCACCACGTCCGGGTCACCACCTTCCAGGAGTGGGCCGCACAGCAGCGCCGCCGGCTGTTCCCGCGCCTGCCGACCGAGACGCGCTTCGACGCGCCCGATTTCGTGCGTCGCGTGAAGCTGCACCCGGCGCTCGGCGCCGCGCTCGAGGCGCACGTTCGGAGCGTCGCCGGGCCGCGGGACGCGGCGCAGGTGATCGACGACTGGTCGAGCCTGCTGGTGCGGCGCGAGCTGCTCGAGGAGGTGTTCGAGCGGGTGGCGCCCGGACGGCTCGGAAGCGCCGACGTGCACAACGCCACCGAGTGGTGTCGAGTGCGCAACGAGGAGCTGCAGGCGCGGCTCGACGGCGATCCCGACGCCCAGGCCGAGCTCGACCCCGAGGACGACGCGATCCTGCTGCGCGCCTGGCAGCTCCGCTCGGGCCCGCTGCCGTTCCGGGGGCGGCGACCGCTGCGCTATCGCCACGTCGCCGTCGACGAGGTGCAGGACTTCTCGCCGCTCGAGCTCCGGGTCCTGATCGACTGCCTGGGCCATCCGCCGAGCCTCACGCTCGCGGGCGACACCCAGCAGCACATCTCCCAGCACGGCGGCTTCTCGTCGTGGGACGAGCTGTTCGACCGGCTCGGGCTGCCGGACCCCGAGGTGCGTACGCTCCAGGTGAGCTACCGCTCGACCCGCGAGATCATGGAGTTCGCGCACGGCCTGCTCGGCTCGCTCGGCGAGGAGGAGGCGCCTCCGCCCTCGGTCCGCACGGGGCCGCCCGTGGAGATCTTCCGCTTCACCGACGCCGGTGCCTGCGTCGCCTTTCTGGCCGACGCCCTGCGCGCGCTGTCGCTGGCGGAGCCGCTCGCTTCGATCGCCGTGCTCACGCCGTCGCGCGCGGCGAGCGGGCTCTACCACGAGGGGCTCGAGCGCAGCGAGGTCCCCCGCCTGCGGCGCGTGCTGTCGCAGGACTTCTCCTTCGCGCCCGGCGTCGAGGTGACCGAGATCGAGCAGGCCAAGGGTCTCGAGTTCGACTACGTGGTGCTCGCCGACACCTCGGCCGGCAGCTTCCCCGACACGCCCTCCGCGCGCCGCCTGCTGCACGTCGGCGCCACCCGCGCCATCCACCAGCTCTGGATCACCCACGTGGGAACGCCCTCCCCGATCCTGGAGAAGGTCGGCACGCCGTGAGCCCCTCGGCCGACGCGTCCGGGCGGTGCCTGGAGGCGTCGGCTCGAGGGCGCGCTCGCCGTCGACCTGCGCTCGCTGGCGCTGCTCCGCATCGCGCTGGCCGCCGTGGTGGCGTTCGACCTGGCCGACCGCTCGCGCCACCTGGTCGCGCACTACACCGAACAGGGCGTGCTGCCCGCGGCCCTGGCCCGGCGCATCTTCGGCGCCGGGGTCGATCCGTCGCTGCACACCCAGCTCTCCGGCAGCGCGGCGGCCGAGGCGGCGCTGTTCGTGCTGGCCGCGCTGGGGCTGGGGGCGCTCGCGCTGGGCTGGCACAAGCGGATCGCGACCGCGGTGACCTGGTTCCTGCTCGCGAGCCTGCCGGCGCGCAACCCCTACCTGGCGATGCTGAGCGGCGACATCCTGGTGCGCATCCTGCTGTTCTGGTCGCTGTTCCTGCCGCTCGGCGCCCGCTGGTCGCTCGACGCCCGGCGCGCGCCGCGGGACGCGTCGAACACCCTGCTGGCGGTGCCCGGCGCCGCGATCCTGCTCCAGATCCTCTTCCTCTACTGGATGACGGGCATCCAGAAGAGCGGACCGAGCTGGTGGGACGGCACGGCGCTCCACTACGCCCTGCAGCTCGACGTCTACGGCACGGCCGCGGGCGCCTGGCTGCGCGAGCAGTCCGCGCTGATCGCGCCGCTCACCTGGGGCACGCTGGTGTTCGAGATCCTCGGCCCCGTTCCTGCCGCTGCTGGGCGCCTTCCATCCGGCGGCCCGCGTGCTGGCGGTGGCGGTGTTCGCGTTCTTCCACCTGTCGCTGGCGACGTTCATGAACGTCGGCAACTTCCCGATCTTCTGCCTGGCGGCGTGGACCGTGTTCCTGCCCGGCTGGTTCTGGGACGTCCTGCTACCGCGCCTGCGCGGCCGCCCGCCGCGCCCGGAGTCCGACGCGCCCGCCTGGCGAATCGGGCGCCCGGTGCAGATCGCGGCGGCACTCGTGCTGCTCTACGTGGTCGGGCACCTCGCCCTGCGGCTGGCGCCGTTCGGCTTCGGCAACGGCTGGCCGGAGCCGGTGGCCTGGATCGGACGCGTGCTGCGCGTCAACCAGGCCTGGACGATGTTCGCGCCCGGCCCACCGCGCGTCGACCTGTGGCTCGTGGTGGAGGGGCGGCTGGCGGACGGCGGCCGAGTGGATCGGTTCCGGCGCGCCCCGGTGCACTGGGACAAGCCCGCGAGCGTTCCCGCCACGCACCGCGGCTTCCGCTGGCGGCTCTGGCTGCTGACCTCCTCGAAGGCGCGCCCCGACGCGCGCCGCGCCGAGCTGCACCGGCGCTTCGGGGAGTACCTGTGCCGCGAGTGGAACGACGCGCACCCGCCCGCCGAGCGGCTCGAGTCGCTGCGCGTGGTCGTGATGAGCGAGCGGACGCAGGCGACGCACGTCGAGCCGCCCGTGCGTCTCGTGGGCTACGAGAGGCCGTGCCCCGCGCCCGCGGCCGCGCACTTGGTGCCGGCGAGCGGCGCATCGAGCTCGGCCGACCGGTCGTAGCCCAAGCCCTTGCCACCGTGCGCTGCAGCATCTGCACCCGACCGCGTCCACGGTTCTCCCGCCAAAGCCCTGCAGTCGCTAGCACTTCGGCGCCGAGCTTCTCCCACCGGTTGGGAATTGGACAGCGCCGCCGCTTCACATCTCAAGCAGCGCGGCGATTAGGCTGCAACCGCTCGCAGCGATTGCGCCGGGCCCACTCCTCTAGCGACCGTCGAAGTCCGCGCCACGGCGTGCGATTTCCGCGCCACCTGCCGCGCTCCCTCGCGCCATCGCCGCACGCGACTGCAGCTTCTTGGGGTATCCTGATGCAACCCATTACTAGTTAGCCAGTCGCCGTTTGCCCTTCGTTCTTTTCCCTTCTCTTCTCGGCTCGAGTCGCGGTCGTCGAGCCGCCGTTCGCGAAGGGTGCATCTCCTCGAAGCACAGCGACTTGCGGTGCGCGCCGCTTCACCGGCTGCGGCGCGGGCCGAAGCCTTCCAGAAGGCCCTCGCCCGTGTCTCGGCGGCCCGGCCCCAATTGCTGTGCGGAGGGCGGCGCCGCCCGGCTGGTGAAGGG
>JASJBO010000427.1 GCA_030066475.1 Myxococcota bacterium
CCCGCGCCAGCATCGAGCCGGCCCGAAGGGGGAAGCCGCAAGCGAAGGCGGCGCAGCCGCCGGAGCGCGCAGCGAGCCAAAGGCGAGCGGAGTCCACCAAGACGCCCCCGCGCCAGCATCGAGCCGGCCCGAAGGGGGAAGCCGCAAGCGAAGGCGGCGCAGCCGCCGCAGCGCGCAGCGAGCCGAAGGCGAGCGGAGTCCACCAAGACGCCTTCGCGCCAGCACCGAGCCAGCCCGAAGAGAGCGCAGCGAGCCGCAGGCGAGCGGAGTCCATAAGGCCTGCTAGCCTGCGACGGCCATGGCATCCGAGCGCAAGGACGTCCGCAATCTCGCCATCATCGCGCACGTGGATCACGGAAAGACCACGCTGCTCGACGGCCTGCTGCGCCAGACCGGCGCGCTGCCGCCCAAGCACCAGGCGGCGGAGCGGGTGATGGACAGCGAGGACCTCGAGCGCGAGCGGGGCATCACCATCCACGCCAAGAACACCGCCGTGCACTTCGAGGGCGTGCGGATCCACCTCGTCGACACTCCGGGCCACGCCGACTTCGGCGGCGAGGTCGAGCGGGTGCTGGGCATGGTCGACGCCGTCCTGCTGCTGGTGGACGCCGTCGAGGGCGTCATGCCCCAGACGCGCTTCGTCCTGCGCAAGGCGCTCGAGCACGGGCTGCGCCCGATCCTGGTCGTCAACAAGATCGATCGCCCCGAGCAGCGCGCCGACGCCGTGGTCACCGAGGTCTTCGACCTGCTGGTCGACCTCGGTGCCGACGACCACCAGCTCGACTTCCCGGTGGTCTACGCCTCGGCCAAGCAGGCCGCGGCCTCGCACGAGGCCGACGGCGAGCGGCGCGACCTGCGCCCGCTGCTCGACGCCATCCTCGAGCACACCCCCGCCCCCGAAGTGGATCTCGAGGCGCCGCTGCGCTTCCAGGCGATGACTCTCGACTACGACGACTTCCTCGGCCGCATCGTGATCGGCCGGGTCGAGCGCGGACGTCTGGTGCGGGGGCAGACCGTCGTCCGGCTGCCCGCCGAGGGCGCCCCGCAGTCGTTCCGCGTCACCAAGCTGTTCGGTGCCCACGGCCTCGAGCGCCGCGAGCTCGACGAGGCCCTGGCAGGCGACCTGGTCATGATCGCCGGCGTCGACTCCATCGAGCTCGGCGACACCATCTGCGCTCCCGAGGCCCCGGAGCCCCTGCCTCGCGTCGCCATCGACCCGCCCACGGTTCGGGTGCGCTTCTCCGTCAACACCTCGCCCTTCGCGGGCCGCGAGGGTCGCTTCCTCACCAGCCGCCAGATCGGCGAGCGGCTGCGCCGCGAGGCGCTCGGCAACGTCTCGATCCGCATCGAGGACACCGACTCGCCCGAGACCTTCGACGTCGCCGGCCGCGGCGAGCTGCAGATCGCCGTGCTGATCGAGACCATGCGCCGCGAGGGCTACGAGTTCAGCGTCTCGCGCCCCGAGATCATCACCCGCGAGATCGAGGGCCAGCGCTGCGAGCCGGTCGAGGACGTGGTCGCGGAGGTCCCGGAGGCCTTCGCCGGCTCGGTCATGGAGAAGCTCGCCTCCCGCCGCGGCCGGCTGGTCGCGATGGAGGGCCGCAGCGGCACCTCGGTGCTCCAGTTCTCCGCGCCGAGCCGCGGGCTGTTCGGCTACCGCAGCGAGTTCCTGACCGACACCCGCGGCGAGGGCGTGCTGCACCGCACCGTGCGCGGCTGGGAGCCCTGGGCCGGCGACCTGCCGCACCGCAGCGTGGGCGCCATCATCGCCACCGAGGCCGGCGACACCACCGCGCACGCCCTGTTCAAGATCCAGGAGCGCGCCGACATGTTCCTGGGCGCCGGCATTCCGGTCTACGAGGGACAGGTGGTGGGCGCCAGCCGCCGGCCCGGCGACCTCAACGTGAACGTGTGTCGCGCGAAGAAGCTCACCAACGTCCGCGCGGCGGGCAAGGACGAGGCGGCGGTGCTGACGCCGCCGCGCGCCATCACGATCGAGTCGGCCCTCGAGTGGATCGAAGAGGACGAGCTGCTCGAGGTGACGCCGAAGTCGCTGCGGCTGCGCAAGCGCATCCTCCCCGCCAACCTCCGCAAGCGCTAGGTCGAGTCGAGAGCCTCAGTCCGCGGCGTCCGGCCCCTCGACGCGGTAGAGGATCGCGTAGAAGACCGGCACCAGGAGCATGGTCAGGATCGTCCGAAGGCGAGCCCGGCCATGATGGT
Organism: Myxococcota bacterium; assembly: GCA_030066475.1. The sequence goes on from JASJBO010000427.1 coordinate 2,221, forward strand.
GACCTCCATCGATCGCGTTCTTGATCATCATGCCCGAGAGGCTCCCCAACCCGCACGGCACGTCGAAACGAGAGATCCACACGAGGAACCCGGAGATGCGAGAGATCGTCCGAATCGTCCTTCTGAGCGTCGTGACACTTCCAGTCGCTGCCAGCGGCCAACAGTTCGATGCTCCGTTCCTCGACGCCAAGAAGCGGAACGCTTCGACGTGGCAGGAGGAGGACCGCGGCCTCGACGAGAAGCTGGCGGCGCTCGAAGAGCGGTTCGAGAAGAAGCCGAACATCGTCTACATCCTGGTCGACGACGTCGGCTGGGGCGAGCTCGGCTGGCAGGGAGGCGGCAAGCACCGGGGCACGCCCACGCCTGCGCTCGATCGGATGGCGCACGAGGGGATGCGCTTCTGGTCCGCCTATGCGGAGCCCTCCTGTACGCCGAGCCGGATCGCCATCATGACCGGACGCCACCCGGTGCGCACCGGACTGATCAGCGTGCTCTGGCCCGGCCAGACCGACGGCCTGTCGCCGAAGGAGGTCACGCTCGCCGAGTTGCTGTCGGAGGCCGGCTACCACACCGCCATGTGGGGCAAGTGGCACCTGGGCGAGCTGCCCGAGCACGCGCCCGAGAGCCAGGGCTTCGACTACGCCTACTACGGCCTCTACAACGGCGCACCCGACTGGTGGCAGGCCTCCTTCGAGGACGACTCGGGCACCTATCCCTTCGCGGACTTCCCGGGCTACCAGAAGTACCTGGAGGAGACCGGCATCGACCTGACCGACGGACTCGCGGGCTACGTCGGACGCACGGGACAGGCACGCCGCCGGATCGAGGGGCCGGCGGGCGAGCTGGGCCCCGGGCGCCAGGAGGCGTTCGAGAACGAGTCGATCGAGCAGATCACGGCCTACGTGCGCGAGAGGGCGGCCGGCGACGAGCCGTTCTTCGTCTACTGGGCCTCGTACGCGCTGCAGATCTCCGCGGCGAAGGAGTACCTGGACGCTCCGGGCGTCGATCGCCCGAATCGACAGGCCTCCTTCATGGTGCTGCACAACGAGCACGTGCAGCGCCTGCTCGACACCTTGCGGGAAGCGGGCATCGCCGAGAACACCCTCGTCGTCTGGTGGAGCGACAACGGGCCGATGTACGCGTTCTGGCCCACCGCGGGCTACTCGCTGCTGCGCGGCGCCAAGGGCGACGTCCTCGAAGGCGGCGTCCGGGTTCCGGGCATGGCCTGGTGGCCGGGCACGATCGAGCCGGGCCAGGATCCCGTGGACATCATCCACCTGGCGGACCTCTACACGACCGCCGCCCGGATCGCCGGGGCATCCGACCGGATCCCCGACGACCGCATCACGGACGGCGTCGACCAGACCGCCCTGCTGCTGAACGGCGAGGGTCACGGCCGGCGCCACTACATGTTCCACTACAGCGGCGGAGAGCTCGGAGCGGTGCGCTACCGGGACCACAAAGTGGTGATCAAGGGGATCAAGGGCGGGCTGCCGGACATGGAGTTCTACAACGTCCGACGCGACCCGGGCGAGCGCCATGGCCCGCTCTACAGCGGCCTGTGGGCGATCACGCCGCTCCAGAACCTGATGCGGAGCCACACGGCCCGCATCCAGGAGTTCCCGCACCGCAAGCCCAAGGTTCCGAAGGGCGCCAGGCTGACGCCGCACGACTGAGCGGGCTCCACGCGAGCGGCGGCTCTTCTCGGACCGCGGCCCGACCGGTAGACTGAGCGCGGGCCTGCACCGGAAGGGAATCGTTCATGTCCACGAGCCGCGCGCTCGCCGCCGCCATGGCCCTTGCCCTGCTGCTGGCCTGCGAGCCGATCGGCCCGATCGCCGGGGGCCAGCTCTCCGGCGACGTCGTCCCCTGGCCCGACGACTGGGGCTTCACGGCCGACGTCGACACCGTCGAGGTCGAGACCCGACCGGAGGATCCGTACTCGGTCACGGTCTGGTGCCTCGGAGTCGAGGACCGCCTCTACGTCCCGACCGTCGACCCGGACGACCGGCGCTGGGTGCGCAACCTGCGCGCCCACCCCGAGGCCCGCGTGCGCGTAGAGGGCAAGCTCTACGAGGTCCGCCGGGTCGAGGTCGACGACCCGGCCGAGTTCGAGACCGTGAGCCAGGCGCTGATCGCCAAGTACGACATCGACGACCCCGAGGAGAAGGAAGGCGACGTCGCGATCTTCCGGCTGGAGCCGCGCTGAGGCTCAGAGCGGCTCGAGGGCGCCGCGCAGGAAGGCGCGCAGCTCGCGCTTGTGCCCGGCCAGGACGTCGGGCGACCAGGGGCCCGCCTCGAAGATGCCGCGGCCGATGTCGTGCGCCGTGGCGGGATAGAAGAGCACCAGTCCCAGCAGGTTGACGAGGGCGTGCCGCACGCGGACCGGACGGATCACCCCGGCGGCGCGCGCGCGCGCGAGCCACTCGCCCACCTGCACCAGCAGCCGGTAGATCGGGTCGCCGCGGTCCGCCGGTACGGCGAAGGGGTCGCGCTCGAGCGAGGCGACCATGATGCGCATGAACAGGCGCGCCGCGGCGCGGTGCGCGGCGAAGTGGTCGAGCAGCGCGTCGGAGGCCTCGAGGATCTGCTCCAGCGCCGGCGGCTCGCTCACCAGCCACGGCTCGACCCGCTTGAGCACCCCCTCGGCCATGTCGCGGTAGACCTCGCGGGTGATCTCCTCCTTGCTGCGGAAATGGTGGAAGAGCGTGCTCTTGTGCAGGCCCACGCGGTCGGCCACGAGCTGGAGCGACATCCCCTCGTAGCCGCGCTCGGCCAGCAGCTCGAGCGCGGCGTCGAGGATGCGCTGGCGCGAGGTCTCCGGGTCGGGCATCGACTCCCCTGGCTCGCTCACGACGGCAGCGCGCGCGCCCCGAAGTCGATCACGCCGCGCAGCAGGCGGCCGGCCCGGCCGTGTTCGCGCCCGGGGCGCGGCAGCACGAGGTCGAGCGCCTCCTCGTAGTGATCGGTGGCGGTCGGGTTGGTCGGGAAGAACTCGAGGTCGGTGCCCGGGATCGGGCCGATCTTCTGGGACAGCTCGTAGAGCATCTTGTCCGCCGCCCGGATCAGGTCGCGCGGATCCGCGCCCAGCACCCGGTAGTGCTTCGCGTAGCGGATCTGCGTGGCGCCGAACAGGTCGCCGATGCCGTAGGTGACGTCGCGGATCTTGAGCAGCTTGCGGGTCGGAATCGCCTCGAGACGGCGCGGGAGGTAGAGCACGCCGAGCGCCACGTGCCGCGCCTCGTCCTTCTCGATCAGCGGCAGCAGCTCGCCCAGCACCGGCTCGATCTCGGCGTCGGCCAGGAAGCGGAAGATCACCTGCGCGGTGCCCTCCGCGAGCAGCTGCATGGCGAACAGCTTCACGGTGAGGTCGCGGGTCGCCAGCAGCCGCTTGACCGCGATCGCAAAGTAGGGATCGAGCTCGGGCGCGGGCACGTGCAGCGCCGCCATGTAGTCGCGCAGCGTGTAGAAGTGACGGGCCTCGTCGAAGACCTGGCTCGAGGCGGCCAGCCGCGCGTCGGGATCCTCGAGCCGCTCGGCCAGCTCGGCGGCCACGATC
>JASJBO010000067.1 GCA_030066475.1 Myxococcota bacterium
GACGGAGGCCGAGCAGAAGGCCTTCCTGCGCGCCGCCGATGCCGGCATGATGTCCATCAACATGGAGTACAAGGCGAAGCGGGAGTCGATGCGCCTCGAGCAGCCGGTGCTCCGCGTGATGCGCGAGGGCTGGTACGAGCGCGACAAGCGGGCCCGGGTCGAGGCCGGCATGCGGGCCTTCCAGGCCAAGACGGAGCTGCTGTCGATGGCGTCCGAGCAGAAGTCGCCGCCGGCGTCCGAGGTCGTGACCGAGCTGTCGATGGACTAGCGCGGCGCGCCGGAGCAGTCGCGTGAACATCGGCATCGTGGGACTCGGATCGGTGGGCGTCGCGCTCGCGCGAGAGCTCCAGCGGGCCGGCCACAAGCCGATCGGCTTCACGAGCACGCAGCGCGACGGGCGCTACGAGGTCGTCGAGAAGGGCCGGACGCACCGCGTCGAGCTCGAGACGCACAACACGGTGAGCGACGACCTGGTCGGCCGCTTCGATCTCCTCGTCTTCTGTCTGAAGAACCACGTCCTGGTCCGGGTCTTCCCCGACTACGAGCCGCTCCTCCGCGGCGACGGCGTGATCCTCTGCGCGCAGAACGGCGTCATGGAGTACTTCCTGGCGGAGCGGTTCGACCCGGCCCGGCTGCTCGGAGCGCTGGTCAGGGGCAGCCTGATCGGCGTGTCTCCGACGCGCGTCGAGATCCCGCAGCCAATCGGCCTCGTCGTGGGCCCGTTCCAGAAGGGCGCCACCGGGCGCACGGCCGAGGCGCTGCGGATCTTCGAAGGGACCCGCTTCAGCCGCACCGTCGACGCGGTCCTTCCCTTCAAGTGGACCAAGCTCGTGTTCAGCAGCGTCGCCAATCCGCTGTCCGCCATCACGGGCCTGTACGCGGGCGAGGTGTTCCGAAACCGCCGGGCGCTGGGCATCGGCACGCGCATCATCGACGAGGTGCTGCGGGTCGCCGATGCCGAGGGCGTGGCGCTGGGCCGCGAAGGCCCGGTGAGCGTCGACTGGTTCCGGCACCACAACCGTCTCCCGCAGCTCGTGAAGGTCGGCATCCTCGGGCTGTTCTCGTTCGCCCTGCGCGGCATCAAGGTGTCGATGCTCCAGGACGTCGAGCAGGGGCGTCCGACCGAGATCGACTACCTCAACGGCTTCGTGGTGGATCGGGCCCGGCGGCACGGGATCGAGACGCCCTTCAACGAGCTCACCGTGAGGCTGGTCAAGGAGCTCGAGGCGGGGCAGCGCCAGCCCGGCCTCGGGTCGCTGCGGGACTACGACCGCCTGGAAGCCTGAAGCCCGCGGACGAGCCCGCCGGGATCACGTCCGCTGGCGCAGCTAGACTGGCGGCCGCATGGGAGCACGGGATCCGTCTCGCAGGTCGCTGCTGCCGCGGCGACTCCGGGAGAGCGCGAAGGTCCAGCGGCTCGTGCAAGATCTGGCACGCCTCTCCGGCTCGCGGCGGGGCTTCCTCGCCGCCCTCGTCTTCCTGATCCTGCTGGTTGCCGCCGTCGGTCTGTGGACGACGCGCGCCGTGGACCGTTCGCTCCACGAGAGCTACCGCACCCAGCTCGAGACCATCCTCGACGCCGACGCCAAGGCCCTCGAGATCTGGGCGCGCGGCGAGCTGGCGGAGGTGCGGCTCCAAGGAGAGCGTGCCGAGCTGGTGCGTCTCGTGGAGGCGCTGCGCGAGGCGCTGCCGGCGACCGGGGCGAAGTCGGCGCTGGCCCGCGCTCCCGCCGCAGGCCAGCTGCGGGACCACCTCGCCCGGCTCCGGGAGGCGTCCGGCTACGAGTGGTGCGGGGTGATCGACGCAGGGGGCACCATCCTGGCTTCCACCCGAGGCGACGAGGCCGGCTCGCGGGTGCCTGCCGACGCGCTGGCCGTGCTGGCCGGCGCCCTCGTGGGCCAGACCCGATTCACACGCCTGCCTCGCGCGGACCCGGCAGGAGGCGAGGACGGGGCGGCGGGACGCCGCTGGACGGTGGCGCTGGATCGACTGATCCTCGCGATCACGCCGGTCCGCGAGCCCGCGGGCGAGGTGCTGGGTGCGCTGGTGCTCGCCATCGACCCGACCGAGTTCAGCGACATCCTCTCGGACGCCCGGTTCGGGGAGAGCGGCGACACCTACGCGGTGGACGGCGACGGCTACATGGTGTCGCGCAGCCGACACGAGACCTCGCTCCGGGCGGTCGGCATGATTCCGCAGCGGGAAGCCCCGGACGTCTTCTACAGCCTGCCGGTGCGCGACCCGGGCGTGGACGTCCGGGTCGAGGGGGTCCCCGACGTGCCGATCGCGGCGCTTCCGCTGACGCGTTCGGCCGCCAGCGTGGTCGCTGGACAAGCCGGCATCGACCTCGAGGGCTATCGGGACTACCGCGGCGTCGAGGTCATCGGCGCCTGGAAGTGGCTGGAGGATCTCGGCGTTGGCCTGGTGACCGAGGTGGACGCGGGCGAGGCGTTCGCGGTGCTGCGTCCGCTGCGCGTCTCCCACGGCGTGCTGCTCGGGGTCCTCGGAGCCTTCACCCTGATCCTCCTGCTCTCGGTGGCCTCGATCCGCCTGCTGGCGCTGCGCGTCCGGCAGCTGGGCGAGTACACCCTGGAGGCAAGCATCGGCGAGGGGAGCGTGGGCGCGGTCTACCTCGCCCGGCACGCGCTGCTCCGCCGCCCCACCGCGCTCAAGATGCTGCGGCCGGAAGCCATGAGCCCCGACAACCTCGAGCGTTTCGAGCGGGAGGTGCAGCTCATGAGCCGGCTCCGCCACCCCAACACGGTCCAGGTCTACGACTACGGCCGGACGCCCGAGGGCCTCTTCTACTACGCGATGGAGTACGTCGACGGGCTGACGCTGGCGGACCTGATCCAGCTCGAGGGATCGCTCCCTCCGGCCCGGGCGATCTTCATCTTCCAGGAGATCGCGAAGGCCCTGGAGGAGGCCCACTCGATCGGTCTGGTCCATCGCGACCTCAAGCCGCTCAACGTGATGCTGTGCTCCTCGGGGATCGGGGCCGACCTGGTGAAGGTGCTCGACTTCGGCCTGGTGAAGGAGATCGGCACCCCGGAGGAGCTGCAGCTCACCTCGCCCGAGATCGTCGGAGGGACGCCGCCCTACATCGCCCCGGAGCGCCTGCGGGATCCCCGACACCTCGACCCGCGCTCCGATCTCTACTCGCTGGGCGGCCTGATCTACAACCTGGTCAGCGGCAAGCCCGTGTTCGAGGGAGCGTCGGCGATGGAGGTCTGTACCCAGGTGCTGGAGCAGGACCCTCCGCCCCTGGCGGAGATCGCGCCGGGGGTGCCGGCCGGCCTGGCCGACCTGGTGATGCAGTGCCTCGCGCGCGACCCGGAGGCGCGCCCGCGCGACGCGCGGGAGATCCTCGACCGCTTGGACGCGCTGGCGGTCGACTCCCACTGGGGCACGGCCGAGGCGCGCGCCTGGTGGGAGGCGAACGCCGAGCGGATCCGGCAGCGCTCGACGCCGCGGCCGATCTAGTCCATACCTAGGCCATGCGACCCATCCGCTTCCGCCTCCACGCCATCGACCTGCCCTTCCGCCGCCCCTTCAAGCACGCCGCGGCCGAGCGCCGCTCGTCCGACAGCATCCTGCTGGAGTGCGAGCTGGAGGACGGAACGGTCGGCTTCGGCGAGTGTCTGCCCCGCGCCTACGTCACCGGCGAGGCCCGCGACGGCACCTTCGACCAGCTCCGCGACGCGATCCTGCCCCGGCTCCTCGGCCGGGAGTTCAAGGACCTGGACGAGGTGCGGGGCTTCCTGGAAGCCTGCGACGGCCGTTCGCCGGACGACTGGGTGCCGGCGGGCACGCCGCAGGGGGCCGCCTGGTGCGCGGTGGACCTGGCCCTGCTCGACGCCTTCGGGCGCGCCGCGCGGGTTCCGGTCCGCCTGTCGGAGCGCAACGCCCCGCCCAAGCGCCTTCGCTACAGCGTGGTGCTCTCCAGCAGCGCCGGCTGGAAGACCCTGCTCGCGACGCGGCTCATGGCCATCCGCCAGGTCAAGCTCAAGGTCGAGACCGGCAGCGAAGAGGCCGGCGCGCTGCGCACCCGTCGCTGGCTGGGGCGGCGCTGCGACGTGCGCGCGGACGCGAACATGGCCTGGTCGGTCGAGCGCGGACTCGAGCAGATGGCCGCGCTCGGGCGCCTCGGCATCCACTCCTACGAGCAGCCGCTGCCCGCCGAAGACCTCGAGGGGCTGGCCCGGCTCGTCCGCGAGTCCGGGCAGGGCGTGATGGCGGACGAGAGCCTGAACGACCGGGAGTCCCTGCAGCGGCTGATCGAGCAGCGCGCGTGCACGGCCGTGAACGTCCGCATCTCCAAGTGCGGCGGCCTGGTGGCGGCGCTGCACCGTTGCCGCGAGGCGCTCGCGGCCGGGCTCGACGTGCAGGTCGGCTGCCAGGTCGGGGAGACGTCGCTGCTCTCCGCGGCCCACCTCGTGCTGCTGTCCGCCGTCGATCCCGTGAAGTACGCGGAAGGGTGCTTCGGCAAGCTGCTGCTGCGGGAGGACCCGGCCGAGCCCGTGCTGCAGTTCGGGTTCGCGGGCCGCCCGCCGGCCCTGCCCGCGCGGCCGGGCCTGGGCGTCGAGATGAACCGCGCGGTGATCGACCGCTGGACCACGCGCGAAGCGACGGTGGCATGACGGCGCGCTCCCGCCGCCCCTCGCCCGAGCGGTCGGACCCAGGCCCTCAGAACCGCGTCAGCTCGTAGTCCCGCGCCGAGAAGCGGTGCGCCCGCGCCACGTACTCGGCCGCGAAGCCCGGGTAGAGCGAGTGGTTGCTGCCGTCGGGCGACAGGTACCAGCTGTTGCAGCCGCCGTGGGTCCAGACCATGTGCCGCATGCGGTCCTGGATGCCGGCGTTGTAGCGGTCCTGGACCTGCTGGCGCACGTCCACGGCCTTGAGCCCCTCGTTGCGCAGCTTGCGCAGGGCGCCCAGCGCGTGCGCGATCTGCGCCTCGGTGTAGACCAGCACCGAGGTGTGGCCCGGGCCCGTGTTGGGCCCCATCAGGATGAACCAGTTCGGGAAGCCCGAGACGGTCATGCCCTTGTAGGCCACCGCCCCGTTCTTCCAGACCTCGTCGAGGTGGCGGCCGTCGCGGCCGGTGATCGGGAAGGGCGCGCTGGCCAGCCCGAGGGCGAAGCCGGTGGCCATCACGATCGCGTCCACCTCGCGCAGCGTGCCGTCGGCCGTCTCGATGCCGGTGCTGCGCACCTCCTCGATCGGGTCGGTCACCAGCTCGACGTTCTCGCGCTCGAAGCTGGCCCAGTAGTCGTCGGAGATCAGCATGCGCTTGCAGCCGAACTGGAAGTCGGGGGTGAGCTTCGCGCGCAGCGCCGGGTCCTTCACCTGCTGCCGCAGGTGCTGCAGCGACATCTTCTCGCCGATCCGCGACAGCCGCTCCGAATCGAGGAAGATCATCGGCCCGAACAGCTCGCTCAGCCAGTACTTGAGGAAGCGGCTGGCGCGCAGCAGCACGGGGAAGCGCCGCAGCCGCGCCTTGGTGCGCTCGGAGTAGACGCGGTCGCGCTTGGGGACCACCCAGGCCGGCGTGCGCTGGAAGACGTAGAGCTGCTCGACCTCGCGCGCGATCGACGGCACCACCTGCACCGCGCTGGCGCCCGTGCCGATCACGGCGACCCGCTTGCCGGCGAGGTCGTACTCGTGGTTCCAGCGCGCGGTGTGGAACAGCTCGCCGGTGAAGCTCTGGATGCCCTTGATGTCGGGCAGCGAGGGATCGACCAGACCGCCGACGCCCGAGACGACGAAGCGCGCCGTGAAGGTCTCGTCGGCGTCGGTCGTGAGCGTCCAGGTCCCGCTCTCCTCGTCCCAGCGCGCATCGACGATCTCGGTGTTCAGGCGCAGGTGGTCGCGCAGCTTCCACTTGTCGACGAGGTCGAGCAGGTACTGATGGATCTCGGCCGACTCGGCGAAGCGCCGGCTCCAGGTCGGCGTCTGCTCGAACGAGAGCGAGTAGACGTGGGAGGGTACGTCGCAGGCCGCGCCCGGATAGGTGTTGTCGCGCCAGGTGCCGCCGATCTCGGCGGCGCGCTCGAACATGGTGAACGAGTGGATGCCGGCCTTCTTGAGCTGGATCGCGGTGCCGATGCCCGCGAAGCCGGCGCCGAGGATCGCGATCGGGAAGTCCGCGCCGCCCGAGGCGGCCGGGGTCTGCTGGCTCATGCGGTCTCCTTCTCGAGCCCACCGCGGATCAGTGCCAGGTAGGCGTCGACCACGGCGTCGTCGCCGGGGTAGGTCCGGCCGTCGACGCCCTCGATCATCTGGTCCAGGAAGTAGCGGGCGCCCAGCAGCAGATGGCTGAGCGCGGCGATCTCGTCGGCCCCGAGCGCGCGCAGCTCGCCGCGGGCGACGCCCCGCTCGAGGTTCTCGCGCTGCCAGGCCAGCCACTGCTCGATGCCCTCGCGGTAGAGGTCGGGATGGTGCACGCGCACCTCCTCGACCAGTCGCACGTAGCCGGGGTTGCGGTGCACGAAGGCGAGGTAGGCGCGCAGCCCGGCGCGCTCGGCGGCGAGGAAGTCGGCGCCCGCGGCGGCGGCCCGCACCTCGTCGAGCAGGGTGTCGCGGACCCAGCGGCTGCACTCGCGCAGCAACTCGTCGCGCGAGCCGAAGTGGTAGTGGAGGTTGCCGACGGCCATGCCGGCGCGCTCGGCGATGCGCGCCACCGTCGCGCGGTTGAGCCCGACCTCGCCCGCCACGGCGAGCGCCGCGGCCAGGATCCGGTCGCGGGTCTCGCTCGACTTGGCGTAGGGCCCGCGCCTGCGGGGCGGGGCCGACTTGCGCGGAGCCGAGGCACTGGCCACGGGCGGGAGCCCTCCAGAAAGTCGAGTTGAATTTAGGTCCGATATTCAAATTCGGCAAGTGCCGGGCCCGGGCGGCGCTGCCCCTCAGCCGGGCAGCGTCCAGGACGCCTCGGACCGCAGCTTGTCGAGGAACGCCGGCTCGTAGGCCTCCTCGGGCGCCTCGCGCACCAGGCGGTCCATCGCGTGGGCGTCGTCGCCCACCAGGATCCGCCACTTCTCCTGGCGCACGCCGTCCAGGATCACCCGCGAGGCCTCGGCGGCAGTCATCGGCGCCTGGTCGCGGAAGCCTTCCCCCACCGCGACGAGCGCCTGGCGGATCTGATCGGCGCTCGCGCCCTCCGCCGGGAAGCCCATGCGCGTGATCCACTCGCGCGCCTCCTCGAGCTGTTCGTCGGTCATCTCCTTGGGGTCGCGGCCCAGCATGCGCGCCGAGTTGATCACGATCGAGGTGCCGATGTGGCCCGGCATCACCACCGACACCTTGAGGTGTGGGGCGTTCTGCCGGAAGTCGTTGATCAGCGCCTCGCTGAAGCCCTTCACGGCGAACTTCGCGCTGCTGTAGGCGGTGTGGGGGGTGCCGGGACCCAGCGAGGCCCAGAAGCCGTTCACGCTACTGGTGTTGACCACGTGGCCCTCGGGGCTCGCCAGCAGCAGCGGGAGGAACGCGCGCGTGCAGTAGTAGACGCCGTTCCAGCACACGGCGAAGGTCTTCTCCCACTCCTCGCGCGCGTCCTGCACGAAGCTGCCGCCGCCCCCGATCCCCGCGTTGTTGAACAGCAGGTGGATGTGGTCGGTCTCGTGCGCCGCGACCACGGCGTCGCGGAACGCCAGCACCTGCGACTCCTCCGAGACGTCGGCCTCGAAGCTGCTCACCCGCACGCCGTCGGGCGCCTCCTGCTGGCAGAGCGCCTGCGTCTCCGCCATCGCCTCGGGGGAGACGTCGCACATGGCGACGTGACAGCCCTCCGCCGCGAGCTGGCGCGCCAGCTCCCGGCCCATGCCCGTGCCGCCGCCGGTGACGACCGCGATCCGTCCTTCGAAACGATCCATCTTCAGCCCTCCGTGCCCCGGCCGACGTCGGCGAGGTGTGCGAGTGCGTTGCGCTGCATGGCAGCGGTGAGACCGGGGGGCGCGGGCGGCGGCAGCGGTGAGCGCTCGCGCATCGCCGCTACGATCCGCGCCGACGCGCGCTCGGCGCGGTCGAGCAGACCGTCGAGGTCCACGTCCACGAGCCGGCCATCGCGCTTGCGCACGACGCCGTTCACCAGCACGGTGCGCACGTCGGCGGGGGTCGCCTGGAATACGGCGCTGCCCACCGGATCGGGCCGCGGCACGAGCCCGAAGCGTCCCGGCGCGCGGCCGATCACGACGACGTCGGCGCGCTTGCCCGGCGTGAGGCTCCCCACCACGTCGCCCAGACCGCAGGCGCGCGCCCCGGCCAGAGTCGCCATGTGCAGCACGTCGCGCGCGCGGGTGACGAGCCGCTCCGGCATCGCGCCCGCCTGGTTCAGGGGATCGTTCTCGAGCTGGCGCTGGTAGGCGAGTGCGATCCGCATCTGCGCGAACAGGTCGCCCGAGTTGAGCGAGACCACGTCGGCCGACAGGGTCGGCTCGATGCCGTGACGCCGGCACGGCTCGATCGCCAGCCGCCCCATCCCCATGCCCAGCTCGGTCTCCGGCGAGATCGACACGTGCGCGCCGGCGTCGGCCAGCCGCTTCCAGTCGTCGTCGTCGAGCGCGTTGCAGTGGACGTGGACCTGGTCGGGACCCAGCAGACCGCGCTCGTGCAGCGCGGCGATGCCCCCGGTCGCGGCCGACCCCCACAGGCAGCCGGTGTGAAAGACCATCCGCGCGCCCAGCTCGCGCGCGGTGCGGATCTCGGCCTCGGTGTCGCGCAGCGGCAGGCCGCCGGTCTCGCTCACCGAGACGCCGAGCTCGACCAGGTCGCTGGGAGGACCCGCGGCGGCGAGCCGCCGGAAGTCGGTGAGCCGCGCAGCGTGAGTCCCGTAGGCCGACGCCCCGGGCGCGGGCTCGAAGAAGCCGTGGCAGTGCAGGCCGCGGATGCCGGCAGCGACGAAGCCCTCGAGCGCCGCGTCGGCGTGAGCGGGCGTGACGTTGCAGTGCGAGAAGTCGAGCAGCGTGGTCACGCCCGCGTCGAGCGCCTCGAGCGCGCCGAGCTGGTTGGCGAGGCGCAGGTCGTCGGGCGTGTGGAGCGGCGCGGCGAGCAGGCGGATGCCGAGGAAGTAGTCGCCCAGCGTCCAGTCCGCGCAGATCCCGCGCAGCAGCAGCTGCCAGGTGTGGCGATGCGTGTCGACCAGACCGGGCAGCACGATCGCGTCGGACGCGTCGATCGCCTCGGCGCCGGCGGCGTCGAGATCGGCGCCGACCGCGGCGATCGTGTCGCCCTCGATCAGCACGTCGGCGCCCGGCAGGTCGCCGAGCGCCGGGTCCATGGTGAGCACGGTGCCGCCCCGGATCAGGATGCGCCCCGGCCTCATCGTCCCGGCCTCATCGTCCGGACCTCCGCCGCGCGGCCCGCGCGCTTGACGTTCCCCGATTCTGACCGATTTTCGGACGCGCGTCCCTCGACCGCAGGAGCCCCACGATGCCGTATCTGGACCGGCCCGGCGCCCGGCTCTTCTACGACCAGACCGGGGCCGACGCGGCTCCCGCCATCCTGACGACGCACGGGGTCTCGGAGAACGGCAGCTACTGGAGTCGCACCGGCGTCTCCCGCGCGCTGGCCGACGCCGGCTTCCGGGTGATCGACACGGACATGCGCGGGCACGGGCGCAGCGTGCCGGTGGGATCCGAGCCCGGCTACGACGCCGACTCGATCGCGGCGGACTTCGGCGCGCTGGCGGACCACCTCGGACTCGAGCGCTTCCACCTGCTGACCCACGCCACCGGCGGCATGGCGGGCCTGCGCTACGCGATGGACCACAGCGACCGGCTGCTGTCGCTGATCTCGACCGACACCGGCTCCGCCACCGTCCCGACCGACGAGTACTGCGACCCGAAGTACGACGATCGGGAGATCGCGCCGCTGGCCAGCTCGGCGGCCGCCCCGATGGCGGAGGCGTACGAGCGCCTCTCCGTCCACCAGATCCTCGAGGAGGCGCGACGGGGCGACGGCGGTCCGTTCCTGAACCGGTTGAATACGAACCCCGATCCCGAGCGCTGCTGGCGCTGGACCGAGGAGATCCTGTCGGCGGGCAACCCGCTCTACTACGCCGCCTTCCAGCGCAGCTTCTACACGGAGCCGGACCCGCAGGCGAGGCGCCTGCGCGGCATCCGCTGCCCCAACCTGGTGTTGCTCGGCGAGCACGACGTGCTGTTCGTCGAGCCCTCGAAGCTGCTCGCGCGCTGTCTGCCCGAGGTCGAGCACGTGGTGCTCGACGGGCTCGGTCACATGCTCGCGATCGAGGATCCGGAGCGGACCGGCGCCGAGCTGCTGCGCTTCCTGCGCGCCGTCGGATGAGGCGGCTGCTCGTCGCGAACCGCGGCGAGATCGCGGCGGGCGCCGACGCCTCGTCGACACCTGGTAGCCACCCCGCGGGGTGTCGGCGGACCGTCACCGACCGGTGACGGCCGGTTCTCCTTGCTTGCGATCCCGCGCACCGAGGCGTTCTACGGGCCTGGCCAGTCGCTCGAGGCCGTCGCCACCTTCGGCGCGTCGACCAACCACCACGTGGGCTTCGGGGTGGACCTCGCCTTCACCGCGCGCTGGGCGATCTTCAGCACCAAGAACACCACCAACACCCTGTTCGCGCGGACCCACGACGGCAGCTCGGCGGTGGACGCCAACCTGGGCACGGGCTGGCTCGGGGTGCCGCACCGCTACCGGATCGACTGGAACGAAGCGAGCATCGACTTCTACATCGACGGCGCCCTGGTCCACAGCCAGCCGGTAACGATCGGCGACCCGATGCGACCGATCGCGAGCGACAGCGCGGGCGGGCTACGACGCCGACGGCAACACCGACTTCCCCGCCGACATCGGGTGCCGAGACGCCGACTGGACCACCGAGAACCCCGAGTGCAGCGACGGCATCAACAACGACGGCGACGGGCTGATCGACTGGGACGGCGGCAGCGGCGGCGGCGATCCCGACCCCCAGTGCGTGGGCAAGCCGTATCGCATGCGCGAGAGGCCCAGCGGCTGCGGTCTCGGCCCCGAGCTGGCGCTGCTGCTCGGCGCGCTCCTGGGCGCGGCGAGGCGGAGCCGAGCGATCCGCTGACGCAGCGGGGCCCGGCCCCGATTCGATCTGTGGGGTGCTCCCCGCACAGGATGGCCAGTCCGACCTGGTCCGGGTGGGGCCGCTTGCCGCGGTCCCGGGGCCCTGCTACCCCACGCCGCCGAGCCCAACGGCAAGAACCCCGAGAAAGGACCCCCGATGCGTCATCCCGTCCTCACTGCGCTGGTCGCGGCGCTGATCCTGGCCCTGCTGCCGAGCGCGCCCGTCTCGGCCCAGAAGAAGTCCGAGTCCCCGGTCCTGGCGCGCATCGTCAAGAGCGGGAAGGTCCGGGTGGGCATGTCGGGCAGCCAGCCGCCGCTCAACTTCCGGGGCAAGAACGGCGAGATGATGGGCTTCGAGGTCGACATCGCGAACGGCCTCGCGACGCTGATGGGCGTCGAGCTCGAGGTCGTACAGATGCCGTTCGGCGAGCTGCTCGGCGCGCTCGGCAAGAACAAGGTCGACCTGGTGATGTCGGGCGTGACGATCACGCCCGAGCGCAACCTCCGCATGGCCTTCGTGGGCCCCTACACGCTGTCGGGCAAGTCGATCCTCACCAAGTCCAAGACATTGGCCGCATCGGACGAGACCAGCGACCTCGACCAGTCCGACCTGAAGCTCGCGGC
The DNA here is from genome assembly GCA_030066475.1 of Myxococcota bacterium. Next base: position 11,683 of record JASJBO010000067.1, read on the forward strand.
CCTGGCGGGCTCGACCAGCCAGTCGTTCGTCGAGATCTTCATGCCGAAGGCCAAGCTCACCACCACCGCCGACTACGACGGCGCCGTGCAGCTGCTGCTGGACGACGACGTCCACGCGGTAGTCGCCGACTTCGAGATCGTGATGCTGAGCGCCTTCCGGCACCCCGAGGCGAGCCTCGCGACGCTCAACGAGCCGTTCACGATCGAGCCGATCGGGATCGCCGTGCCGCCGGGCGACCCGCTGCTGGTGAACTTCCTCGAGAACACCCTGGGCGCGCTCGAGGTCAGCGGCGCCCTGTCCGAGGTGCGCCGGCTCTGGTTCCAGCGCGGCGACTGGCTCCAGCAGCTGCCCTAGCTGATGGACTTCGTTCGGCTTCGCCTCACTGCGCGCGCCCTCCAGGCGCTTGCAGGGGGCTTCTGCCGAGCAGACTCCTAGCCCTTGGTCGAGGTCGCCCTGTTCGACATGGGCGGCGTGCTGGTCGAGCTGGACGGCGCGCCGGTGCTCGGCCGCTGGACCTCGCTGAGCGAGGACGAGGTGTGGCGGCGCTGGCTCGGCTGCCCGTGGGTGCGGCGCTTCGAGCGCGGACAGTGCTCGGCGGACGAGTTCGCAGACGGCCTGATCGAGGAGTGGTCGCTCCCGATCGGGCCGCGCGAGCTGCTCGACCAGTTCCTGGACTGGCCCGGTGGCCTGATGGCGGGTGCCGAGGGGCTGGTGCGCGAGGTGCAGGAGCGCGCGCGGATCGCGCTGCTCAGCAACACGAACGCGCTCCACTGGGCCAGCCAGCGCGACGCCGACCGCATCCACGAGCTGTTCGAGCTGGCCTTCGTCTCGCACGAGATGGGGCACGTCAAGCCGGACGCCGCGGCCTTCGAGCACGTGGTGCGGGAGCTCGGCTGCGCGCCCGACGCGATCCTGTTCCTGGACGACAACCAGATCAACGTGGACGGCGCCCGCGCGGTCGGCCTGCGCGCGGAGCTCGTGCGCGGCGTCGACCAGGCGCGCGGCGCGCTGCGCAGCGCCGGGCTGCTGGAGCGCTAGAGGCGCGTGGCCTGCGACGAGGGCCTCGCCCAGCGCATCCGGGAGCTGCTCGAGGACGACGAGGCGGTCCGCGAGAAGAAGATGTTCGGCGGGCTGGCGTTCCTGGTGTCGGGCAACATGGCGTGCGGGGTCGTCGGCGAGGAGCTGATGGTGCGCGTCGGGCCCGACGCCTACGAGGAGGCGCTCGCGCATCCCCACGCGCGCGAGATGGACTTCACCGGGCGCCCGATGCGCGGGCTGGTGTACGTCGGCAGCGCGGGCATCGAGGACGACGAGGATCTCGCCGCCTGGGTCGAGCGCGGCGTCGCGTTCGCCCGCTCGCAGCCGGCCAAGTAGCCCGGCGCGCCCGACTCAGCCGGCCGCCGCCACCTCGAGAAAGGCGGCCTGGAAGCGCTCCATGTCCTCGGTGGAGCCGAGCGACACGCGCACGTGCGTGGGCCACGCCGGCCAGGGCCGCCCCACGTAGACCTTCCGCGCGGCCATCGCGTCGATCACGGCCTGCGTCGGCATGCGGGCGTCGACCATCAGCTTGGAGCTGACCGACGGCGTGTAGCGGAAGCCGTGCTCGTCGAAGAAGCGCATCAGGGCCCCGCGCCGGGCGGCCATCAGCTTCTTGCGCTCGGGGACGAGCCCGGGCTCGCGCAGCATCGCGTGCGCCGCAGCCATCGCGGTCGCCGGCATCGCGCCCGCCTTGTAGTCGGTGACGCGCTTCAGCAGATCGGGCCGCGCCAGCGCCAGGCCCGCCCGCAGGCCGGCCATCCCGTAGATCTTCGAGAAGGTGCGCAGCAGCACCACCTCGCGGCCGGCGCGCACCAGATCGATCCCCGGAGGCTCGTCGCAGAAGTGGATGTACGCCTCGTCGAGCAGCACGACCGAGCCCGGGGGCCGCTGGTCGTAGAGCCACTCGATGCGGTCGCGGGGCGTGACGGTCCCGGTCGGATTGTTGGGGTTGCAGACGTAGAGGAGACCGGTCGGCGTGCTGCGGGCCGCGCGCTGCATCGCCTCGACGTCGTGCGCGCCGTCCGCCGCTAGTGGTACGCGCACGACCGGCGCCCCGATGAACTCGGCGGCGCGCGCCGCCGCCTCGTAGCCGGGCTCGGAGGTGACGAGCGCGCGGCCCGGCCCGGTGAAGGCGATCACCGCGTGGTGCAGCGCGATGCTCGAGCCGGGGTACGCCGAGACGTGCTCGCGCGTCAGGCCGGTCGTCTTCGCGACGGTGTCGAGCAGCTCCCAGGTCTCCGGGTACTGGTAGCGGTTGCCGCGCTGCGCGACGGCGAGCAGCGCCGCCAGCGCCGACGGCGAGGGGCCGAGCGGGAACTCGTTGGCGTTGATCTTGACCGCGCCCTCGGGCAGCCGACCGCCGAGATTCGAGAGCTGCGCGAGCGCCGTCTCCGAGGCGAACGGCAGCGAGGCGCCGGCGCCCACCAGACCGAGCACGCGCAGCACGCCGCGGCGCGTGAAGCCGCGCTCCGCCAGTCCGCGCAGGACGGGGTCGGGGAGCAGGCCTGCCGGCTCCGGGGGCGCGTCGTGCATGTCCTTCCTCCCTCTTCGGGGCAAACACTAGCGCCTGCCGGAGACGGCCTGCCGCCGCAGCCGGGCCCTCTCAGGAGCCGGCAAGCGATGGCCCAGTCGCCCGGTTCCGTGAAGGAATTCCGGCTCAAGTCCGGGGCGGACCGCACCGATACGGGCGGGCATGTCGAAGAGACCGCTCGCCTTCGGGATCCGCTGCCGCGCCGGCGACCGCACGCTCAGCGTGCGCGGCAACGCGCGCGACCGCCGCTACACCACCGAGGTCCGCCGCCGCGGCCAGCGGCCCGAGCGCCGCGACCACGCCTCGCTCGCCCAGGCGGTGCGCTCGTTCGCGCACGCCTGGCGCCAGCGCCTGCACTGAGGCGCCGGAGGGCGCGGGTGCCCCGAGTTTGCATTTGATACAAATCCCTGGCAGGCTCTGGCGACCCGATCCGGGAGCCCGCCGTGCCGAGAGCCGCCGCGTCCCGCCCCGACCGCCGCCGCGAGATCGCCCGCGCGCTCTACGCCTGCATGCGGCAGCAGGGCTACGCGCGCACCACGCTCAAGGACATCGCCGCGCGCGCCGGGATGTCGCCGAGCCACGTCGGCTACTACTTCGAGAACCAGGCCGCGATCCTCGAGTACTACGGCGAGCGGGTCTGCGAGCAGAACCTCGGCGCGCTGCCGGACCTCGACGCCGGCGACTTCGAGGCCCTGCTGGAGCGGATCGCGGCATTCTGCTTCGAGGCGGGCCAGACCAGCCCGGGCCTGTTGCGCGTCATCCAGGAGCTCACCGGGCTCGCCGTCCACGATCCGCGCCTGCGCGCGATCAAGTCGCGCCATACCGTCGCCTGGCGCGGGTACCTCGAGGAGCTCTTCCGCCGGGCGCCGCGTCTCCGGCTCCCGGCCCGCGAGGCGGCCCTCCAGGCCCACGCGCTGCTGGTGGGCCTCAACACCAACGCCGTCTTCGACGACGCGCTCGACCGCGCCCGCGCACATGCGCTGTTCCACCGCGAGCTGCGCGCCCTCGCGGGGCTCGCGCCGCGCCGCCCGACGCACGGCGTCCCGCGGCGGTCGCCCACACGCCGCCGCGGCGGCGCACGCAGAAAGGACGGACGATGAAGTTCGGCATCTTCTACGAGCACCAGCTCCCGCGGCCCTGGCACGAGCGCAGCGAGTACGAGCTGCTGCAGAACTCGCTGGCCGAGGTCGAGCTGGCCGACCGGCTCGGCTACGACTACGCCTGGGAGGTCGAGCACCACTTCCTCGAGGAGTACTCGCACTCCTCGGCGCCGGAGGTGTTCCTGGCCGCGGCCAGCCAGCGCACCGAGCGCATCCGTCTCGCCCACGGGATCATCCAGCTCACCACGAACCACCCCGCGCGGGTCGCGGAGCGGGTGAGCACGCTCGACCTGCTGAGCCACGGCCGCGTCGAGCTCGGCATCGGGGAAGGCTCGAGCATCACCGAGCTGCACCCCTTCGGGCGCCGCTTCCGCGACAAGCGCGCCGTCTGGGAGGAGGCGGTGCGCGCCTTCCTCCCGATGTTCCGCGACGAGCCCTGGGAGTTCCACGGCGAGTACTTCGACTTCCCGCTGCGCAACGTGGTGCCCAAGCCGATGCAGAAGCCCCACCCGCCGCTGTGGGTGGCCTGCTCGCAGCTCGACACCATCGAGATGGCCGGCGAGCGCGGCATGGGAGCGCTCGGCTTCCAGTTCGTCTCGGCCGACATGGCGCAGGCCTGGGTCCACGCCTACTACAACGCCTTCGTGAAGCGGCAGCAGAAGCTCTGCGACTACGCCACCAACCCGAACATCGCGCTGGTGAGCGGCTTCATGTGCGCCGAGACCGACGAGGAGGCGCTGCGCAAGGCCGACGGCTGGACCTTCTTCCAGTTCGCGCTGCGCTTCTACGCGACGCGCGGCGCACCCGTGAGGCCGGGCGAGGTGGACCTGTGGCAGGAGTACCAGGGCTGGAAGGAGACGCCGCAGGCCCAGAAGGCGCGCGCCGGCGGCCTGGTCGGCTCGCCGGAGACGCTGCGCCGCAAGCTGCGCCGGTTCGAGGCCTCGCAGATCGACCAGGTGATCCTGCTCAACCAGGCCGGCAAGAACACGCACGAGGACATCTGTGAGAGCCTCGAGCTGTTCGCGCGCGAGGTGATGCCCGAGTTCCACGAGCGCGAGCCGGAGCACCAGGCCTGGAAGCGCGCGGTGCTGGCCGGCGAGCTCGAGCTCGAGGAGATCGACACCGCGTCGCACGGCTTCACGCGCCCCAAGCTCCGCTCCGGCGCGGAGGCGGGGGCCGCGGCGACCCGCTGAGACCCGCCGCTCGGCCGGGCGAGTCCTCGAGCACCCGGGCCAGCGTCTGCTCGCCGATCCGGTGCATGCGCGGGTGCGCGCCCGGCGCGCGCCCAGCGCAGGCGAGCGCGCGCTCGCGGTGTAGCCGACCGAACGCGACAAAGCGGGGTCGTCGCGGCTGGCGACCGGGCTGGCGCGCTGCAACGTGAGCGCAGCCGATGCGCAGGAACGACGCAGAGCTCCGCCGCGCCCGTCCGACTCTGGTGATTGACCCCCCACTTGTGGCAGTCTAGGCCGTCTCGTGACTTCCGCGACCTTCCCACCCTCGAGTCCAGCATGGATCACCGCCTTCCGCTGCCACTTCCGTCACGCGAGATCGCTCGAGGCTGTCGCGCCGTGCCGATCGGTCTCCTGGCCGCCGTCGCCGCCCCGGAGCTCGCCTCGGCCGCCCTCTCGTCGGCAGACGACCGGATCGTGCTGGCCTACCTCGATCCCGGGACCGGAAGCTTCATCATTCAGACGCTGGTCGCCCTCGTCGCCGGAGTCGCGGTGACTCTCCGGCTCTACTGGGCCAGGATCAAGGCCTTCTTCCGGCGCGCCCCGCCCGAGGTCGAAGCCGACGATGAAGAATGAGGGGCAGCTGGGCTCGTCCTTTCGAGACCCCAGCGGCTTCGTCTACCGACGCGACGGCGCGGTCCTCCGCCAGGTCAATCGCTGCTATGCCGAGGACTACGAGAGGCTCTTCGCGTCGGGCCTCTACGAGAAGCTCACCTCGAACCGGCTGCTCCTGCCCCACGAAGAAATCGATCCGGCGACGGCGGTGGGGCCGGAGCACTATCGGACGCTGAGGCCCGAGCAGCTCGACTTCGTCTCGCATCCCTACGAGTGGTGCTTCAGCCAGCTGAAGGAAGCGGCGCTCTTGACGCTCCGGATCCAACGTCTCGCTCTCGGATGCGGGATGGGGCTCAAGGACGCCAGTGCCTACAACGTGCAGTTCCACCAGGGGCGGCCCGTCTTCGTCGATACGCTCTCGTTCGAGCGCTATCGCGAAGGCACACCCTGGGTGGCGTACCGCCAGTTCTGCCAGCAGTTCCTCGCGCCGCTCGCGCTCATGAGTCGCGTCGACATCCGCCTGCAGGGCCTGCTCCGCCTCCACATCGACGGGGTTCCGCTCGATCTCGCTGCCTCCCTCCTGGGACGCACCTGGTTCGACCTCGGCCTCACCACTCACATCAAGATGCACGCTCGCTTCCAGCAGCGCTTCGAGTCCGCGGGATCCGGAGCGGAGGGCGCGGCGCGCTTCGAGCGCGCGCGGGGCGCGCTTCCGAAGCAGGGGCTCTCGAACCTGGTCCGCGATCTCGAGAGCGTGGTGGGGAAGCTCGACTGGGAGCCGCGCGGAACGGAATGGGCCGACTACGATTCGCGCGACAGCTATGCGGCCGGCGCACTCGATCACAAGACCGCCACGGTCGGGGAGCTGGTGGCCGAGGTCTCGCCAGAACGGGTCTGGGACCTGGGCGCGAACACGGGCGCCTACTCACGGCTTGCCAGCGAGACCGCCTCTCACGTCGTCGCCTTCGACGCGGATCCCGCCTGCGTCGAGCGGAACTACCGACACCTTCGCGAGGCCGGCAACGACCGCGTCCTGCCGCTGTTGCTCGATCTGGTGAATCCCTCGCCGGCGATCGGCTTCGCCAATCGCGAGCGCGAATCGTTGTCGGATCGCGCCGGGCCCGACCTGATCCTCGCCCTCGCGCTGATCCACCACATCGCGATCTCGAACAACGTTCCCCTCGGCCGGATCGCGGCCTTCCTCGCGGAGCTCGCACCGGCGCTCGTGATCGAATGGGTCCCGAAGGGCGACGCCAGGGTGAAGACGCTGCTGGCGACTCGCGAGGACGTGTTCCCGGACTACACGCGCGAGGGTTTCGAAGCCGCATTCGGGGCGTGGTGGGAGACGGAGAAGGCGATCGACCTGGCCGGCTCGGAGCGGACCCTCTACCTGCTGCGTCGTCGCTCTGGCAAGGCAGTCACCTGAGCCGAGCGCGTGGCGCGCTCCCGCCCGCTTCCCCGATCCGGCTCAGCGAACGTCCGGCTCGGCGCGCCCGTGAGCGAAGTCGGGCATCCGCTGCGACACCATCGGGCGCTGGCGAGCGGTCCAGTGAGGATCGGCGGCCAGGAAGACGCGCGGCCCCTTCGTCTCGCCCGGCGGCGGGAGCTCCTCTTCCCCCATCACCGCGGCGAGGAGCAGATCGATCGGGACGACGCGGCGGTCGTAGCGCGGCGCGCGGTCCGGCTGCTTCACCGCGAACAAGGTGGAGAACCCGTCCAGGTAGTCCGCCCCGGTGAGCACCTCCCGATTGGCGACGTGGGGCGGACCGCGGTCGATCCGCGAGCCGTGGTCGCCCTGGACCACGATCGTCGCCTCGTCGAAGTCCGGCATGCCCGAGAAGAGCGCATCGAGGCGCGCGCTCACGCACTCCACCTGATCGAGGTAGAGCGGATAGCGGCGCGCCCGCGATGCGTCCGTGTTCCGTCGCGGACTCGCCCCGGCGTCGGAAGCCGCGAGCCACTCGCGGGGAGACGGCCGCAGCGCGCAGGCGCGATCCCACACGTAGGGGTAGTGTGGCAACAGCAGGTGGACGAAGTACGCCGAGCCCCGGCGCGACGTGCGCAGCTCCACCGCCACCTCCTCGAGCATCGAGGCTGCGGAGAGCGCGCTCACCCGAGTGGGGTGGTCGTCCCAGGCCGGCAGGGCGGCGGCGGGCCCTCCCGCGGCCTGCAGCCGCCGGTATCCGCTCGCGAGCGCCTGCGTGAGGAACGAGACGCGCAGGTAGACGCCACGAATGACACGCGCCTTCTGCGCGACCGACAGCGCTGCGTCCTGCACGGCAGTGATCGTCTCGTCGGGAAAGGTGCGGCAGCTCGCGAGCGCCACCTCGCGCGCCGGCCGACAGAAGTCGACGTACGGCGACTGTCTCACGTGGATCCGGTAGCCGCGCCGCGTGAGCGCCTCGAAATAGGCGTTGCTGGCGACCGCGGCACCCTGGCGGAAGACGCCGGCGAAGTAGCGCGAGGGCATCGGGCTGGCGCTGAAGTTCACCAGGTTCGAGAGCGAGGTGTGGGTGTCGTAGTAGCGGCTGATGGCGCGGCCGAAGAGCTGGAAGCCGCGCCCCAGGTAGAAGCCGCGGAGGCTCGCCGCGGCTTCCCCGTCGGGATCGAACTCCGCGGGAATCCCCTCGACCCCGATCTGCTCGTCGAGGATCAGATGGAGCAGCAGCGGCGGACCGTCCGCTGCGGCCTCGGTCGGGGCGCCCCAGTCCGCATCGTCCGAGCCCGCGGGAAGCAGCACGGCGCCCGCGATCAGAGTCGCGCACGCCGCGCATACGATCGACGCCACGTGCTCGCGCAGGAGGCCGACGAGCAGCAGGGAGCCGGCCGCGACCACGCCCAGCCCCAGCCAGCCGTCGATCCAGTCGAAGCGGAAGTCGACGAAGAGCACGACGAGGGCTCCGCCGAGCAACACCCGGAGGGCGGCGCCCACGCGAGCCAGCACGGCGCCACAGGCGAGGCCGACGACCGCCAGCACGACGAGGCAGAGCAGCAGCTCCGGCTGCGTCGGCGCGTAGCCGTGGTGGATCGAGAACAGCAGGAAGGGCGTGACCAGGAGCAGCGCGGCCGCCACGGGCCAGGCCAGGCTCCCGGGGAACCGGGACGGGCGCGAGCTGGCGGTCGGCAAGGCTCGCCTCAGGAGCCGCCGCGGCTGGAGCCGGCGCGCCCCGGCAGGTAGACGCCGTGCATCAGGCGGTCGCGAAGCTGGGCGTCAGCGGGCCCCTCGACGTGGCCGATGTGCGAGCGACAGGCCGTGGGACGCAAGCCGTTCTCGGCGAAGAACGCCGGCGCCTCTCGGACCCCGAGATCGGACATGCGGTGAGTCTACCAGCCCCCCGCGCGCGGCGGCGGCCTTGCTGATTTGCAACGGTGATTGTACAACGCGGGAGACGATGCCGAAGCGGGTCGACCACGACGAGCGCCGGGACGAGGTGGCTGCCGTGGCCGAGCGCCTGATCGCGGAGCGCGGGCTCGAGGTGGGGGTGCTCGACGTAGCGCGGGCGGGCGGCTGGTCGTCGTCGGTCGTCACCCACTACTTCGCCAGCAAGCGCGAGCTGCTCGAGCACACCATGCGCCGCAGCCTCGAGCGGGCCAGCCAGGCCGCCGATGCGCGCGTCGCGGCGGGGCAGTCGCGGCTCCAGGCGATCATCGAGGAGACCCTGCCGCTCGACGCGAGCCGGCGGCGCCGGGCCCGCCTGTTCCTCGTCTTCTGGGGGCGGGCCGTGCACGACGCGACGCTGCTCGAGCACCAGCGGCGCCGGCACGTCCGGTTCCGCTCGACCCTGGCGGCGCTCCTCGAGGCCGAGCTCGGCAGCGACCGCGGCCGCGATCCGGAGCTCGAGGCGCGCCGGCTCTTCGCCCTGCTCGACGGCGTCGTCGTCCAGGCGGTGTTCGAGCCGCGCCTGTGGCCGGCACGGGTCCAGATCGAGATCGTGAACCGGCACCTGGCCGACCTCGGCCTGGTGCTCGACGGGGACGTCGCCGCCTGAGCGGGCCGCGAGGGAGCCATCGCCCATGAGCAGGAAGCAGCTGATCGAGATGGCGCGGCGCAGCCTCGCCCACGCGAGGGCGGGCACCGCCGACCAGGCCGACGGGATCTTCCGGGTCCGGGCAGGGAACGACTACGAGCCGGAGCGCTGGCGCCTCGAGATGGACCGGATCTTCGGGCGGCTCCCGCTCACCCTCGGGTTCTCGGCCGAGCTGCGCGAGCCGGGCTCCTACCGCGCGATGCTGGTCGCGGACACCCCGGTGCTGCTCACGCGCACGAAGCAGGGCGCGCTGCGCGGCTTCCTGAACGTCTGCAGCCACCGGGGCGCGATCGTCGTGCCGGAGGGCACCGGGCGCAGCCGGCGCTTCACCTGCCCCTACCACGCCTGGGCCTACGACAACGAGGGCGCGCCGGTCGGCATCTTCAAGGGTGACGACTTCGGCGCGGTCGACACGTCGTGCCTCGGGCTCACCCCGCTGCCGGTCGCCGAGCGGGCGGGTCTGATCTTCGGGGCGCTGATCCGGACCGACGACGGCGATCTGCCGAAGCTCTTCGAGACCGGCCCGGACGGAGGGGACCGCCCGTGAGGCTCGAGGGCAAGGTCGCCGCGATCACGGGCGCCGCCAGCGGGTTCGGAGCCGCGGCCGCGAAGCGCTTCGTCGCGGAGGGCGCCGCGGTGGTCCTCGGCGACATCCAGGAAGCCGCGGGCCGGGCGGTCGCCTTGGAGCTGGGGGACCGCGCGCGCTTCTTGCGCTGCGACGTCACGCGCGAGGAGGACGTCGCCCGGCTGGTCGACGCGGCCACGGCGCAGTTCGGGCGCCTCGACGTGATGTACAACAACGCCGGCATCATCGGCGCCCTCGGACCGATCGCCGAGCTCCCGGCGGACCGCTGGAAGGCCACCCTGGAGGTCCACCTCGACGGGACCTTCCATGGCTGCAAGCACGCGGCCCGCGCCATGATCCCGCAGCGTTCGGGCAGCATCGTCAACATGACCAGCCTGGCCGGCCTGAGCGGCGGCCAGGGGCCCCATCCCTACTCGGCGGCCAAGGCCGCGGTCGTCGGGCTCACGCGCAGCGTGGCGGCCGAGCTGTGCCACCACGGCATCCGCACCAACGCGATCGCGCCCGCCGGCATGGCCACCGAGATGGTGGCCGGGCTCACCGGCGACCCGACGGCGATCGAGGTGACGAAACGGGCGCTGGCGGCCCGGTCTCCGCTGCGCGGCCGGGCGGGGCTGCCCGAGGACGTGGTGAACGCGGCGCTGTGGCTCGCCAGCGACGAGTCCGGCTACACCAACGGGCTGATCCTCACCATCGACGCCGGCATCAGCAGCGGCGCCTCGAGCGAGCCACCGCCCTTCACCGACCGGGGCGGCATGATCCGCGAGGCGGGCCGGCGGGAGTGAGTGGCGTCGCCGCTCCTACGCCCGCGCGAGCTCGAACTCCACGCCCGAGCGCTGCTCCGACACCTCCCACAGGCGCTCCGCGTCGGCGCGGCTGCGGGCCGCCCTGCTGCGGCCGACCTTGGTGGGAGCACCGCGCATCTCGAACCACCCCCTGGGCCCGAGGTAGTCGCCCGCCTCGACGTCCGGCGCCGTGGCGGCGCGCAGCGTCGGCAGCGCGCCGCCGAGCGGCTGCATGCCGAAGAACGGGTTCAGGAGCTGGAAGGCGCTCGAGTGCTGCTGGAGGTTGGTCTGCGTCCAGCCGGGGTGCGCCGCGGCCACCAGCACGGACGCGCCCGCGGCCTCCAGCCTGCGGGCCAGCTCCGCCGTGAACAGCAGGTTCGCGAGCTTGCTCTGGCCGTACGCGGCGCTCGCGCGGTAGCCGCGCGCCTCGAAGTCGAGGTCGTCGAAGTTCATGCGCCCGACGCGGTGCGCGGTGCTCGACACGTTGACGACGCGCGCCCCGTCGGTCGCCAGCAGCAGATCGAGCAGGAGCCCGGTCAGCGCGAAGTGGCCGATGTGGTTCACGCCGAGCTGGAGCTCGTAGCCCTGCTTCGTCTTGCTGGCGGGCGGGATCATGACCCCCGCGTTGTTGATGAGCAGGTCGAGGCGGTCGAAGCGCTCGTGCGCCGCAGCGGCAAAGGCGCGCACCTGCTCGAGGTCGGCGAGGTCGAGCTCCATGAACTCGACCCGGGCGTCCGGCAGACCGGCACGGATGTCGGCGAGCGCCTCCTCGGCGCGCGCCCGGCTGCGGCAGGCGAGCACCACGTGCGCACCCTTGCGCGCCAGCTCGCGCGCGGTCTCGAGGCCGATGCCGCTGTTGGCGCCGGTCACGATGGCGACGCGGCCGCTCTGGTCGGGGATGTCGTTCGCGGTCCAGTCCTGGCTCAATGGGGGGCTCCTTGGCGGGCGTGGACCCGGTGTGGCCGGGCCCCTCGGTCGCGCTTCGCGTTGGCGGCTCATGATCGCCCCAGTACCAGCGGTGCGCCTCCGCGAGGTCGGCCCGGATCGGTCGCGGGGAGTCGGCGTAGGAGAAGGCCATCGCGGTCCTGCCCTCGGCCTGGCGCTCGCACGGGCGGGGCCGAACGACCGATACCACAGCCGCTCGGGGCGGGCATGCCCCCCGCGCCCGGCGCCGCTCAGGACGCGTCGACGATCCTCCGCATCGGCTTGTGGATCGCGGTGGGGAGCCAGCGCTTGAGCACGTCGAGCAGCACCGCGTCGGCGCCGATGCGAACGCGCAGCTTCCCCCGTCGGACGGCGGCGACGATCTTCGCCGCCGCCCGCTCGGGCGAGATCCCGACCCGTTGGGCGAGGTCGTAGCTCCGCGTCGCGAAGGCGAGGTCGTCCGACTCCTCGAGTGTGGCCCGGATCATCTCGGTGCGGATCGCGCCGGGGTGCACCGAGGTGACCCCGATGCCCTCGGCGGCGAGCTCGGCCCAGAGCGACTCGCTCAAGCCCCGCAGGGCCGCCTTGGTCGCGCAGTACGAGGACTGCACCGGAAGCCCCAGGAAGGCCGCCATGCTCGACAGGTTCACGATGTGCGCGCCGTCCGCCCTGCGCAGCGTGTCCAGGAAGAAGTGACAGCCGTGGACCACGCCCCAGAAGTTGATCCCGACCACCCGGTCCCAGTCCTCGAGCGAGTGGTTGGCAAAGGTCTTCTGGAGCGTGATGCCGGCGTTGTTGATCAGCAGGTTCACCCGGCCGTGCGCGGCGACGACCTCGGCGGGCAGACGCGCCATGCGCTGGCGGTCGGCGACGTCGGCGACGTGCTGCGAGACCTCCACGCCGCGTTCGGAGACGGCGGCCGCGGCGTCGGCGAGTGCGTCCGCGTTCAGGTCGGACAGCGCCAGATGGCAGCCGCTCGAGGCCAGCTCCGCGGCGAGCGCGCGGCCCAGACCGCCGGCCGCGCCGGTGATGACCGCGACCCGGTTCTCCAGCTGCTGCATCGAACGCCCTCCCCCTCGCGGTGAGCGCTACCTGGACGCCGCTGTGGAGCTGGCTGGCCGCTCCACTGCCGGGAGCACGCGCGCCGGGACGGGGTGGCCGGCGGCACCGACGAGATCGTCCCGACCGATCACGGCGGGGAGGCGCGATCCGGTGTGCTCGTCAACCGCCGAGCCGCCAGGCCGGCGAGCCCCCCGGCAAGCAGCAGCCCGGTGCCGGGCTCGGGAATCACAGTGCCGAAGGTCGCGACATCGTTCACGATGTACCCGTCCAGGCCGATCTGGATCGCCGTCTCCATCTTCGCCACGGACTGGGCGAAGATGTCCCAGGCGAATCCCCCGAAGCCGGCGTCCTGGGCGTCGGCGAGGAACCCGGGTGCAATCAGGGTGTAGTACTCGCTGACGAACGAGAACCCGTCGACGCCGATGGTCGCCATGTGGTCGAGGAAGTCCTGAATCGCGTCGGGATCCTGCGCGGGCCCGACCTGGGCCGTCCACAGGATCGTGGCGCCCGGCACCTGGGCGACGATGTCGGCTACCTGCGCCTCGTTCCACGCGGTGACCCAGACGTCGGCGATCGGGAAGCCCGTGACCGCGAGTGCGTCGGCGATCTCCGCGCCGAACAGGAGACTGCTCTTCTGGTCCAGCAGCAGTGGCCCCACCCCCAGGGCATCCAGCAGCGCCTCCTCCAGGGTCGGAATCGGCTCGCCGGTGAACTCAGGCGCGAACCAGGATCCCGCGTCGAGTGTCCGAAGCTCGGCCAGGGTCTTCTCGTCCACGCGGCCGACGCCGTCGGTGGTCCGGTTCACCGTGTCGTCGTGGATGACGACGACGTGTCCGTCGGCGCTCTTCTGCAGGTCGATCTCGACGAGGTCGGCGCCCGCCTGGAAGGCACCGTTCAGGGCGACCAGGGTGTTCTCGGGGAAGGCCGTGGAGTAGCCGCGGTGGCCGACGTTCAGGATCGTCGCCCCGGCGGGCGAGGACGCCAGGAGCAGCGCGGCCGGCATCAGACACAGGAGCGATCGTCTCTTCACGGCCTCCCTCGGGTGCGACGTCCAGCATGCGCCAGATCCCGTGCCGGATGCAAGCGGCTCTCGAGCGAGCGCCCCGCCTCCGG
>JASJBO010000428.1 GCA_030066475.1 Myxococcota bacterium
TCCGCAGCGTGTCCCGGCCCCCAGGAGGGACAGGGTTGCAGCCCATCCCTGGCGCCGGCCATCGCCTGTTCTGGGGATGGGGGATGCCAGGCCCGCCTGGGCCGGACGCCGCCGGCGCGCAGCCGGAGACGCCGGGAGCGGGAGCGGCCGTGCCTCACGGTGCCGGGCAGGAGTCCTCGCGCGGGCAGACGATCCCGGAGGGGCCCGGGAAGTCGCCGAAGCGGCCGCGCAGCAGGTTGAAGTCGGACAGGCCCACCGCGCAGTTGGCGTCGGAGTCGAGATCCGGGTCGTAGCCCCTCTCGGTGCACGTGGCACCGAAGCCCGCGCGCAGCGCTGCGAAGTCGGGAATGCCGACGCGGCCGTCGTCGTTGTAGTCCGGGTCGCAGCGGTTGCCGATGGCGTCGCCGTTCGTGTCGACCTGGTCCGGATTGGACGCCTCGGCGCAGTTGTCGAACGGGTCGGGCCAGCCGTCGCCGTCCCCGTCGGGGGGAGACGCGCCGGGCGGCGAGCCGGGCGACCAGGTCGTGGCCGCGATCAGCGACGTGCCCACGGGGTCCTGGAGGTCGGTGGGATCGATCACGATCCACGCTCCGGGTCCGGTCTCGCCCACGACCAGATCGGACGGCAGGTACTCCGCGACGAGCGCGACGAACCGGTCGTCGCCGCCGTCCCGCCCGCGGCGCCAGAGCTCGAGCCGTAGCGCCTCGGCGGGACCGCGCGGCGCCGCTCCGCCGCCGCCGCCTCCGCCCCCGCCCGCGAGCTGGTCGATCGCCTCGAGCGCGGACACGCCGGCCGGCGGCAGCAGCGCGAGCGACTGGTTCAGGATCTCCATCGACTCGAACTGGAGCAGGGTCGGGTCCGGGTTGATCGCCTGCGTGAGCTTGGTGAAGAACTCGTCGCAGCCTCCGAACAGGCAGACGTCCCACCAGACCTGGACGGGGCAGTCGCGGAACTCGGTGCACAGGAACACGTCGTTCCCGGGCGTGAGCGGGCAGTCGTCCTCGGAGTCGGGCCAGTCGTCGCCGTCGTCGTTCGGGTCCATGCAGTTCGGGATGCCGTCCTTGTCGGGGTCGCCGTTGGCGGGGCCCCAGGTGGTGCCGCTGCCGCCCGGGCAGGTCGGCCCGATCCAGCGCCCCTTGCGCACCACGTCCCGCAGCGGGTCGTCGTCGAACACGTCGGGGCAGCCGTCGTTGTCGTCGTCGGGGTCGCAGGCGTCGCCCGCCGCATCGCCGTCGTTGTTGGCCTGGTCCGGGTTCGCCGTGAGCACGCAGTTGTCGCAGGCGTCGCCGACGCCGTCCAGGTCGAAGTCCCACTGCTCCGGGTTCGCGACCAGCACGCAGTTGTCGATCGCGCTGCAGACCCCGTCCCCGTCCTGGTCGAATCCGGCGTCGGCGCACGGGTCGCGCAGCACCTGCCAGGCGCCGCCGAAGTACTCGCTGGTGTCGCCCTCGGCCACGTCGCCGAACGCCACCACGCGCAGCGTGTAGCTCCCCGCCGGAGGATCCTCTACGTCGATCACCTCGAAGCTGTTGTCGAAGCTGCTGCTGGCCTGCACCAGCGTCCCGCCGCGCCAGAGCTGCAGGTCGAACTCGCTCACCAGCATGTTGCCGCCGAACCAGAACGGGGCCTCGTCGGGATTCGAGTCCCAGGCGATCGCGGCCTTGATGCGTTCGGTCTGGGGCAGCACCTGGAAGCTGCCCAGCGTGAACGCGCCGTTTCCGTCGAGGTCGTTCTCGCCGATCGTCTTCGCCAGCCACGTGCCGTCGGTGAGCATGCGGTCGGCCTGGTCGATGCGCACGCCGCCGGCGCCGTCGCTCTCGCTCAGCCGGGCGCTTCCCTCGAGGTTCTTCGTCGCCGACGCCATCAGGAGCGCGCGGGTGAGCTCCGGCCACCACGCGACGCCCGCGTTGCGTGCGATCAGGAGCGCCGCCCCGCCGGCCACGACCGGCGCCGAGAAGCTGGTGCCCGTCTTGCTCGTCACGCCGCAGGAGGGCGTGATCGACTGGATCGACGTCCCGGGCGCCGCCACGTCGGGCTTCTCGCGGTCGCCGTGCGGGCTCGCCGGGTCGCCGTCGCACGAGCCCGGGTTCATCGTGTCGCCGAACGGCGAGCAGGTGCCCTGGTCGTCGTAGTTGCCGACGGCCATCACGTTCCAGCCGTTGCCGGGGCTCGTCACCTCGCCGGTCTCGTCGCAGCTGTTGCCCTTGTTGCCGGCCGACTTCGCCAGGAAGCGCGCGTAGGTTCGCACCAGCCAGTCCGCCATCACGTCCTCGGCCTCGATCTGGCCGCTCTGGCCGCTCGATCCGCTCATGTTGAACACGTCCGCGCCGTTCGCGATGCCCCATTCGAAGCCGGCCTCGATGTCCGAGGCCTCCTTGTCGCCGATGTCGGCCCCCAGGATGTCCGCGCCGGCCGCGATCCCGGGGTTGCTGGCCAGGGTGGACGCGATCACGCCGCCCACGAAGGTGGCGTGGTCGTCCAGCTCGAAGCCGAAGGTGCCGACCACGTCCACGCAGGCGAGCGGCGAGAAGGTCCGGCCCCGCTCGATCACGGCCACGCGGATGCCGCCCGGGTTCACCTGCGGCAGCACCGTGTCCGACCCGACCGAGCAGGCGGCCTCGGCGACGTCGTCCTCCAGCTCGATGCGGCCGTCGTGGACCCGCTCGACGAGGAGCAGCTCGTCCTTGAGCGCGAGGATCTGGGCCGGCGTGAGCCGTGCGAACACCTGCGGGAGGATCCGCGACGCCACGACCGCCTCGCCGCCCAGCGCGTTCAGACGGGCCTCGGCCGCGGCGGTCTGGTCCGCGACCACCTGTGCGATCGCGGCGAAGAACTGCTGCTCGAAGAGCGCCTGCTCCTCTTCGCTGAGCGCCGCGACCGTCTCGAACGACGGGCGGGCGGGCAGCAGGCTCGCGTCGATGCGCGGCTGCACCGCCACCGGGATGGGCGTCCCGGGGTCGACGACCCGCGCGCGCTGGACGTCCAGGAGGAACTCGGGCGTGATCGCGCCCACGCGCGCCCGGTAGGCCGCGGTGTTCGAGCGCAGCATCTCGCGGACGGTCGCGTCGGGCACCTCCATCGCGGCGCCCCCGAGGATCGCCACGTTGTGTCGCAATGTGGCGCCCGTCGTGGGGTCGAGCTGCTTCTGGCGGCGCACCTGGGCGCCGAGCTCGGGCAGGTCGAGCGTGACCGCCTCGCCGAGTCCGATCGGCTGCGTGGTCGGCTGCGCGCCGGCCGCGGCCGCCAGCAGGGCGACGAGGGGGAAGGCGAGGGCCGTCGGAATCCACCGCGTCCGCATGCGAGTTCCTCCGGGCGCACGACTCGTACACGTCGAAGTTACTCCGGGGCGAGCCCGCGGCACTGACCATTCGCTGACCATCGCCTGACCGTTCCCGCGCTCGAGGCCCGAGGAGGCGCGTGGAGCCGGCCCCGCAGGGGAACGCGTCGCGGGAAACTCGCCTCGCGCGCCTTCAGGTCGCCGAGCAGGACGAGGACGAACGACGCGCGCGCGCCAGCGCTCCGAGTGTGGCGAATGCGGCAATCGCCAGTGTGACCCGGCCGGGCTCGGGAACGGCGAAGTCGACGAACGCAACGGGATTGCCCGAGATGCAGTCGACGGCCCGGTTGAGCCCGGCGACGCTCACGGCTGCCGAGGCCGTGTCCGAGAAGCCTCCGCCCATGCACGTGACCGTGTACGAACCGTCGGAGACGGGCAGCGACCAGCCGCCCTCGGCGTTCGTCGTCGTGTTCTCGGCGTTCGCGCTGACCGTGACACCGCCGATCCCCTCGCCCTCGTCGTAGAGCTCGTTGCCGTTCCCGTCGGCGAAGACGACGCCCGTGAGGAAGCTCTGGTCCACGTCGATCGTCCCGGTGTGGATGGCCCAGAAGTTCCGGAACCCCATGCCGCTGCTGGCGAAGCCCGCGCCGACCTCGCGCCAGAGCGAGTTGAACTCGTTGAGCGAGAGCAGCTGGATGCGGTGGCCGGGCGGGACCACCCCCTCGTCGATGAGCAGGGCATTGAGCGCGTTGAGCGGCTGCGAGAAGTCGTTCTCGCCGGGGCCGAAGCCGCAGGCGATCGACTCGATCATGTTGTTGTCGTCCGGCAGCAGGTAGCTGCCCCCGCTCGGACTCGGGAGCCGATCGGGCAGCATGTAGCCGGCGTCGCGGGCGACCGTGTTGGGCCAGCCGAGGTTCGCGCTGAAGTGGGCGCAGCTCCCGGTCGTCGACATGTCGACGGCGTGCGCGCGCGTCGAGTCGATCAGCAGCGGATTGATCGCCAGGGGCGGCACCGCCGAGACCGATTCCAGGGCGTCGATCACGTCCGTCGGATACCCCATCTCGACGGCGTAGGCGTGGGGATCGCTGCGCGACCGGTTGATCTCGTAGACCATGAGCTGCTCCTTCGCCGTGGGATCGGCGGCCAGAGCCGGTCCTGAGGGGATGGCGATCAGGAGCGTCAGGAGGGCAAGGGCTCGGGGCGACACGGGGGACTCCCTCGATCTGGGTACGCCCTCTTCTACCACAGGCGCGTGGTCGATCGGTGGATCATCACCACAACCCCCCTCGAGACTCAGTCCCGCGACGCGCCGCGCAGCGCGGCGAGGCCGTCCTGCGTCGCTCCGTCGGCAGGCCCTCGAGAACGAGCTGAACGTGAAGGTGTTCGGACCACTCGGCGCCCAGCTCGAGGTGGCCGCGCCGACTACCTCCACCACCGGCGCCACCACCACGGGGGCCGCTTGGTCCGTACCCGGACGGCATCACACCCCCGGAACGGCGAGCCGCTGACCGTCGATCCGGTGAGGCAGGCTTCCCGGACGCCGTGAACGAGTCCCGTCTCGGTGACCCGGAACCGCAGGACGAGGTCCAGGAAGCCGTCTCGATTCGCATCGACGACGCGTCCTCGCCCTCTCGTCGGTGCCGCTCCGTCGGGACCGAACGCCAGGCTGCTCACGTCGACGTCCGCGACGTCCAACGTGTCCGATCCGAGCAGCGCGACCGGCAGGCGCGCGCGACGGCGCAGGCGGACGATGTTCGCCCGCTTGCGGGGACGGACGTCGATCGCGACCTCGCGCGCTGCGGGCTCGACGTGCGCCAGGAAGGCCCCCCGCGAGCCGTCCTCGAAGGTCGCCCCGAAGACGACCCTGCCGTCCGAGCCGAGTCCGGTGTACTGCACGGAAGACCTTCCGATCACGTCGAGCCGCCTGATCGTCCGGACGTCTCCGGGCGCGACCTCGAGCTGCGTTCCCTCGGCCACCACGAGCACCAGCGCGTCCGGAGACTCGGCGAGATACACGGCGGCCATGCCGCGGTAGGGATCCGAGGTATCGATTCCGGCGATGACGAGCATCTGCCCCTGCTCGTTGATGCTGAAGTCACGCAGGTGTCCGACCACGTGGTCGTCCGGCAGTCCCGGCGCCGGCTCCCCTTCGATCAGGTAGAGCGCGGTCTCGTCGTCTCGCCCCGGCCCCCAGATCCCGTCGTCGGAGCCGCCGACGTTGGCGTGGAAGGCCGGCCGCCCGAGAGCGTCGATCTTCGGAGTCGAGAAGAACCGGAACACCGTGCCGGCCGGCGCACCGGGCGCCGGGTCCCCGATGCGCGCGATCAGACGGAGCGGCTCGCCCGATCGCATCGCCAGGACAGCCGCAGAGGACTGCCCGGGATCGGCCGAGATGGGGGACATCGTCGCGAGATCGCCGCGCGCGTTGAAGCTCGCCTGGAAGCCCCTGAGCACCTCGCCGGGCTCCAGCAGGGGCGACGGCT
>JASJBO010000068.1 GCA_030066475.1 Myxococcota bacterium
GCCGAGTTCTGGCAGCGGCTGGGCCGCGGCGAGTACGACACCGGCGAGTTCAAGCGCCTCGCCAAGGACGGCCGCGAGGTATGGCTCCAGGCCTCCTACAACCCGATCTTCGACATGAACGGCCGCCCCTTCAAGGTGGTGAAGTTCGCGGCGGACATCACCCGCGAGGTCGAGCGCCGCAGCCTGGCGCTGCTCGAGATGTCCACGCCGGCCGCGAAGATCTGGGACGGCGTGCTCTTCATGCCGATCGTGGGCATCGTCGACTCCCGGCGCTCGACCGACATCATGGACAAGGCGCTCTCGAAGATCGCCGACATTCAGGCCCACACCCTGATGCTCGACGTGAGCGGCGTCGCCATCGTGGACACCGCCGTGGCCAACCACCTGATCAAGGTGGCGAAGGCAGCCGTCCTGATGGGCTGCAGCACGATCATCTCGGGCATCTCGCCGGCCATCGCGCAGACCATCGCCGAGCTCGGCATCGACCTGGGCTCGATCCGCACCAGCTCGAACATCGAGACGGCGCTCCAGCAGGCGATCGGCAGCGACGCCCGGGAGGGCCGGCGCCGGCCCTGAGTGACTCAGCGGGAAGCGTGCGCGGCGCGGAGCGATCGGAGCCCGACCGGGGCGACCAGGCTCGCGATGAGACGCTACGCCCCTCCCCGATGCCCGTGTCCGAACGCGAACGCGCCTACATGGCGCGCATTGGTCGGCTCAAGGCGGCGTCCCACGCGGAGGCCGCCGCGAAGCACCAGGCCCTGCCGTTGGCCGCGCGGCTGCGTCAGAGCTGGCTGCTCTTCCCCAGCTTCCGCGATGCGGCACGATCCGGCGAGGGGGAAGAGGTTCCGTCCCGGTGACCGGCCAAAGCTCCGTTCGGAATCGTCCGATTCCGGGACGCATGACTGTCCCCCTCCGTGTCGCCCTCTACGCCAGAGTCTCCACCGCTGACCAATTCCTCGATCCCCAGCTCGACGCCTTGCGCAAGTACGCAAGCGCACGGGCTGGGAGCCCAGTGAGTTCCGGGATGACGGACGGTCTGGCCGGAGCGATCAGCGGGAGGGGCTGAAGGCGCTCCTGGACGCCGCCCGTCGCCGTGAGATTGACGCTGTGGCGCGGTGAGCTCGGGCTCCCGGTAGACCGGGAGGTCCGAGTGTCCGGAGGCGAACCGCCGCCCAGGCGGAAGGCGCGTCCGCTTCCTGGTAGCGTGGTGACGTCGTCGAAGAGGAGCTGACGCGCGCCCAGGTCGAGACGCCTCGTGAGGCGTTGCTCCGGGTCCGCGCGTCCGCGCGACTCTGAGCGCGAGCAGCGCCGCGAACGCGACGGCGACCGCAGCCATCCCGTCCGCCTCGGGGAGCGTCGTCACGAAGAGCCCCGTCTCGTCCCCGTACCCCGAGACGGCCGAGAGAGCGATGCGCTCGAGCGCTCGGTCATGCGCGATGCGCAGAGACATGCTCTCCACCGGCGCGCCCGGGTCGAACTCGAGCGGCTCGCCCTCGTGGATCAGCAGCCGGATGACGCCCGAGGGCTCGATCGCGTAGTAGGCAACGACCCCCGGATAGTGCTGGGTCGTCCTGAGCTCCGCGCGCACGAGCGTTCGCCCCGAAGCGGCGATCGCCAGGACGGCGAGGGAGGCGATCTCGGCGTCCGCGACGAAGGGCGCCGGCTGACCGCCCCACAGCCGCAGGCGGCTCACGCCCGCCGCGTCCGGGCTCCAGACGCCCTCGAGCCGTTCGAAGGTTCCCGGCAAGCCGGCGACGGCCGAGAACGCGAGCTGGCCCGTGTCGTTCATCAGGGGCGCCGGGACGCCCCAACGAACCGTCCCGATGGCCTGGAAGACCCAGCCCGGCGGAGCGCCTGGCGCCGGGTCGCCCAGGGCAAGCCGGAGGGTGGGCTCTTCACCCTCCACCACGTCGTAGACACCGGTCGCGGCGTCGGCGAAGGCAATGCGTCCGCCCGGGCTCGAGATGAGGAACAGCTGCCCGAGTCTCGTTCCGTCCGGGGCTTCCCCCTCACGCGCGATCAGCTCGAGACCCGACGACGCCTTCCAGCGGAAGATCGCGCTGGCGAAGGGGCCCGACGGGCCCAGACGCAGCCACGCGTTGACGAGGAGCCGCCCATCGTCGTCCAGCCGAAGCGTCGAGAACGAGTGCCAGACGGGCCCGGGGGTGTCCGTGATCTCCGGGATCTCATCGCCTTCGACAGCGACGAGCTCGACTCCCCCGAGCCCGTCCGGGCCGAAGAGCGCGAATGCAACGGGTGCCAGCGGATCCAGACCGCAGAGATCACCGAACCGCAGCTTGGCCACGAACGCGACGTTGCCGCCTGGTCCGACCGCGATTCGACCGCCGATCGGAGACTCGTTCGTCGATCCGTCGCTGTTGTAGCGCCACCCTGGGCCCAGCCCGGCCACCGCTTGCCCTGGCTGCGCGACGAGCGAGACACCGGCGCCCGGAAGCCAGCGGAACAGTCCGTCCCCCGAGCGGTCTACCGCGCAGTCGTCCAGGAAGACGCTCTGGGCGAACGTTGCCGCGTGGGGGCCCGTTGCCCGCCAGAACACCTGCCCGTCGGCGAAGAGCGGCGGCGAGGAGCCCTGCACCAGCCGATCGTCGATCATCGCGAGCAGCTCGACCTCGGCATCGGACCGCCATTCGTGCAGGCCCCGGACCCCGTCCGCGTGGCTCTCGAAGACCACACCGTCGTCCGTGACTGCGACGACGGCATTCACGAAGAAGGGGGAATGCGGCCGGTCCGCGACCGGAGTCCATTCGACTGCCGTCGCACCCCACGGCAGGAGCAGCACCACGCCCAGGGCCAAGGCACGAAGTAGCGTGCGCTCCGCACACGGAGGTCCGGACCGAGGCCTATACCCGCGTCGCGTGGCCGGAGCGCTCACGAACCGATGCACCATCCGGTGCCTATATCATGGCGCGGACGACGAAAGCAAAGCACTCGACCCGAAGCTCGGCGGGTGCGAGTGCTGCGTCCGCACTCGGACCTGTGTGCAGTGGTCGGGGTGGTGGGATTCGAACCCACGACGCGGAACCCCCAAAGTTCCGGCTCTGGCCGCTGAGCTACACCCCGGCCTGGGCTTCAGACTAGCCGATGCGAGCGGAGCGGGCGTGGCCCGAGCCGCGGCGGCGCCAGGCCAGCGCGAGTGCCGCGGGCAGGACCTCGACCCCGAGCAGGCCGCAGGTCGGCTTCTTCTCGGGCGGCTGCCCGTACGCGGGGCGCCAGCTCTCGGTGTTGTCGTGCGGGGCCAGGCACTCGGGGTCCTCGGGGTGGTCGAAGAGCCCGTCGCCGTCGTTGTCGATGCCGTCGCTGCACTGCGGGCCCTCGTCGAACCACGGCAGCGGCCCCTCGCAGCCGGGATCGTCGGGGTAGTCGACGAAGCCGTCCCGGTCGTTGTCGAGCCCGTCGTCGCACGGCGGCTCCTCGGTCCCGTCGTGCGACCCGGTGCAGCCGGGGTCGCTCGGGAAGTCGGTCTTGCCGTCTGCGTCGTCGTCGATCCCGTTGTCGCAGGCGGGCGGCGCCGGTTCGCCGGGAACGACCGCGATCGCGCGCAGGCTGGGGCGGGAAGGGGCGAGCACGCGCTGGACGCCCGTCTCGGGATCGATCTCGACGAGCGCGGCGCCGAGCTGGCTCACGTAGATGCGGCCGTTCCCGCCGAGGGCGATCCGGTGGGGAGTCTCGAGCTTGTCGCCCTGGGCGACCAGGCTCTGCGCTCCGTCCGGAAGGCTCACGCGGATAATGGCCCGGGTATCCAGATCGGCGACGAGGAAGGAGTCGGCGCTCTCGGGCACGATGGAGGAGGGGCTGTCGAGGAGGCCATGCGCCGAGACCACCTCGCTGGTTCCGGTCTCGGGGTCGAGCGCCACCAGGAAGCCGCCGTCGGAGGCGAAGTTCCCCGCGAGCGCGACGAGGAAGCGACCGTCCGGAAGCAGCGCCAGCGCCGAGAGCCTGGTTCGCGAGCAGCTCACCTCGCAGTCGACGTCCTCGAAGAGCGGGTGCGCGTCACCCGTCTCGGGATCCATCTCCCACAAATCGTCGGGGTAGCTCCTGATCATGAAGATGCGGCCCGTCGGGCCGACCACCACCTGCTCCACGTTGCCCGCCGCGAAGCTGCCACTCCGAATGGGCGTGACCTCCGCAGTCTCGAGATCGACGCGCGCGATGAGACCATTGATGGCCGTGATCAGGTCGCCGTCGGGAGTGAGTGCGATCGACCTCACCGGGTGGTCGTCGACCAGGACGGTCTGGCGCAACGTCGCCGGCTCGACCCGGTTCAGCGTCCCTGCGCCGGCGGACGCGGCGATGAGGTCTCCAGGCGCCACGAGCGTCTGCTCCTCGGCCGGCTCGCTCGGCGGCGACTCGACCCCGTGGGCCGGGAGACTCGACAGGAAGGCGGCGAGCAGCAGAGCCAGGCGGAGCCAGTGCGACACGACAGCATCCTCGGTGAGGTCCGATCAGGGCAGACGCAGAGTAATGCGGGACGCTAACACAGCAGCGGGCGTCGGGAGGCGGGAAGCGCGCTGGGGCCAAGGGCCCGGCGCGGCGAAGCGCGCAGCGAGCCGCAGGCGAGCGAAGTCAAGCCAGCTGGATCAGCTGGAAGACGCGGTCCTCCATCCACTCGAGCAGCGCGCGCAGGGCCTCGGGGTTGATCTCGTGGCCCATGTCGAACTCGCGGAAGCTCAAGTTCACCTCGTAGCGCAGCAGGGTGTCGCGCGACTCGCGCGCGCGGTCGACGGGGATCATCGGATCCTGCGTGCCGTGCATCACCAGCACCGGCCGGCCCTTGTGCTCGTCGCTCGGCGGGGCGCCGGTGGCGAGGTCGCCGGGCAGCCAGGACGACAGCGCCGCCAGGCCCGCGAAGCGCTCGGGCTGGCGCAGGAACAGGTCGTAGGCCATCACGCCGCCCTGGCTGAAGCCCAGCAGCACGAGGCGCGTGGGGTCGATCGGGTAGCGCTCGACGGCGGCGTCGAGGAAGTCGCCCAGCCGGCGCGAGGCCACCGCGAACTCCTCGGCATCGGGCGGGCGACCCATCGAGATAGGGAACCAGCCGAAGCCGACCATGCCCTGGCCGATGTCGACGCCGATCGGCCCCTGGGGGCACAAGACCAGCGCCTCGCCGCCGTGCAAGATGGGGGCGAGGCCGAACAGGTCGTGCGCGCTGGCGCCCCAGCCGTGCAGCGCCAGCACGGTGGGGAACGGGCCCTCCCCGGGAGGGACCTGGACGTTGTGCAGCAGCTCCATCGCCGCACCATAGACCACGGCCACCGGGCAGCCCACGGCGCCGGGTGCTATGCCCACGCTTTCGGAGCGAGGACCACCCGATGAGTGGACGCAGGAGCCTGCTCGACAAGGTCTGGGACGCCCACACTGTGCGCGAGCTGCCGAGCGGGCAGACGCAGCTCTTCATCGGGCTCCACCTGATCCACGAGGTCACCAGCCCGCAGGCCTTCGAGGCGCTGCGCGAGGCCGGCCTGCGGGTGCGCTTCCCCGAGCGCACCTTCGCGACGGTGGACCACATCATCCCCACCGACTCGCAGGCGCGGCCGCTCTCGGACGAGCTGGCCGAGCAGATGATGCAGGCGCTCGAGCGCAACACGGCCGACGCCGGCATCCGCTTCTTCGGGCCCGAGAGCGGGCGGCAGGGCATCGTGCACGTGATCGGGCCCGAGCTGGGGCTCACCCAGCCGGGGATGACGATCGCCTGCGGCGACAGCCACACCTCGACCCATGGCGCCTTCGGCGCGGTCGCGTTCGGGATCGGCACCAGCCAGGTGCGCGACGTGCTCGCCACCCAGTGCATGGCGGCGGCGCGCCCCAAGGTGCGGCGCATCGCGGTGGGCGGAAAGCTCGCCGCCGGCGTCTACGCGAAGGACGTGATCCTGCACATCATCCGGCGCCTCGGCGTGAAGGGCGGCATCGGCTACGCCTACGAGTACGCGGGCCCGGTGCTCGAGGCGATGACGCTCGAGGAGCGCATGACGGTCTGCAACATGTCGATCGAGGGCGGCGCGCGGGTCGGCTACGTGAATCCCGACGAGACCACCTTCGAGTACCTGAAGGGGCGCGCCTACGCGCCCGAGGGCGCGGCCTTCGAGCGCGCCGTCGCCTGGTGGCGCTCGATGGCGAGCGACCCCGGCGCCGACTACGACGACCGCGTCGAGCTGGAGGGCGCCGACATCGCGCCGACCGTCACCTGGGGCATCAACCCCGGCCAGGCGATCGGCGTGGACGAGCCGGTGCCGAGCCCGAACGACGTCGAGGTGGCGGAGCGCGCCTCGTTCGCCGAGGCCCTGGCCCACATGGAGCTGAAGGCGGGCGAGCCGATCGCGGGCCAGAAGATCGACGTGGCCTTCATCGGCTCGTGCACCAACGGGCGCATCTCCGACCTGCGCGAGGCGGCGCGGGTGGCGCGCACCGGCCAGGTGGCGGCGGGCGTGCGCACCTTCGTGGTGCCGGGCTCGCAGGAGGTGCAGCGCCAGGCCGAGGCCGAGGGCCTGCCCGAGGTGTTCCGCGCCGCGGGCTTCGACTGGCGCGAGCCGGGCTGCTCGATGTGCCTGGCGATGAACCCCGACAAGCTGCGCGGCAACGAGCTGTGCGCCTCGTCGAGCAACCGCAACTTCAAGGGCCGCCAGGGCTCTCCGACCGGACGCACGCTGCTGATGTCGCCCGCGATGGTGGCGGCCGCTGCCCTGAAGGGGCAGGTGGTGGACGTACGGGAGGTGCTGTGATGGCCGCCGATCCGGTGACTCACGTGAGGGGCCGTGGCTGCGCGCTGCGCGGCACCGACATCGACACCGACCGCATCATCCCGGCGCGCTTCCTGCGCTGCGTGACCTTCGACGGGCTCGGCGAGCACGCCTTCGAGGACGACCGCGAGCAGGCCAAGGGCAACCACCCGCTCGACGACGAGCGCTTCGCCGGCGCCTCGATCCTGATCGTCGGCCGCAACTTCGGCTGCGGCTCGTCGCGCGAGCACGCGCCCCAGTCGCTGATGCGCTTCGGCTACCGCGCCTTCGTGGGCGAGTCGTTCGCCGAGATCTTCTTCGGCAACTGCACCGCGCTCGGTCTGCCGTGCGTAACGCTCGCGCCCGACGAGCTCGAGCGCCTGATGGAGAGCGTCGAGCTGGACCCCGCGCAGGAGCTGGCGCTCGACCTCGAGGCCGGCACCCTGACCTCGCGCGCGGGGACCCAGCGCGTGGCGATGCCCGACGGCGCGCGCCGTCAGCTCACCGAGGGCAGCTGGGACGCCACCGCCGTGCTGCTCGAGGCCGGCGACGCGATCGAGGCGACGGCGGGCGCCCTGCCCTACGCCAGCGGCTTCGCGGCCTCCTGAGGCCCCGCCCTACTCGAACTTCGGGTCGCGCTTGTCCAGGAACGCGGCCATGCCCTCGCGCGCCTGGTCGCTCGAGAAGAGCGCTCCGAACGCCTGCTGCTCGAGCGCGTGCGCCACGCGCACGTCCGCGTCCTGCCCCTCCTGGAGCACGCGCTTGGCAGTGGACACCGCGAGCGGGCCCTTGGCGGCGATCTGGTCCGCCACCTTCAGCGTGGCGTCGAGCAGCGCGTCGGGCTCGAACACGCGGTTGGCCAGGCCGATGCGCAGCGCGGTCTCGGCGTCGATCGGCTCGCCCGAGAGCCCCAGCTCCTTGGCCCACGCCACGCCCACGCGGCGCAGCAGCCGGCTGGTGCCGCCGAAGCCGGGGATCAGGCCCAGGTTCACCTCGGGCTGGCCGAAGCGCGCCTTGCTCGACGCGTAGATCCAGTCGCAGGCGCAGGCCAGCTCGCAGCCGCCGCCCAGCGCGAAGCCGTTCACCGCCGCGATGGTCGGCACGGGCAGCGCCTCGAACGCGGCGAAGCTCGCGTGGCCGAGGCGACTGAAGGCGAGCGCCTCGGCGGGGCCGAGCTGACTCATCGCCGCGATGTCCGCGCCCGCCGCGAAGGCGCGGCCGCTGCCCGTCAGCACCAGGGCGCGCAGCGAGGCGTCGCCGGCGAGCCCGGACGCGGCGTCGCGCAGCGCGTCGAGCGTCGCGGTGTCGAGAGCGTTCAGGACGTCGGGGCGGTTCAGGGTGAGGAGCGCGACAGGGCCGCGCCGCTCGAGCAGGACCGGATCGTTCAAGGGGGACCTCCGCGGCGGCGGAGCGTATCACACGCGCGTCGCTCCCCCGTGGTATCGTCCGCCGGACCGCTCGGGGGAGGAGAGGCCCGTGAACGAACGCAGCTCGCTGCTGGCTTCGGCGGCCGCCGTCCTGGCCTTCCTCGCGGTGCTGGGCGTCGCCCTCGGCGTGGCGCTGGCGCACCTGGGCGTGGTGGCGCCCATGACGGGCTTCCAGCTCTTCCTGCTCGCCGCCCTCGACGCGCTGCTCGCCATGGTGGTCGGCGGCCTGGGCCTGCTCGCCACCCGCGCGCGGCCCGGGCGCCCTCGCGCCCTCGCCGGACTCGGCGTGGGCGCTCTGGTCGTCGGCCTCGTGCTCGTGGGCGCCCTGCCGGGACGCGGGCTGCCGCGCATCAACGACATCACGACGAGCCCCGACGACCCGCCCGCCTTCGTGCAGGCAGGCCAGCTCACGCCGAACCAGGGGCGCGACATGGGCTACCCCGACGGCTTCGCCGCCCAGCAGCGCGCTGCCTACCCGGACCTGGCGCCGATCCGCGTCGCCGCGCCGCCGGCCGAGGCCTTCGAGCGCGCCCGCGAGGCCGCGCTCGCGCTGGGCTGGCAGGTCCAGCGCTCCGACGCCGCCGCCGGCCTGCTCGAGGCCGCGGACACCTCGAGCCTGTTCCAGTTCGTCGACGACGTGGTGGTGCGCGTGCGTCCGGCGGACGGCGGCTCGGTGGTGGACGTACGCTCGAAGTCGCGCGACGGTCAGGGAGACCTGGGCATCAACGCGCGGCGCATCCGCGCCTTCGCCGAAGAGCTCCGCTGAGCGCTAGCGCCGGAAGCGCCTGCCCAGGCCCACCACGGCCAGCGCCATCAGCATCGCCGTGCCGGGCTCCGGGAGCGTCAGGTTGAAGGTGTGAACGAAGTCGGTCGGGGCGCCGTCCGCCGTGAGCGTGAAGCCGGTCTGGCCGAACGTGATGCCGCACGTGCTCAGCTCGCCGCCGACGAGCGTGCAGGCGCCGGTCGTGATCGGAGCCAGATCGTTGAAGCCAACGCCGTCGAGGGTGCCGTCGACGTCCACGCTGCCGGTGAAGGGCACCAGCGTCACCGTGTTGCCGCCGACCATGCCGGTCACGCCGGTGGCCACGTAGGTCGTGTTGGTGAAGGTGACGGCGCCACCCGAGCCGCTGAAGTCCGACTGGGCGACCGTCAGGCTGATGTCCAGCGTGCTGCCGTCGAAGTCGATCGACCCCGTTGCGGCCGCGATCGCGTCCAGCGAGAAGGTCTGGCTGGCGGCGCAGGTCCCCGATCCGCTCGGGCACCCGAAGCCCGCGTCGAGCCCGGGACCGCCCACGGACAGGGCGAGGGCCGGACCGGCCAGCAGGGCAGCGACCAGACCAGCCAGCAGCATGAGCAGTCTTCTCTGCATCAGAACTCCCTCCCTGTCCTTCCCGAGTCGATCCAGCTTCAGCGCACCGGCGCCGGTCTGCACCTCGACGGCTCCGAGGTCGACCGTGTAGCCCGTCAGCGGCCCGCCGAGCACGATCTGGCCGAAGGGCTCCGTCACCAGGCTCAGGTCGGTCAGAGCGGGTGTTGCGGCGTCGAACGCCAGGAAGCCACCGGCCAGGTCGAGCGAGACCGGCGCGGGCAAGGTGGGAATGGGGATGGGCGCACTGCCCCCGACGGGCGTCAGGCTCGCGCTGACGACGACGTTGGCCCCGGTCACGTCGAAGAGCGAAGCCTGGACGGTGGGGGCGATCAGCAGGACCGCGAGCGAGACGGCGAGTTTGCGGATCATCGGGATGAGCCTCCTCACCCTGCGGGCAGGGGAAAACATCCCGTACCAAGCAAGCGGCGCGCCAACCGCGGATTCGCCGATTATCAGGGTCTTGACCGCTGTGGTTGCCGTCGCCCCGCGGAGCCGGCTTACAGCAATTGGGAAATCCGCTTCCACTAGCTGTTGGACTTCGTTCGGCTTCGCCTCACTGCGCGCGCCCTCCGGGCGCTTGCAGGGGGCTTCTGCCGGGCAGGCTCCCAGCCCTAGCCCTCGCGATCGGAGCGCCGCCTCTACCCCCGGGGGGCTCGCTGGCGGGCATTTAGCCTGCGGCGGTCTCCAGCGCCTCCGCAGCCCGACGCTTCGCCCAGCGGTAGTCGGCCTTGCCGCTCGGGGCACGCAGCAGCTCGTCGACGAACACGAACGCCTTGGGCGTCTTGTAGGCGGCGACGTGCTCGCGCGCGGTCGCCTGGAGCGCGGCCTCGTCGGGCTTCGCCCCCTGGCGCAGCCGCACGAGCGCGGTCACCTGCTGGCCCCAGCGCGGGTGCGGCGTCCCCACCACCACGGTGTCGTAGACGTCCGGGTGGTGCTTGAGCGCGTGCTCGACCTCCTCGGCGAACACCTTCTCGCCGCCGGTGTTGATCGTGACCGAGTCGCGGCCCAGCAGCCGCAGGCTCCCGTCGGGCTCCACCACCGCGCGGTCGCCCGGCACCGCGAAGCGCGCGCCGTCCACGGTGGGGAAGGTGCGCGCGCTCTTCTCGGGATCGCCGTAGTAGCCGAGCGGGATGCGGCCGCGGCGCGCCAGCCAGCCCACCTCGCCCGACCCGGGCGCGACCAGGCCGGACAGGTCCTCCTTCAGCACGACGTTGTCGGGCGCCACGGCGAAGTCGCCCGTGGTGGCGCGGCGGCCCGCCTTCGAGACCTGCGAGGCCTGCGAGCCGCTCTCGGAGGAGCCCAGCGCGTCGAGGATGCGCACGCCGGGGAGGCGCTCGAGCAGCTCGTCCTTGAGCGCCGCCGTGAGGATGGCGCCGCCCGAGCTGATCGTGCGCAGCGCGGACAGGTCGTAGGCGCGGCGCGCGAGCTGGTCGGCGAGCGGGCGCCCGAAGGCGTCGCCCACGATCGTGAGCAGCGTCACGCGCTCGCGCTCGACCGTGGACCAGACGTCGTCCGGGTCGAGCCGGTCGGGGTGCGATTGCACCACCACCGCGCCTCCGAGGCACCAGACGTTGAACGCCACCCAGTGCGCGGCGCCGTGCATGAAGGGCGGCGCCGGCAGGACTCGCACGGCGCGCGTCCCCGCCTTGTCGACGATCGCCTCCAGCGTGTCGGGGGCGCCCGCGCCGCCGATCGCCGACAGATAGACGTCCTCTTGGCGCCACAGCACGCCCTTGGGCATTCCCGTGGTGCCGCCGGTGTAGAGCGCGTAGAGGTCGTCGGGCGAGAGGTCGCGCGGTGCGGCGGGATCGCTCGCGGCGAGGGCCTGCTCGTAGTCGACGGCACCGGGCAGCAGCGGCTCGCCCGAGCCGTCCTCCACCTGGATCCACAGGCGCACGCCGGCCAGCCGATCGCGCAGCCGCGCCAGCGTGGGCGCGAAGCGCGCGTGGTAGACGACGGCCCGGGCGTCGCAGTCGTCGAACAGGTAGAGCAGCTCCTCGTCGACGTAGCGGTAGTTGACGTTCACCGGCACGCAGCGCGCCTTGAAGCAGCCGACCATGCCCTCCAGGTACTCGTTGCCGTTGTGCAGATAGAGCGCCACGTGGTCCTGGCCCGACTCCCAGCCGGCCAGCTCGGCGCGCGGGCGGTGGCAGCCGAGAGCGTGCGCGGCGAGCAGCGCCGCCAGCCGGCGCGTGCGGTCGGTGACGTCCGCCCAGGACAGCCGGCGGTCGCGGAACACCAGGCACTCGCGCTCCGGATACGCCGCGGCCAGCGCCTCGTGGATGGCGGCCAGGTTCAGCATCGGGACTCCTCGGCAGGCCTCGGGAAGCGGGCGAGCGCGCGCAGCGCGTCGAGCGTGGCGTCGACGCGCCACGCGAGCGGGGCCTCGGCGCCGGGCCAGGCGCCGTCGGCCGCCTGCTGCGCCCAGAGCAGCTCGCGCACCTCGGCGGCGCCGAGGCGCGCGCCGGGCAGACCGTGGGCGTCGCACAGCGTGAGCACGCGCGCGGCCTGCCAGGCCGACAGGCGTCCGGTGCGCACTCCGTGCTCGAGCTCGCGCCCGCAGCGCTGGAGCGCCGAGTCGGACAGCTCGTGCTCCTGGTTGGCGAAGAAGTGCGCGAACGCGGCGAGCGCACCGAAGTCCCCGCCGGCGAGCCGGCCGGCATCCCAACGGTCTGCGAGGAACCCACCGGCGGCGCGCAGCACGGCGGGGCGCACGCTCGCGGTGCGCGCCAGGAAGCCGGCGAGCAGGCCGGTCCACACGATGCGGGCGCTCGCGCCGGCTCCGTCCGGGCCCCACGAGCCGTCGTCGGCCTGGGCGCCCGCGAGCCAGCGCGCGGCGGCGGCGACCTCGCGCCCGCCACCGAGAGCGTGCAGCGCGTCGAGGGCGGCGAGCGCGGCCAGCGTCCCGGCCAGATTGCCGGGGCCGGCCACCGCGGCGCCGCGCGGCGCGAACGCGCCGGTCTCGTCCTGGACCCGCTGCAGCGCCTCGAGCGCCTTCGCGCGCGCGCCGGCGTCGCCGTCCTGCGCCGCCAGCCGGGCGCGGGCGAAGTCGTCGCCGTGAGACAGCACGAAGGCCCGCGCGCGCGCTCCGCCCTGTCCGGCCGCGCCGCTCATGCGCGCAGCAGCAGACCGGTCAGGTAGCGGCCCTCCGGATGGTCGAGGGCAACCGGGTGGTCGACGGGCGCGCCCAGCTCGCGCAGCACCTGGAGCGGGCGGCCCGCGTCGAGCGAGGCGCCGAAGGCGATCTTGCGGAACAGGTCGGGGCCCACGTGGTGCGAGCACGAGAACGCGAGCAGCAACGCACCGGGCTCGGCGCGCTTGAGTGCGAACAGCAGCACGTCCTTGTAGGCGCGCGAGGCGCGCGGCACGTCGCCGCGGCGGCGCGCCAGCGGCGGCGGATCGACCACGAGCAGGTCGTAGCGGCCGCCGTCGCTGCGCACGAAGCGGAACGCATCGGCGCGCTCGACCCGCACGCGCAGCTTGCCCGCGAACGGCTCCAGGTTCTGCTCGGCCAGCGCCAGCGCCTCGGCGGAGCCATCGACCAGCGCGACCGAGCGCGCGCCGCCGGCCGCCGCCGCCACCGAGAAGGCGCCGGTGTAGGCGAACAGGTCGAGCACGCGGCGTCCGGGGGCGAGCGCCTCGACCAGGTCGCGCGCGTCGCGCTGGTCGAGGTAGAAGCCGGTCTTCTGCCCGTGCCGGACGTCGACACGGTAGCGACGCCCGCGCTCGCGGATCGACACCGGCGCGTCCGGCGCCTGGCCCCACAGCGTGCCGGGCAGCGCCGCGATGCCCTCGCGGCGCGCCGCCGCAGCATCAGGTCGCTCGAGCGCACAGGCCGCCCCGGTGGCGTCGCGCAGGGCGCGCGCGATCTCGTCGCGGCGCGCGTGCATGCCGGCGCTCGCGCTCCGCACCACCAGCGCGTCCGCGTAGCGATCGACCACGAGCCCGGGCAGCCCGTCGCCCTCGGCGTTCACGAGTCGCACGGCGTCGGTGTCGCCGAGCAGGGGCTCGTCGGCGCGGCGCGAG
This sequence comes from Myxococcota bacterium, assembly GCA_030066475.1. The sequence continues at coordinate 13,557 of JASJBO010000068.1, forward strand.
ACGGCCGCGGCCACCCGCTGCGCGATCAGGTCCTCCGCCGGCGGCTCCTTGCCAAAGGTGAGCAGTCGCACCCGGAGCTGCGAGGCCGGCGACCAGTGCCCGTGGCCGAGCGGCTCCCCATCGGCCGCCACCACGCGCACCCAGGCGCCGGGCTCGGGCTCTCCGGCCACGCTCGCCACGGCGCCCGAGAGCACCCACGGGTGGCGGCGCCGCGCGGAGCGGTCGCGATCGGGCTTCAGGAGCACGTCGTACACGGGAGCGGGATGTTAGCGACTGGGGGCCGGGCGAACGGCGAGCAGCGCGGCGCGCAGGCGGGCGTGCTCCGAGGCGTCGAGCCAGGCGTGCAGCGGCGCCCAGTCCGCCGCGTCGAGCTGGCTGGGCACCAGCGGCGCCAGCCGGGCCAGCGACGCGACGATGCGGTCGCCCAGGTGGCCCAGCGCGGGCCGCAGCTCGTGCCCCAGATCGAGACGCGGCGCGCGCCGGGGCGGCTCCTGCTGGATCCGCTTGGCGAGCTCGATCTGGAGCCCGAACAGCCCCTCGACCGACACGGGGTCGAGGCCGCCCGTGGCGGCGCGCCCGCGAGCGGCCTCGCGCACGCGGCGCTCGCGCGCACGGTCCTCGATCGGCAGGCCGCGCTCGTGCTTCCAGCGCGCCACCGCGGGCATCAGGCCGAGCCGGCGGGCCAGCAGGTCGAGCAGGTGGTCCACCTCGGTGCGCGGCGCGGAGCCGCCCAGCCAGGCGGCGCGGCGCTCGTCGAGCCAGCCCTCGTGCTCGACCAGCCAGGCGTCGATCGGCGCGGACAGCTCGGCGACCCGGCGGGGGGCGATCCAGTACACCTTGCGATCGGCCGGCGGCTCGCAGCGCGCCGGCACGCCGGCGCGACGGAAGTGCGGCAGCTCGAACGAGTCGGTCACGATCGCGTCGAACTCGCCGCGCTCGAGCCGCCCGGGGAGCGAGCGGTTGTCGTCGACGGTCGCGATCCGCGAGACGTCGAAGTGCGCGCGCGCCCAGCGCTCCAGGGCGCCGCCGCGATTCACGCCCACGCGCGCCGGGTCCGGCGCGCCGAGCACGCACGGGCCGCCGGCGGCGACGGCGCGCGTGAGGAGCCCGCTGACCGCCCGCTCCGGCCGCCAGGTGACGCCGCTCATCGCCACGTCGAAGGCCCCCGCCTCGACCTGGGCGCGCAGCTCGGGCCAGCGGAACGAGACCCACTCGAGCTCGCGACCGAGATCCGCCGCCAGGTGCTCGGCCACCTCGACGTCGAAGCCGCGGCCGTCGACCGAGAAGGGGGCGTAGTCGCCGCTGGTCCCGACGCGCAGCACCGGTCGCGGCGTCGCGCACGCGACCGACAGCAGGGCGAGCAGCGCGCAGCGGGCCGCGCGACCCACGTGTACCTTCCGGATCGGCTTCGACAAGCCGAGGAGGATAGGTGCTCGCGGGATCCGTCTCACGCCGCTGCTGTCTCGTGATGGCCGTCGCCACCGGCGTCGCGGCCGGGTTGGCCTGGGCCCAGCCCATCGAGCCAGACGACGAGGCGGCGTCCGCGACCCGGACTGCGGCGGAGGCACCCAAGAACCTCGCCTACAGCCGCAAGACCGTGCCCGGGATCGAGACCACGACGCTCGGACCGCGCCGCTTCCGCGTGATCGACGTGCACGAGCACGTGGTGGACGCCTACCACGCCGAGCGCCTGCTCGCCGCGATGGACCGCTTCGGCATCGAGCGCACCTGCCTGATGGGCTCGTCGTGGTACACCTTCACGTTGAATCCGCGCTTCGGCTTCGAGCGCTGGGAGCAGAACAACGAGCGGCTGCTGGCGATCCGGCGCGAGCACCCCGACCGCTTCTGCGTGTTCGTGACGCTCGACCCGGAGGCCTTCGACGCGCTGGCCCGGCTCCAGCAGTACGTCGCGAAGGGCGCCGACGGCGTCAAGCTCTACCTCGGCCACGGCGGCCAGCACGGCAAGGGCCCGTTCCACGTGATGCCGCTCGACGACCCGCGGCTGCGGCCGCTGTTCGCCTGGCTCGAGCAGACGCAGCTCCCCATCACCCTGCACGTCAACCTGATCAAGTACCGCGACGAGTTCGTGCGCCTGATGGACGCGTTCCCCGAGCTGCGCGTCAACGTCCCCCACTTCGGCCTGCACAAGAACACCGCCAAGCGGCTGGCCCGGCTCGAGGCCCTGCTCGAGCGCTACCCCAACCTGTATACGGACGTGAGCTTCGGCTGGCACCAGTTCCACCTGGAGGGCTTCGAGGCGCTGGCGAAGTGGCGCACGCGCTCCCGCGACTGGCTGACGCGCAACCGCGACAAGGTGATGTTCGCCTCCGACATGGTGCTCGAGCAGAGCAAGGACGACGCCTACATCGACGACACGCTGCGCTCGTACTTCCAGCTGCTCGAGTCGCGCAAGTTCCGCTTCTTCATGGAGCCGCGCTGGCTGATGCACGGGCTCGCGCTCGACGACGAGACGCTGCGCGCGATCTACGAGACCACGCCGCGCCGCTTCCTGCGCATGGACGGCGCCGCGACCGCGCCCGGTCGCGCCGAGGGCGGCTGAGTTGCGCGCCGGTCCGCTCGCCCTGGCGCTGCTCGCGGCGCTGGTCGGCGGCTGCGACACACCGCCGAGCGAGTCCGAGCGGTTGGCGGCCCTCGAGGCTGAGAACGCGCTGCTGCGCCACCGGCTCGAGCGCGGCGGCGCCGGGCCGGACGACTTCGCGATCACCAACGCGCACGAGCACCTGATGCGGCGCGACCACCTCGACAAGTACCTGGCGGCGGCGCGCGCCGCCGGCATCCGGCGCACGGTGTTCGTCGCGAGCCCCGAGTTCACGATCTGGGGCAAGGGCTCGAAGCAGGCGGGCATCCGCGAGAACCTCGAGGAGATCCTCGCCGGCGCGCGCGAGCATCCGGACGAGGTGGTGCCCTTCACGGCCGTGTCGCCGGAATGGGAGGATCCCCTGGCGGCGCTGCGCGCCGACGTCGCGGCCGGCGCGCGCGGCTTGAAGCTCTACAGCGGCCACTCGCGCTTCCACGACCGGCCGCTCGACGCGCCCAACATGATGCCGCTCTACGCCTGGGCCGAGCAGACCGGGCTGCCGGTGCTCTGGCACGTGCGCCTGCCCCGCTACCTGGCCGAGTTCGAGCGCGTGATGGAGGCCCACCCCGACCTGAACGTGGTGGTGGCGCACTACGCGGTGGTCTTCTGGGTGCCCAGCGCCGAGAACCTGGCCATGCTGCGGCGCCTGCTCGACCGCTACCCGCGCCTGCGCCTCGACACGAGCCTGGGCACGCGCCGCATCCTGGTGGACGGCCTGGCGCGCATGGCCGAGCACCGCGACGTCTGGCGCGAGCTGATCACCGCGTACCCCGACCGCTTCGTGATGGGGACCGACATGGTGGTCACCGGGAACCGCGAGAAGACGGTGCCGTGGATCCTCGAGGTCATGCTGGGCGCGCGCGCGCAGCTCGAGCGCGAGAGCTTCGTCCTGCCGCTGGCGGCCGGCTACAGCCGCTACACGCGCGACGACATCGACCCCACCGGCCGCCTGGGCGGCCTGGCGCTGCCCTCCGACGTCCTCGAAAAGCTCTACGAGACCAACCCCGCCGCCTGGCTCGACGCCTGGGACGGATCCAGCAGCGAGGCTGCCGGCCCCCAGTGGCCCGCGCTGCCACCGCTCTCGTGGAGCCGGCACGAGTCGCTCAAGGGCTGGCTGCTGGTGGCGCTGCCGCTCGCCGCCTGGCTCGCGGCGAGCGCGCGGCGCCGTCCGCTCGCCACCCGCCTGGCGGCGGGCGCACCGCTCGCGGGGCTGGCGCTGCTCGCCGTCGCCAACTACGCGGCCTGGGAGCGCGAGGTCCAGCCCGGGGGCGTCGAGGCCTACGACGTCTTCCACTACTACATGGGCGGCAAGTACCGCGCCGAGCTGGGGACCGAGCGCCTCTACGCCTGCGCGCTGGTGGCCGATCGCGAGCAGGCCGCGCCGCGCTTCGAGCACGTCGACCTGGTGCGCGACCTCGCCAGCTACGAGGTGACCGCTGCCGACACCGCGCTCGCCGACCCCGCTGCCTGCACGCGTCACTTCGAGCCGGCGCGCTGGGAGGCCTTTCGCGCCGACCTGGCCTGGTTCCAGCCACGCCTGACGCCGCGCACCTGGGAGCGCGTGTTCATCGACCGGGGCACCAACGCGAGCCCCGTCTGGCACCTGCTCGGAGGCGCCCTGGCGCGCATGACGCCGGCGTCGGCGCTGCCCCTCGTGGCGACGCTCGATCTGGTGTTCCTCGCCGTGGCCCTCGGCTGCGTGGCGTGGGCGTTCGGCGGACTCGCGTTCTGGGTGGCGCTGGCGTTCCTGGCCAGCTCGTTCGCGTCGCGCTGGCCGCCGATCGGCACCGCGCTGTTCCGCTACGACTGGGTCGCCCTGGCCGTCGTCGCGGTGTGCCTGCTCCAGCGTGGCCGCGCGCTCGGCGCCGGGGCGGCGCTGGCGGGCGCCGCCGGGCTGCGGCTGTTCCCGGTGCTGCTGTTCGCGGGTGTGGCGGCGCAGGAGCTGCGCCGCGCCTGGGCGGCACGGCGCCTCGACGAGCGCGGGCGGCGCCTCGCCCTCGGCTTCGCGGGCGCGGGCGCGCTGCTCGCCGGGGCCGCGCTGCTCGACGGCGGCGCCGCCTCGTTCGGCGCGTTCGCCGAGAAGATCGGCGTGCACGCCGCGCCGGAGAACGTCTCGGTCATGCGGGTGGGCCTGCCCGTCGCAGCGGCCTGGCGCGGCGAGCTGTCGCCCGAGCAGGGGGCGTCGCGCGCGCTGCTCGACAACAAGCGCCGCCTGATGGCGCTCCAGGCCCCCGCCCTGCGGGTCCTGGCGCTGCTGTTCGCCGCCGCCGTGCTGGCCCTCGCGCCGCGCGTGCCGGTCCCGGAGGCCGTGCTGCTGGGCTTCGCGCTGCTGCCGCTCACGCTCCAGGCGTCCTACTACTACTACGTGATCGCCGTGGTCCCGGTCGTGATCCACGCCTGGCGCCTGCCGCGCTGGGACCACGCGCTGGCGCTCGCGCTCCTGATGTGGCTGAACGCCGCGGCGCTGTTCCTGAACGAAGCGGGCGTGCCGCGCTACCTGATCCTGGCGCCCGGCTCCTGGCTGGTGGGGCTCTACGCGCTCTGCCTGTTCGGCATCGCGTGGCGCGCGCGCTCGGCCACGGCGTCGGCGCGAACGCGAGCCGACGCGCAGCACGCCACGCGAGCGCGAAGTCCCGTCAGCTAGTGCCCAGCAGCTCGCGCGTGAAGTTGGGCTGCCCGGTCGCCGCGGTCACGCCGCCGTCGATCACCAGCATCTCGCCGGTCACGTACGACGCGTCGTCCGAGGCCAGGAAGCAGACGGCCGCGGCCACCTCCTCGGGACGACCGACCCGGCCCATCGGGATGCGGCGGGCGTACTCCGGCCCGACGCGCGGGTGCTCGATCAGGCCCCGCGCCAGCGGCGTGTCGATCGGGCCGGGACACACCGCGTTCACGCGGATGCTCTCGTGGGCGTGGTCGATCGCCAGCGTCCGCGTGTAGTTCACCACCCCGCCCTTGGCGGCGTTGTAGGCGCCCAGTCCGTAGTCGCCGTACAGGCCCGAGATCGAGGCGGTGTTCACGATTGCGCCGCCGCCGGTGGCGCGCAGGTGGGGGATGGCGGCGCGGCAGCCGTAGAAGATCGAGTGCAGGTCGACCGCGATCACCTCGTGCCAGGTCTGCGGGTCGAGGTCGGGCGCCTGCCCGAAGGCGCCGATGCCGGCGTTGTTGAACACGACGTCGAGCCGCCCGAAGCGCTCGACCGCCGCGTCGGTGAGCGCCTCCACCTGCTCGAGCTCGCGCACGTCCACCTCGCGGAAAGCCGCGGCGTCGCCCAGCTCGTCGGCCAGCGCGGCGCCCGCCTCGGTGTTGCGATCGCCGAGCTGCACACGGGCGCCCTCGGCCGCGAAGCGCCGGGCCGCGGCCGCGCCGATGCCCGAGGCGGCGCCCGTGACGAGCACCACGCGCCCATCGAAGCGCCCGCTCACGGTGTGCTCGCGCGGCGCGGGAGAGTGGAAGGCGAACGGGTCATGGGTTCCTCCGGAGTCGGGTCGGGCGTCGTCGGCGCGCCGAGGGTAGCTTCCCGGCCCGATGCTCCCGCCTCCCGGTCGAGGACACGCGCTGCGCGTGGCGGCGCGGCTGCTCCAGGCGGTCGCGGCCGCCTGCGGAGCGGGGGTCGTGCTGCTGCGCGAGGGCTGGCGCCGGCGCGGACGCGACGGCTGGCTCGGCGCGCTGGGCGCCGCCCTGGTGCACGCGAGCAACCGGCTGGGCGCCACCTTCATCAAGGTGGGCCAGATCGCCTCGACCCGCGCCGACCTGCTGCCGCCCGCGATGATCGCGGAGCTCGCCACCTTGCGCGACCGCGTCCCGCCGTTCCCGTACTCGCAGGTGCAGGATACGATCGAGGCGAGCCTGGGCCAGCCGCTCGGGGCGCTGTTCACGTCGTTCGACCGCGAGCCGGTGGCGGCCGCCTCGGTCGCGCAGGTGCACCGCGCGGTGCTGCGCGAGAGCGGCGAGACGGTGGCCGTGAAGGTGCGGCGCCCGGACCTCCTCGAGAAGGTCGCGCTCGACCGCAGCATTCTGCGGTTCGCGTCGCGGAACCTCGAGCGCTGGGTCCCGACGCTGCGGCTGGTGGCGCTCGAGGCGGCCGTGGGGGAGTTCTGCGACGCCGTGGAGACCCAGATCCACCTGGACCGGGAGGCTGATCACAACCGCCGCTTCCGGGCGAACTTCGCCGACGATCCCGACGTGCACTTCCCACGCCTGGTGCCCGCGCTGTGCTCGGACAGCGTGCTGACCATGGAGTTCGTGGAAGCCATCCAGGAGAGCGAGCTGGAGGCCAGCGGCGTCGACGTCGCCCGCGTGGTCGAGGCCGGCATGCGCTGCGTGTGCCGCATGGTGTTCCGCGACGGCTTCGTGCACGCCGACCTCCACCCCGGCAACCTGCGCTTCACGCAGGCCAACGGCGTGGTGCTGCTCGATCTCGGTCTGGTCGGCGAGATGGCGGAAGCCGACCGGATCTCGACCGCGCAGGTGCTGTTCGCGTTCGCCACCGGGGACGGGCGCACCGTGGCGCGGCTGTTCCACGAGCACGCGCCGCATGCGGCGACGCCGGACTACGAGCGCTACGAGCGCGAGGTGTGCGAGTTCGTCGAGCGCCTGCGCCACCGCGGCCTCGGCAACGTGGAGCTCACGATCGAGATCGGCCGCCTGCTCGACGTCCTGCGGCGCCACCGCATCCAGGCCAAGAGCCACATGACGATGGTGAACATCGCGCTCGCGACCGCCGAGGGCCTGGGCAAGCGCCTGGCGCCCGAGCTGAACCTGGCCCAGCAGGCCCTTCCCTACCTCGCCGAGGCGATCGGCGTGCCGCCCCCCGCGCCGGCGGCTGCCGGAGACCGCTGAGCGTCGCGCCGTCCGCCCGCTACCCTGCGCTCACCATGGCCGACGCGACCCCCGAGCCCCCGACCAATCGGCTCGCCGAAGAGACCAGCGCCTACCTGCGCCAGCACATGCGGAACCCGGTGGACTGGTATCCGTGGGGCGCGGAGGCCCTCGAGCGCGCCCGTGCCGAGGACAAGCCGCTGCTCGTCTCGATCGGCTATAGCGCCTGCCACTGGTGCCACGTGATGGAGCGCGAGTCGTTCGAGGACGCGGGCACCGCCCAGCTCATGAACCGCGACTTCGTCCCGGTCAAGGTGGACCGCGAGGAGCGGCCCGACGTCGACCGGATCTACATGGACTACGTGGTGCGTCTGGCGGGCCACGGCGGCTGGCCGCTGACGGTCTTCTGCACGCCCGACGGCCGGCCCTTCTACGGCGGCACCTACTACCCGCCGGAGCCGCGCCACGGTCTGCCGTCGTTCCGCCAGGTGCTCGACCAGATCGCGCGCAGCTACCGCGAGCGGCGCGGCGACGTCGAGAAGGCCGCGGCGCAGGCGCTCGCCGTGCTGGCGCAGCGGCTCCAGGGCGTGGCGTCGGAGCTGCCCGGCCGCGCCACGCTGGCGCAGGCCGCGGCGCGCATCCTCGAGGGCGCCGACCGCCAGCGCGGGGGCCTGGGCCAGGGTGGCCCCAAGTTCCCGACCCCGACCGGGCTCGACGCACTGCTGGCCGCGGTGGACGTGCTGCCCGAGGCCGAGGCGCGCGAGGCGCTCGAGCACGTCGTCTTCAGCTGCCACGAGATGGCACGGCGGGGCCTCTACGACCACGTCGGCGGCGGCTTCCACCGCTACTGCGTGGACGCCTCGTGGACGATCCCGCACTTCGAGAAGATGCTCTACGACCAGGGCCTGCTGCTGCGCGTCTACGCCGAGGCCTGGCGGCGCGGCGGCGCCCGCGACGACGACCTGATATGGCCGATCCGCGAGACGGTGGCCTACCTGCGCCGCGAGATGGCCGGCCCCGACGGCGGCTGGTTCGCCAGCCAGGACGCCGACAGCGAGGGCGAGGAGGGGCGCTTCTACGTCTGGACGCCCGAGCAGCTGGGCGACGTGCTGGGTGCCGAGCGCGGGGCGGCGTTCGGCGCGGCGTACGGCGTCGGGGTGCCGGGCAACTTCGAGCACGGCACGTCGCACCTGGTCGACGCCGCGCGGCGCCCGCGCGCGGAGTGGGCCGGCGAACGCGAGGCGCTGCGCGCGGCGCGCTCGACGCGCATCCCGCCCGACACCGACCACAAGCGCGTGGCCGCCTGGAACGCCTACACGATCTCGGGGCTGGCGCGTGCGGGCAGCCTGCTCGATGACGCCGCGATGCTGCGCGACGCGGTCGCCGCCAGCGACTTCGTATGGGAGCGCCTGCGCGACGCCGAGGGCCGCCTGCTGCGCAGCTACGATGGCGGGCGCGCCCACGTGCTGGGCTTCCTCGAGGACGTGGGCGCCCTGCTGGAGGCCCAGCTCGACCTGTTCCGCGCGGGGGCGGGCGACCGCTTCCTCGAGAGCGCGAGCGCGCTGGCCGACGACGTGATCGCGCGCTTCTGGGACCCCGACGAGCAGGACCTCTTCCTGACCGCGGCCGACGCCGAGCCGCTGCCGCAGCGGCCGCGCTCCGAGCCCGACGGCGCCACGCCGCACTCGGCCGGCATGGCGACGCTCGGCCTGCTGCGCGCCGCGACACTCACGGGCAACGAGTCGTGGCGCCGCGTCGTCGAGCAGCTGCTGCGCGGGCAGGCGTTCGCCCTGGAGCGCCACCCCGAGGCGTTCCCCACGCTCGCGCGCGCCGCGGCGCTCGCCGAGCGCGGGCTCTCGGTGGCCGTGGTGATCGGCGCGCCCGACCACGCCGCGACCCGTGCCCTGGCCCTGCGCGCGCGCCGCCTGCTCGCACCCGAAGACGGTGTCGTCGTCGCGGCCCCGGGCGCCGCAGCGCCGCCGCAGCTCGACCCGACCTGGCTCGCGGGCCGCGAGCCCCAGGACGGTCGCCCCACCGCCTACGTCTGCCGCGGCGTCACCTGCAGCCTCCCCGTCACGGACCCGGCCGAGCTGGCCCCGCTGCCCGCTGACTCGCGCTAGGGTCCGCCGCGAGGAGGGCTCGATGGGCAACGCGCGGGAGATCGGAAAGCTACGCGACGGCCACCAGGACGGCCTGGAGCCGGTCCACCCGCTCGACGTGGGTGCCGCCAGCAGCGTCGACGCGCTGGTGCGCGGCATGGCGGGCACCGCCTTCGGCGGCCGTCGGCTCGGCGAAGCCGCCGACGTGTTCGAGGAGATGGTGCGCGACGAGGACTGCTTCCGCGTCGTGACCCTCTCGGGCGCCATGACCATCGCCAAGCAGGGGCTCGTGCTGTGCGAGATGATCGACCGCGGCTGGGTGCAGGCCATCGTGTCGACCGGCGCGCTGATGACCCACGGTCTGGTCGAGGGCGCCGGCATGCTGCACTTCAAGCACCGGCCCGGCATGGACGACGAGGAGCTCTACCGCAAGGGCTACAACCGCGTCTACGACACCATCGAGCTCGAGAAGAACCTGTACGACACCGAGGAGGTGCTGGGCCGCGCGCTCGAGAAGGTGGCCGACGGGGAAGTGCTGTCGAGCGCGCGCATGACGCGCCTGATCGGCGAAGACCTCGGCCGCCACACCGCCGAGCGCGCCATCCTGAAGAGCGCCGTCGCGCGCGACGTGCCCGTCTACGTCCCGGCCTTCACCGACAGCGAGCTCGGCCTCGACTTCGCGCTCTGGAACCGCGCCCGCGTGCGCGACGGCCGGCCCGCGATCCGCTTCGATCCCTTCCTCGACCTCGAAGACTTCACCGAGCGCATCGTCCCCGCCCGGCGTCTCGGCATCTTCACGATCGGCGGCGGCGTCCCGCGCAACTGGGCCCAGCAGGTCGCGCCCTACCTCGAGATCCTGAGCGCCCGCCTGAAGCTGAACCTCCCGCTGCAGCGCTACCGCTACGCCGTCCGCATCTGCCCCGAGCCCGAGCACTGGGGCGGCCTCTCGGGCTGCTCGTACGAGGAGGGCGTCTCCTGGGGCAAGTTCGTCCCGCCCAGCGAGGGCGGCCGCTTCGCCGAGGTCTACGCCGACGCGACGATCGCCTGGCCGCTGGTGGTGCGGGCGGTGATCGAGCGGACGGAGAAGCGGTAGGCGAAGGTTTCCGGAGAAGAGGGCTTCTGGGACGGAGCTGGCTCGTCGCGTCGGCGCTTCGATGGGCCACGTCGCCGGAGGCGGCTTGGGTCGGTGCCGGATGCGGTCAGCGCCCCTCGCGCCCGCCCGGGACTTCGCCCGGATCCACCAGCCCGTAGCGGCGCCAGCCGCTACGCAGCAACCAGCTCCGCGGAAGCGCCACCTCCCGCCCCCCCGCCGGCCTCGGCCCCGGCACTCTCCGCTTCCACCCCGCGAACCACCGCCCCGACGACGCCTCGTCGAGCCGCACCAGCGGCGCCTTCCCCCGCCGCTCGCGCCAGTGCTTGCGCGCGTTGAGCAGCACGTAAGCGAGAGCGTTCCGCACCTCGCGCGGCGTCCGCAGCAGATGCAGGTGATAGCGCCCATCCAGCACTCGCCCGCTGCGTGCGAAGACGCGGTTCACCGCGCGCGCCAGGCGCGCGGAGATCGACTTCATCCCGCACCCCAGCGCACGCTTCCCCGCCGCCTCGACGATCAAGTGGACGTGGTCGCGCTGCACCGAGTAGTGCGCCACGCGGAACTCGCCGCGCTCGCAGGCCTTGCGCAGCGAGGCGCGGAATTCGGCGACGAAGCGGCGCGTGCGCAGGGAGGGGATTTCCTCGCGCACACGGATTGTCACGTGCGCCGGACACCCCTTCGGAACCCCGGCGCGCCGACTGCGCCCGGTCGGCATTGCATCACCGCAACGCCCGGCACCGGCGCAGGCCGGCCGCACTCGCGAGCACCCGCGCCCCACGCCCGGTCCGCGCCAGCTACCCACCCCCGAGCCACCACCCTCCCAGAAGCCCTCTTCTGCCCCCTCCCAAGGCCCCCGGAGGATTCGGCGCAGCGCGCCCCGCACTACCCGTTCGAATATCCACCGGAAATCCGCCGGGAACCACCATTCCCTGCCGGTCCGATGTCACCCGGCGCCGTCGAATGGCCACTTCGAGAGCAAGGAGGTCGTGCGCCTTGTCGTCCGAGCCCCGCGCTCCGTTCCCGCCCCATCGCGAGTCCCCCGCCACCGAAGCGGTTCACGAGGCAACGGCCGACCTCGACCGCTGGGACATCCAGGAGGTGGTGGCCGCCGTCCACGCCGAGGACCGGCGCGCCTGGGAGGCCGTCGAGAAGGAGCTGCCGCAGATCGTGCGGGCGGCGCGCGTGCTGCTGACGGTGCTGCGCTCGGGGGGGCGCTGGTTCAACGTGGGGGCCGGGACCAGCGGGCGCATGGGGTGTCTCGATGCGGCGGAGATCCCGCCGACGTTCGGGCTGGCGCCCGAACGGGTGGTCGGCCTCATCGCGGGCGGACCGGCGGCGCTGTTGCGCGCCGTCGAGGGTGCCGAGGACGACAGAGCCGCGGGGGGGGCGGGGGGCGCGGGGCGCCGCCCCGCCCCCCCCCCCCCCCCCCCCACCCACCACAC